>NZ_JHEG04000001.1:3468667-3821775 GCF_000760695.4 Tolypothrix bouteillei VB521301 | reverse complement strand
CTACAACCCAAATTCTCCAAGGTCCAAGTGGTAGCGAGATAGGTACAAATGGGTTTAATCGTCTAGATGAAGGAGATGACACCAGATTATTTAACTTAGCTTCTCTAATTTCTGAGGAGCGGCGATACTCCCGGATTAATCAAAGCAACAAAGAGCTAATCGATCATATCTTTGTCAGTCAAGAGCTACTACCGGGTGAACCTCGCAAATTACCAACAGTAGACAGTCATGTCGATGTTATAAATGCGCTCTCTTCCATCAACAACGATCCAAATTTAAGACGGGGAAAACCGGGTTCTGACCACGCACCTATCACCGCAATTTTTGACCTGTAACCAATTCAACCAACTTTAATAGGTCGGCGATCGCAAAGTGACTCTTTCAGGGCTTACCTCAAATATCAGCAAACTCAAAAGGAGTACAAACAAGATGCAATTGACGCTCGAATTTGGGAAGCTGATACTATAAAAACGTCATCGTTCTGCCTATCTGCGGTATCTATCATTTCTGTCGTATCTATCATTTCTATCGTATCTATCATTTCTATCGTATCTACCATTTCTATCGTATCTACCATTTCTGTCGTATCTATCATTTCTGTCGTATCTGGGCTCGCTTACGGAAAACTCTGCTCGACAACCATTCCTCACCCAAATACGGTTTCTACTATAGCCCCAATTTCCCCTACAACTACGATCGGATAATTGCCTAACAAACCTAACACGACCTCGTGTATCGATCGAACAAGTATTCCTCTGATTATTGCGGCTTTCACAAGTGATTGTGCTTTGAGCAGAAGCCGAATCAGCAAAGCTAAAAAGTGTACCTACACTAAGGCTGGTAGCTATAAAGGTAGCAGCGATTATCGGAAACCGGATGACCATATATATTAAGCCTTTTTCTTGCAGAATGAAAACTATTTATAATCATTATCTCACTTGTTAAAAACACTTACCTGTATCTAAAGTCATGAATTTATAAGTTCTATGGGTGACTACGATCCTAAAAAACACATTTTCCCTTTACTCAATTAGGATGTGTTTCTCAGGAGCATTGATAGCTCTGTCTTTTGAAATCCGTTGTTAATTAGAATACTGGTTAGTTGAAACCACTAAAATCTGACGATTTCGTAGCTAGCATTGATGAACGAAACTCAACACGCTCAAAGGTTTCGTTTAGTTTCGCTACCACTTTGCCTAATAGGTCGGATGAGAAATCCACATCCTTCAGACAAGTGGTAGTTCAATGGAAAACTTAGTACCCTCTCCCCATTTAGACTCAAAACTAAGTTGACCGCCATGTCGCTCTACAACAATTTGATAAGCGATCGATAAACCTAAACCCGTTCCCTTACTCATCGGTTTGGTGGTAAACATTGGTGCAAAAATTTGCTGCTTGACTTCTTCTGTCATTCCTTTACCATTATCGGTAATACAAATTCTTACTTTTTTCTCATCAGGTTGTTCGGTTAAAATACTGATACTTGGCTGAGTTTTACATTGAGCATCTTCATTTGTACCTTCGCTGTCAAAGCATTCCTCAACTGCGTCAATGGCATTAGCCAGTAAATTCATAAACACTTGATTGATTTGTCCTGGATAACACTTGACTTCTGGTAAGTTGTCATACTGTCTGATGACTTGAATTTCCGGACGACTATCTCTAGCTTTTAAGCGATGTCTTAAAATAACGAGAGTGCTGTCTAACCCCAAATGCAAATTTGTAGGAACTTTTGTCCTGACATCCAATCGCGAGAAGTTTCGTAAGGATACGGAAATATCTTTAATGCGATCGCTACTCAATTCCATCGAATTCAGCAGTTTCTGAAAATCCTCAATCACAAACTCAATGTCCTCTGCTTCTAGTGCTTGCTGTAGCTCTGGTATTTCCGGGCAATATTGTTGGTAAAGTTTTACAACTTTAGTCAGAGAAGCAAAATAGTGGTTTGCGGGAGCAAGATTGCTGATAATACAACTAATAGGATTGTTGAGTTCGTGGGCGACTCCTGCAACTAACTGACCCAACATGGATAATTTTTCCTGTTGTACGAGTTGTACTTGCGCCTTTTGTAAAGCTGCGCTACGTTCTACAACTCTTTGCTCCAACTCTTGAGTTAATTGCGTTAATTGAAAGTTCTTTTCCTCAAGAGATTTCTGCAGTTTTTGCAATTGCAACTGGGCTTTGACTCGTGCTATCACCTCTTCTTCTTCAAAAGGTTTAGTAATATAGTCCACCGCTCCTAAAGACAACCCTTTGACTTTATTCTCTGTATGAGCCAAAGCTGTCATAAAAATTATGGGAATTCCTTGAGTCAAAGGATCGGCTTTTAACAAATAACAGGTTTCAAAACCATTAATTCCAGGCATTTCCACGTCTAGAAGAATCAAGACTGGCGGTTCTTGCTTGATTTGCTTAATAGCACTGTCCCCATCGGCGGCTAACCGTATTTTCAACCCAACATTTTTTAAAGCTTGCTTTAAAACAGATAAATTTGTGGGATTATCATCTATAATGAGAATAAATTCCTCTGTTACATGGTTTGTCATAAATAAAAAAATTATCAAAAACTCGAAAATAAAGCAAAATTTTTTTAAAATTAGTTATTTGTAAAATATTGTCCGAGAAATTCCTGAACTTGTTTCACTTGACAAGCCTCTGCTAATTCAATTAACTTGTCAGTAAACGGAACGTACTTGGTATCTTGTTGTTTGAGCGTTTCAGCTATTGCTGTGAGTTCATCAAAATCTCCTTTTTGAGATAATTCGTAGAGTTGCGCGAGTATATTTGCTTGTGGTAGTTCAATTTCACAAGGATAGACTTGAGAATTTTTTGATGTTTCATTTTTCCTTAAATTGTCTTGTTGTTGCTCTTGATAAACCCATTCCAATTGCAGATGTTTGCCAAGCATTGCTAACAACATATCAGCCTGAACGGGCTTCGGTAAAAATTCACTAGCACCCGCTTCCATACTCTTGAACAGATCGGTATCGAATACACTAGCTGAGGATGCGATCGCGACAATATTTTTCAGTTCTGGAGATTGCTGTAACTGCTTGAGTAACTCAAAGCCATGCATGACTGGCATGACTAAATCAGTTATAATTACGTCAGGCTGCAAAATTTTAGCTTTCTCTAAACCTTGTTCTCCATCACTCGCTTCAGCGACTTCAAAACCAATTGGTTCTAACATATTAATAATAACAGAGCGGTTTTCCCATTTGTCATCTACAATTAGAACTTTTCGTTTTGCTCCTTGATAACCAGCAATTGTACCGTAGAGAGTTACTCTCGCTCCCACCAACCAATCCTGTGATTCTTGCAACTCTACATCAAACCAGAAAGTACTGCCCTTGCCCAATTCACTTTCTACTTTCAAAGTGCTACCCATAAGTGATACAATCCTGTTGCTAATAGGTAAACCCAAACCCGTACCTTCCGACTGCTTTTTTATATCACCCACTTGTTCAAAAGGTACAAAGATTTTCTGCAATTGTTCTTCTTGTAAACCAACTCCCGTGTCTTGAACTTGAAACCGAACTATCCTAGTTATAAGTTTTGTAGGTGAATTTTGAACAGCGTCTTGTTGGGTCATTTCATAGTTTTTCAAAACAGAAACACTAAAAGTTACTCCTCCCGTATCAGTAAACTTTACAGCATTACCCAGTAGATTAATTAAAACCTGACGCAATCGTTTCTCATCAGCATTAATACTTTGTGGAAGATGGGCATCTGCGTGATAAATAAATGTAATACCTTTTTGCTCCGCACGAAGACGACAAATTTCTACAACACCTTCTAAAAAGGATAAAAAATGAAAATTATTTGGATAAAGCTCCATTTTCTGAGCTTCAATTTTTGAAAGGTCTAAAACATCATTAATTAAAGTTAACAAATGAGAACCGCACTGATAAATAATTTCAATTCCCTTACGACCTTTTTCCGTTAAAGCTTCCGAACGACGCAAAATTTGTGCATATCCTAAAATGCCATTTAATGGAGTACGGAGTTCGTGGCTCATATTTGTCAAAAATTCGCTTTTGGCTTGATTAGCCTTATCTGCAGCTTCTTTAGCTGCTTTGAGTTCCACAGTTCGCTCATCCACTCGCGCTTCTAGTTCCTGATTCGTCTTTTCTAAAGCACGGAAGGATTCACGTAGCTGTTGTGCCATTTGGTTAAAAGAAGTTGACAATATGCCCAATTCTGCTATGTTTCCTACCTCTACTTTTTGGTCTAAATTCCCCTTGGCTATAGCAGCAGAAGCTTTTTTCAAGCGCAAAATAGGACGGCTAATCCAACGAGAGGTGAAAACACCAAATACAGAAGCTAGCACTAAAGCTCCCAAACACAAAAAAATCGTAGTGCGGGTATTGTTATTGATGCGTTCCATAAAGTCCGATTCGGGTACCACAACCACAATAAGCCAGTCAATTCCCCGACCATCTTGTAAAGGAACCACTTGCACGAATTGTCGTTCGCCATTAAAGATAAAATCTATCTGTCGGCTACTGGTGATGGTATTGAGGTTTCCTACAGACTTTTGTAACGACCGGGCTGTAGCGCGAATTATGGGATTGTTAGCATTCTTGGCTTCAATTCTCTCTAGCTCTTTTCCTTGAATGGCAAACGATTCTTTGATAACCGAACTAGCTACCAAATTCCCAGATCGTTCGATAATAAAAGTTTGTCCCATACGACCTATCTCGATCTCTCGCAGGAAGCGATGAATTTGCTTTATATCAAATAAGTTGTTCACAACTCCAAGGATCTGACCTGTGTCACTGTATACGGGATTGTTCAAAGAAATCGCTACAGATGAATGACTCACGCGCTTAAAAAACTCACTCCAAATTGGTTTCCCTACTTTCACCGCCGCTTTATACCAAGGTCGAGTCCGCGAGTCGTAGTCTAGGGCTTCAATCAACTTAATTCTTCTACCTTGATTGTCGAGCTGATAAACGTTTCTTTTTGGGGCAGTTTTTTGGTCTTTATATTTGAGAACAATTTCACCATCAACTTCACGTTCAACTCCAACAGATTCTCCTTGAACACTACTAAATTGAATAAAGTTCACTATGTCTTGTTGCACTAAATACCATAAGTAACGCTCTAATTCAGAATAGTCAGTTCTGTTAATTTGCCAGCTTTTGATACTAGAAGCCACCACTTCATTCATCTTATGGGGTTCATCCAAGTAAGTCAGAATCTGGTGTTTAATGCGTTGGCTTGTTTCACTTCTCAATTGAGTCGCAACGTCGTTAACGGCTTTTTGACCGTTGCGTAGCGACAGCCATCCGGTAACTCCCACTGCTGTAAAGACTTGCACTACAAACGGTACGACTAAAACTAGCCGAAGCGACCATTTTTTATTTGCAGAGATTTTTTTATCTCTATTGGTTGTGGAGGTGTTCACTTGGCATTCCAAATTAAGGATGGTTCCTGAGGTATAGTGTTCCCGTTTTTTGAACCATCCTATCAAGCACAACCTAAATCAAAAAGATACGTTACAATTCCTAGAGTTATAAAGTCAAAAATGTAACTCTTTTTTTGCCGTTTATCCTAGTTTCATCCTAACCTAATAGCTCCATGAAACAGTCAGCAATACGTTTAGCAGCACCTGGTTTTCCCATCCTTCGCACGCCATTTTCTGCAATGACTTGTAAAGTATCGGGATTGTATAAAAGACTTCGCACGACACTAGCAGTCGCAGCCGGGTCTTGAATGAGAATGACTGAGGGTCCTAAAAGACGGCTTTGGGCTTCAGCAAAGGCGGCGGTAAACTGAGGACCCTTTCCGGGAAAGATAATTGCAGGTTTGCCCAGACCTACAAATTGTTCTGTTGCCGTTCCAGCCATTGCAATGGCTAAATCTGCCATATGCAAGCAATCGTTATATGCATTTTGAGTCAGTACAAAATAAGCATTTTTCTGCTTAAATGACAGGGCATTTCGATCGGAAATTTTTACTGGTAGTTCTGCATGGGGACGCCAACCTTGAGATTGCAGCATTTGGCGCATACTTTCAAAATGCAAGCTCGGAGCGATCGCTCCCAAGAAGACGACTGTCTTAGAGAAATGTCCCATAAAATCTCTTTCCTGGAACAATTCCATCACACTAGAAACTGCGATCGTAATTTGATGCCAGTTATTGTAAGCTTCAGGAGGACGGGAACCAGGTAGCAGAGTCACAACCAGAGGGCGAATAACTTCCTGTTGTTCTGCATCAAGGTTGTAAAATCGTTGAGTTGGAAAAGATGGTTCCAAGCCATCCATCATCGGGTTACCCATATCAAACGCAGGAATGGAGAAATTTTTCAAGACCTCTGATGTGAGTGCATCTCTTGGAAATACGGCTTTGCAACGAGGACGGCTCATCAGCAAGCGTTCCCAAGGGTGATAAACCGAGCCGGAAAAGTGTTCCAACCATGTCGCTTGGTTTTTCCGTTTCAATATCCCAATTTCATCTCTCACGTAATATTCCGATTTTGCCGTTCCCACAAAAGCATAGTTGGTATTACTTAAAGATGCAAATAACAATGGAACAATATCTCCTACTGCCAAAATAGCATTTTTATACCCCAAGCTTTGTTGCGTGTTAACCCAGTTGCGTATTGTTTTCTGTTGATCGAGCGTCAGTTGTAACAAACCACCGCCCACATCTCGCAGGAATTGGCGTCCATCCATATATATAAAACCACCTGAGGGCATGGTGCGTACCGAACCAATAATGGGAATATCTAACTGATGGTAGGCGTGTCCCTCTCCCACGATTGGTAAGGCAAAAATCTCTGGGGGATTGGGCTGTTGCTGAAGTTCCTGCAAAATACGAACGGCGATGACATCTTCCCCGTGTCCGTTACTAATAGCAAGTAATCGCAAGCGAGAAGTTTCGTTTTGGTACTGAGAGGCTAGGGGGAGTTGTGATAGATCGCTCATAAGAAACAAAAACTTAAAATGAACTGTCTTGTGGGATAAGAGGGATACATGGGGGTATCAATTAATCGGCGAAGCAGCTGGAAGTTAGTACTATCCCCATCGCCCAACCTCTGTAGAGCATTACACACTAACTCCCAGTAAATCAGGCTAGTATTATGCGAGTTTCTTCTGCTGCAATTTTCACCCTAGCGACTTTGACGGCTAGCAACGTCACTCAACAAGCAATCGCTGCTCCTTCTAATGTTCCCACTCAAGGAGAGAATGTCAACAACGTAGTCGTTCCCACTGCTGAAGAAACACCCTTACCCTCGGAGGCGATCGCCAAACCAGAAAATATAGTCATCGAACAATTTTCTCAAACACCGGGAACAAGTGGGGATAGGGTAGACAAGGGGGACACGGTAGAATTTTCTCCCTCATCTTCCTCATCGCCCAATCGCCAATCCCCAGCCCCGAGTCCCGCTAACGACCTAGTCGTGACAGCCACAGAGGTAAAAATAGAGGGTGCAACTGAAGAATTAGAGCAAATTATTCGTAGTAAAATTAAAACCCAAGCTGGTGGTGAAACGAGTCAAACTCAGTTACAGCAGGATGTTGCAGCTATTTTAGATACGGGTTTATTTATAAATGCTCGCGTTAACAGTAGTACGACACCAACAGGTTTGAATGTTGTCTATCAAGTTGAACCCGTAATTGTGCGTTCCATTCAACTTTCTGGAGCTAAAGCACTGACTTATCAAGTTGCTTGGGAACGTTTTCAATCCCAAGTAGGAACAGCCATCAGCCCCAATGCTTTGAAAGCAGTCGTGGAACAAATCAATAAATGGTACGCTGATAATGGTTATAAAATTGCACGAGTCATATCAATCACCCCAAGTCAAGATGGGATTTTGACTGTCAACGTTGGCGAAGGTGTTATTGGTAGCGTTCAAATTCGCTTTGTGAACGAAGAAGGTAAAACAGTTGATGATAAGGGTCAGCCTGTCAGAGGACGCACCAAACAAGATTTCTTGCGCCAACAACTGAAACTGAAGTCGGGTCAACTCTTTCAAGAAAGTGTAGTCAAGCAGGACTTACAGCAACTCTATAAAACGGGATTGTTTGAAAATGTGAATGTTGCTTTAGAGGGTGATGCGACAAAACTAGATGTCATTTATCAACTGAAGGAAACAGGCGCACGTTCTGTAAACGTAGGTGGTAATTACAGTGCTGACCAAGGGATAGTAGGTACGCTCAATTATAATGACCGAAATGTTGGTGGAAGTAACGATACATTAGGTGTCAATGTTCAAGTTGGTCGTCGCGATATTCAGTTTGAAAGTAAATTTACTAGCCCCTACCGCGCATCAAATCCAGACCGCTTGGGTTACAGCATAACTACCTTTCGCAAACGGGGACTTTCTGACACTTTTGATGGTGATGTGAAACTGGCTGATGGCGATCGAATTCGGGAAGGAAAGATTGGAGGTAGTCTGAGTTTCACCAGACCAATTGATGATTGGGATACTTCTTTAGGTTTCAATTATACCCGTGTCAGCATTCGCGATCGCGAAGGTAATATCACACCCTTTGACGAACAGGGAAATCAACTGTCTTTTAGCGGTACTGGTATTGATGATTTAGCTACCGTGTCTTTCACTGCTACCAAAGATTTCCGCGATAACCCCTCAAATCCAACAAGTGGTTCCATACTGAAACTGAGTACCGAACAATCAATTCCGATTGGAAACGGACAAATTTCCATGAATCGAATCAAGGCAAACTACACTCAATTTCAACCCATTCAGCTATTTGAATCTAAAAAACCGCAAGTCTTTGCTTTGAACTTACAAGCAGGGACAGTGCTTGGCGATTTACCACCCTATGAAACCTTTAACTTAGGCGGTCCTAATTCTGTACGGGGTTATGATGGTGGTGATATTGGTAGCGGTCGCACTTACGTCTTGGCTTCTGCAGAATATCGCTTCCCCATTCCTATTTTGGATGCGTTGGGCGGTGTCGTATTTGCTGATTTTGCCTCTGATTTAGGGTCTGGCGATACTGTGTTGGATAATCCTGGTGGGGTTCGGAATAAACCAGGAACTGGTTTTGGCTATGGGGCTGGTCTGCGTTTTGATTCTCCTTTGGGTCTGATTCGGGCTGACTTTGGTTTAAATGACCAAGGTGAAAGCAGATTGCATTTTGGTATCGGTCAGCGTTTTTAATAAAATCGGCGTCAGTCCGCAACGCAAGCTGAGTTGGAGTAGTTCAAGGAAGCATTCCCGCGCAAAGCGCGGGAACGAGGAACTAATGGCTGGTCATTGGTCACAAGTCAACTGTAGATGCCTTGGACGCAGAGGGAGGGGAGAAGTTGTTAAAGTAATATTTAGATAAGATCTAAAAAATTCGTGGTAAGTTATGCAAGAAGTTTTTGAAGAAAAAGAAATCCTTTTATCTCATATATGTCAAATAGTCAAGAATTTAATTCAAGGAAATAATTTATATCAGGAAAGATTAAATACAGATGAAATGATTCAACTTATAGCAAATCTGTTTAAGAGATTTTCAACTGAAGAACTTAAAGCTATCACTAATGATGATTTAATTAAGAGAATTGACAGTATTTTAGTACTAGAGGCTGTTTCTGGAACGTTAAATGATTTAACACCAGAACAAATAAAAATGTATGAGGAAGCTGTGGAAAGGAGATGGTAGGAATGAGCTACCTCCTAGATACAAATATGGTTTCCTATATTTTGAAGAAAAATGACAAACTAAAAAAGAAATTAGAGAATGTTCGGAGTCAGGGTCAAGAAGTATTCATAAGTTGCATAGCGTATTATGAGGTCAAAAGAGGTCTTTTATATGCCAATGCCACAAGACAGCTGTCTGACTTAAATGAATTGTGCAGACAATATAGGGTTTTATTCTTAGATGATATAGAAATTATCGAGAAAGCCTGTGAAATTCATGCAAATCTAAAAAAAAGAGGTACACCCATACAAGAGGCAGATATATTAATAGCAGCAACGTCAAAGAAGCGAGGCTTAATTCTAGTTTCTCATGACTCTGATTTACAAAGAGTTTCGGAGATTACTTTAGAAGATTGGCTGCAAGCAGAATCTTAAGTTTGGCAGATATTGACGCTCGTACACATAAATATAACAATACTTAACTACTCAACAATAAATTGGTATATGGAATCCTCAAATTTACGGACAAAGCTTTTATCAGAAATCAATCTCATACCCGAAGATAAGCTGGAAGACTTATATAATTTTATTCATTATTTTCGAGTTGGTGTAGAGGCATCTAAAGATACGCCCAATAAAATTATGCAGTTTGCTGGTTGCTGGAACGATATGTTAGATGAAACATTTGCTGACTTCAGTGAAGAAATAATTGCACGTCGCCAACAGGCTTTTTTGGAGAGAAGAAGCGATGAAACCAGCCTTGGTTGATACTAACATTTTATCCTTATTTTTTCGCAATCACCCCTTAGTAGTTGAAAAGTTTGATGCATATATTAAAGAATATGACAAAATCAATATCAGCATCATTACCTATTACGAAATAATTAGCGGATTGAAGCATCGTGACGCACAGAAACAACTAACATCTTTTTTAGAATTTGCCTCATATAATACAGTTGTATCTCTAACTACAGACTCTGCAACGATTTCTGGTGATATTTATGCCACTCTTAGAAAAAAGGGGACACCAGTAGACGATATCGATATTCTCATTGCAGGAATCGCTATCACTAATGATTTGATTCTTATAACTAATAATCGGAGAGATTTTGAGAAAATTGATGGCTTAGAAATCGAAGATTGGAGTCATGGATAGGCATATGTAATATTTCACATTCTAGCTTTATGCGTCTTTAACCGTCTTTGTGCTTGTGAAGGATAACGAAAAACTGGAGTCGGCGAAGCAATAACTTAATATCGTGTCCGATTTCGCACAAACTCCGGTATAACTCTTTTTTATGTTGCTCATCAAAAAGGTAAGGCAACTGACCCTATCAAATATTTTACTGCGCCAGAAAATCAAGATTTAGGCATTGTTAAACGACAACGAAAACCAAACGTTAGGTTAATTGTCGCACCCTTCCCCTAAAAGCAACGAGGCACTTCTGAATTTTTCTTTCAAGCACCTTCTAAAATTTCCTTGACAACTGGCTTACAACCTTAACTTGTGACCAATGGTGGCTGGTTATCGATCGTGTGTCACTGACAGGGTTGGGTGGGTAGCCCTCCCAATCGAAGGTGCAAGATGTCAGCTGACGTACTTTTTCTCGCAGCCGCCCTGAGTGGCTGAGTGCTAAGCAGTAAGTATATGATAGTGGTAAAAAACAAAGTGGAGCATCTGCAAGGTGAAGCGATTCTCAAATGTGAAAAATTGAGTAGGATTTGCGATCGCTAAAAATTCAGGTTAGACTCAGGACTCGAAACTGGAGTTTCCGGTTTTGTGTTTTAAAATGCGGTACTAATATATCCACGTTTATTGACTCAGCACTCAGGACTCCATATGCTAGCAGGTACAACCTTGCAGGGTGGCAAATATACTCTAGACCAGGAAATCGGTCGGGGAGGCTTTGGTATTACATTCAAAGCAACTCATCACTACTTACATCACGTTGTGGTGATTAAAACTCTTAATGAGAAATTGCAACAGCATCCTTCTTTTGCTAAGTTTCAAGGTCAATTCCAAGATGAAGCCAGACGGTTGGCGACGTGTGTCCATCCAAATATTGTCAGGGTGAGCGACTTTTTTGTTGAAAACGGTTTGCCTTACATGGTGATGGAATACATTCCTGGGGAAACTTTGGCACAAGCATTTGTCATTCCAGCAATACCTCTGCAAGAAAGTGTAGCAGTTCATTATATCCGGCAGATAGGAGCAGCACTACAGGTTGTTCATCAAAATAATCTGCTGCATCGGGATGTCAAACCGGATAACATTATCCTTCGTGCAGGAACTCAGGAAGTCGTTCTGATTGATTTTGGGATTGCACGGGAGTTTAATCATGGAGCAAGGCAAACTCACACGGGGATCGTCTCAGAAGGTTACTCGCCGATCGAGCAGTATATGTCGCAAGCACCTCGCACTCCCGCAACGGATGTCTATGGTTTGGCAGCAACATTATACGCTCTGCTGACAGCACAAGTTCCCACTCCAGCATTACTGCGCGATCGCGAACCAATGCCTTCCCCTCGGGAGTTACAACCCTACTTAAGTGCGTCAGTCAATCAAGCAGTGATGAGGGGTATGGCAGTAGAATCTCGTTTTCGTCCCCAAACTGTTACAGAGTGGCTGCAATTACTACCTAACAGCAGCATAAATGCAGCTCCTCAATCAGTCACTACCCAAACAGTACCGACTATCGATTTATCAGCAGAACCACAAATTGCAAAATTACCTCAGAAGGTAACTCCTCACGAAGGAGAAACTGCACCACCTCCAAGCAAATCTCATAAAGGCAACAAAAAATTCTCACCCAAGGTTTTAATTGGTACGGGTGTAGCTCTTGTAGCAGCTACAACGAGTTTTGCCATCACGACTGCAATTAACAAAAATCAATCGCCATCACCACAGCAAACAGAAGAGAAGCGCAATAATAACGCCGTATTTGAAAATACACCCACAGCAAATACAACACCACTTTCAGGTCAAGACAGCAACACAACTAACAGCAATAACACCAATACATCTGAAGTGAAAACTACGCCAACTTCTAGTTCCAGTTACAAGCGGCGCAGGCGCAATCGTCGGACTTCACCAGAACAAGAACCCTCACAACAAACAACACAAGAGTCAACCAAAACCAACTCTAGAGAATCCGTAAATCCACAAAATCAAAATCAACAACCAACACAAGAAGCATCGGAACAAAGACAAGAAGCAACTTCACCAAGCACTGACTCTTCAAGTAAATTAAGAGAGACGTTGAGGAAATATCGCGATCGTAATGCTTCCCCATCATCTTCAGACAATCAATCACCACGTTCAAGTGGTACTTCTGAAACATCCCCACCCGCCAACCAGCCAAATAATTCTTCAAACAATTCTCCTGTTGTAGTCCCCGAACAACGATCTAACACTGAATCCAAACAACCCGATTCATCCTCTGTAGTAGTCCCAACACAAGAACAAGCACAACCCAACCCATCTACTAATAATTAAAAACTTCCCTTTTCTCAGCGCTCTCAGTCCCTCTGCGGTTCATTAAAATTGTCATAAATTCCGATTACAAACTGCTTGTCTTTGCATTGCGTCTTTGCTTGAATTTAGCGATCGCTTTATCGCTCGGACATCATATTAAATAGAAATATAGGGTGGGCATTGCCCACCCTCAGTAGATTTCAAAAATTAAATCAAATTTTCATATTCCACAAACATCAAATTTTCGCGCATTATTGGCTGTTAACTATTGACTCTTCTGAATAAATCTTATTCTCAGAACTTAACTTAAACTCCACTTGCCGTAAAGCTGATTGCCAAACTTCATATCCTTCGCGACTCAGGTGCAACCCATCAGTCGTTAGCTCCTCACGCAGATTGCCACGAAAATCTATAAACCATTGATAAAGATTTAAATAATAAGCATTTTCTTGTTTAGCAATAAGAGCTAGATGATGATTGATGTTACGAACACGCTTATTAGGAATGTTTGGTAAGCGAGTCGGTAAAATGGATTGGACAAAAATCTTAGCGTGTGGATGAGATTCCCGCAAGCTACGGAGCATTTTACGATGATTGCGTAAAATGACTTCATCTGTCAGCCCTCTCCGCAAGTCGTTGATTCCTGCCATTACGTAAATAACATCTGGTTTCGTTGCAGAAAAAGCCGATAGCCTTTTGACAATACCACCAGAAGTATCGCCAGAAATTCCCTGATTTAGCCACAATCTATCTGATGGTAAACTCTCTTGAGGAAACCATAAACTTAAAGAATCTCCCAGTAAGATACCCAGGCTGTTTTTACCCTGTCCTCGTGCCATGGCTTGAGCTTCCAAAGACAACAAGCTTTTCCAATCCTCATAAGTCAGTTGGCTTTTATTTGCTGCTATCAACAACGACTGCAAGCGTTCGTTGGGAAAGTTTGTATGAGTTTGACTGCTTTTCAGTTCGAGCAATCTTTGATGGTAAAGTTGACGCCCAGATACAGGTCGGCGACTGTACGTAGGTTGAGTATTAAAATGGAAAGATGACTCAGTCGGTTTTGATAATATCGGTTTTGATAATATCTGATTATTGCTAAACTCAGGTACAGAAGGTATCGAAAGATCGACACTAGGCACTATTTTTCCACCTACATCATGCTGCGTGTTGTCCTCTAAATTCCATAAAACTCCACTATTTTTTGCTTGAATAACTGATAGTTGTGGAATAGTTGATGCTGGTATTACCACTCCTGTTAACAAACCTGCTGCCAACAGATAAAAATCCTTCATTGTTTACAATTGCTCCTCCACTTGCTGCTTTTCCCTATTGACAGCATGAACTAACTGAGTTCAGGACAATTTCACGTAATTTTACTTATTATTTTTATTCCTAGAATTTAGGTTTGTAAAGATATGCAGGATTTTATTTATCATCTTTTCAAAGTTTCTTCGTATAAGTAGATCTGTCATGTTAGTAACATTAATTTTTATGTACAAGCAGTATAAAAAATGTTCTGAACCAGGCAAAACAAGTGTAGTGGTACTGCTTTTCTGTAAAGAATAGTCAAATAATACACTAGCTTTTTATTGATGTCCACACAGATGCAACCGGAAAACGTTTGTATAACAGTAGTTTTTATTCTATAAACTTGCGAACCTATAGCGACTGCCCATCACATAATCTTCATTAATTTCAAAAGAAATCCATTGTCGTTGTAAGAGTTCTGCAACAAAGCCAGTAGTGTTAGAACCTGCAAAAGGATCTAGCACCACATCACCTTCATCTGTTAAAAATTTGATAAAGAATTCTGCAAAGCCTTGCGGAAAACGCGCAGGATGTGGTTGAATTCCCTGAGATTTACAACGACGCAAGTAAGCACTATTTGATTCAGTATTGGCAATTTCTAATAAGTTTGGTGGAATAGCCCCTTGATTATCTTTTTGAAATTTGTCAGAAATGTCATGCCCGCTAGGACGTGTTTTTGCTTTATAACCCTTTTTTAACAATTGTTTCATACTCTGGCTGTATGGCTTTAAAACTTTTCTGTTATCCGCTTTTGGATGAGGCGTTTTTGATAACCACCAAACAACATTGACTGAATCTTTAACGCGGATTCGCCTAACTGTCACCCACTCAGCTGGGGTAGGGAGTCGGGCTGGGTTATAGTGATAAAATTCCTGAGAGAGAAAAAAACCAACTTCCTTACACAGTCTGACTAAAAGTTCGTATTGGTAAATGCTGCGTACTGGATAACCGGGGAGATATGCACCCCCTAAATCCAGAATAAAAGAGCCATCTTCTGTAAGGACTCTTTTGAATTCACGGGCAAAAGGTAAAAACCATTCTACGTATTTTTCTGCACTTTCGTTTCCGTATTCTTTTTTACGTGTCAGTGCAAAGGGAGGTGAGGTGAGGATGAGATTGATAGTATTGTCTTCTATGGATTTAATGAGTTCTCGGCTATCACCTAAGTATGCTTCTCCGTTGGTTTGAGTGTAGTAAGGGTTGTAATTTGTTCTTATCTGTTCTTGTTTCAAGTGTTTTAAATATTATTCTTCAGGTTCGGAAATGCTTGAAGGACGACGAATTCGATTCTGTATTGGATCGGCGACAACGAGACAACCTTTCAAGGTTTCTAATGGGTTTCCTTGTAAAACACGAGATAAAATTTCTGACACTATATCGCGACTATGCCTGCTAGGACGCACAAGCAATATTCCCGGATGATTTCCCGGTGGAAAACGACGAACATCTGAAAAGTCTAAATCTAAAGTAATGAAAAAGCGTCCTTCAGAACAGACTTGCTGCCAAACGATTTCATCATCAGTACCAGATAACCCTTCATCAGTGACGCGATCGGCATCATAACCTGCTTGCTGTAATAACTCAACGTGAGTTTTTGCCATATTCTCGTCAAGTTTCACCAACATTTTACTCATCGTAATGGCAGCAATTCCTCTTCTCTTGTTAATTGTGCAGCATATGCAATCGCAGCCCTAACATCTTCTAGTGAGAGTGGAGGGTACTCCCGAACAATTTCCTCATAAGTCAATCCTTCTACCAAATTATCAAGAATGACTGACACCATGATGCGTGTCCCTTTGATGCATGGCTTCCCATGACACACTTTCGGATTTATACTGATATGCTCTTGCCAATTTGTCATATATAAAATTTTGACTGATTGATTTTAATTTTACATTAGTGGAAAGGCTTAAATGACTCTCTCAAGCAGATTCTCACCCTCATAGTTTGATGTTAGCTCCATCTTAAGTAACTGCTTTTTGCAGGGTGGGCAATGCTAGCGCATTCAATGCGAACATATGAACTACTAATCTAAAGGCTGAAAATTCCTTACAAAGGATTTAGGATTACTTTACTAGATAGTAAAGATTTTTTTAGATATCTTTAATAATTTATTTCTACGTTCGTGTAAGCTCTGCTTGTTCCAGTTTGTCAATTGAGCTAACTCTCTATTTAACTTTAGATTTGACTGTTCATAGAGAGATTTTTTAGCAGAAAATGGCTTATTGCCTGCACTATTGTTGTTACGTCCTGGCCAAAAAGACAAATTGCCAATATCATTTTTTAGAGGTTCAAGCTCTTCAATGATTAATGTGCTTTTGGCATTATTTGGGTATATATGCTCAATAGTAACTTTACTTAAATCGAAAACACTCATTTCATGAGGCCTGGGTTTACCATTAGCACCCTGTGAATACCATTCAATATGATCCTCAATACTAGTCAAAAAGTGTCTAATAATCATTTTCTTTGAGGAATTCTCCTGATAGCTCAACTTTTGTACTAATAAAGCTTCAAAATTTTCATCAGTTGCGTAGTTGTCTTGTATGGTTTTTAATTCATTTCTCAAGATAGAAATTTTATATGCTTTTGGCGCTTGTCTAATTAACTTTGCATGATCGTAATATATTGAAGATATTCTTTCAGCATTTGCTCCTACAATAGTGATATAGCGAAAAGCAAACCGTTCAAGAATATCCACAATGTCTATAAAATCATTCTCCGATAAACAATGATAAGCACTTAACAGTAGGGGTATACATAGGGTATGCCTTAATACTTTGATAAGGCGTTGTAGTCTTTCTTGCTGCCAATCTGAAGCTAAAGGTTGTTGGTAGGGCCATCGCCGTTCTGATATTTCTATAAAAACTTGTTGCTCCTGCTCCATACCAGAAATAATATCTGCAACTCTTTGAGCTTCTTGGACGTCAGAAGACTCTAGAACAATTCCCTGTGAAAATTTAAATATATCGGCTCGAAATGTATCTGATAAATTTCTTTTTGCAGCACCTTTAGCTTGATGGGATGAATAGTAGTTTCTAAAAAACTGGTCTACGTCAGATGCGGGGTAACTAAGTATTTTATCCCAGCTATTTTCAGCAAGCTGTTGCTGTCGTTCATGTTTTTCTAAAAATTCTAGAGTATCTGAACGTAGTTTGTTACCATCACTTAATTCTCGCCCTCTATCATTTAATACAGCAAACAATCTGTAAGCTTCGCTTTTATCTTCACTTACAATATAAATTACATAACAATCTTCTATGACTGATTTTCGCAAGTTTAAGAGCTGATTAAGTTTTTCAGAAACACTACAGTTTGGGTTCTCAGTTAAAATTTGACCAATTAGTTTTTTATTAATAAAGTCCCAAGCTACTTGTAATTTTTTGTGGGAATCCCTTATTGAATTAGGATTACGACCATTTACTAAGTCTTCAAAAAAGACATGATCTGCTTTAGAGAGAGTTAAACGGAGGCGAGGTTGTAATTGACCATTTACCACTTCCTTGTACTCTAAATATTCTTCTTTTGTAGTGCTCGCATAAGATTGAGCAGTTTGCGAAGTTTCTGTATCCTTTTCATCTTCAGCTTCAGTAGCAAGGGACTGAAACGCTTTCACGAGTGCTGCAATTGTAAGTGTAAAAGTTGCAAGCCTTTGCTGACCATCTACTAGATCGTAAAGATTTCCAGTATAACTATTAGGTAAATGTTGTTTTATACTTACCAATCCGCCAAAAAAATGTTTTTTTGGCTTGCTAGGATTACTCTTTCTTGTATTGTAAAGCACCAGTATATCCTTAACAAAATCTTCAACCTCTTCTTGCTCCCAGTCATAGGCTCTCTGGTATTTCGGTACCTTGAAAGGAATTCGACGACAGAACAAATCACCCAAGGATGTATTTTCAGGTTGCATACCCATAGCGATCGCATCACAAGTAACTTCCCTTATTAATGTAGCTGAATGAACTGTTGTATTTGAGTAATACTTAATTTTTTTGATAAAAAATCCCCCTCCTTAAGGCGGGGGACTTTAATTATTTACTTACTACTGCCAATTCAGTCAACGCATCAACCGAACTTACCTGCAGTCGAAGCGATTAAGAATGCGGCGTAGGTGAAGACGTAACCTACAGTGAAGTGTGCCAAACCTACCAAGCGAGCTTGAACGATGGACAGAGCCACGGGCTTGTCTTTCCAGCGAACAATGTTTGCCAACGGAGTCCGCTCGTGTGCCCAAACTAAGGTTTCAATCAACTCTTGCCAGTAACCTCTCCAAGAGATGAGGAACATGAAACCTGTTGCCCAAATCAAGTGTCCAAACAAGAACATCCAAGCCCAAACCGACAGGTTGTTCATGCCGTATGGGTTGTAGCCGTTGATTAACTGAGCGGAGTTTGCCCAGAGGTAATCGCGGAACCAACCCATCAGGTATGTGGATGACTCGTTAAATTGTGCAACGTTGCCTTGCCAAATTCCTAAGTGCTTCCAATGCCAGTAGAAGGTGACCCAACCCACTGTATTGAGTGCCCAGAATGTTGCTAGGTAGAAAGCGTCCCAAGCGGAGATGTCGCAAGTACCGCCACGACCCGGACCATCGCAAGGGAATGCGTAACCGAAGTCCTTCTTATCGGGCATCAGCTTGGAACCGCGAGCATCCAAAGCACCTTTCACCAATACGAGAACGGTGGTGTGAATTGCTAGGGCAAAAGCATGGTGAACGAGGAAGTCTCCAGGTCCAATTGTTAAGAACAATGAGTTCGTACCATTGTTGATTGCGTCAACCCAACCGGGTAACCAAGGCGCACCTGCGGTGGAAGCGACGCTTTCGGGGTTGGACAGTAGGGTGTTTAAACCGTACAGGACTTTCCCGTGAGAAGCTTGAATGAACTGTGCGAACACCGGTTCAATCAAAATTTGCTTTTCGGGAGTACCGAAGGCAACCACTACGTCATTGTGGACGTACAAACCTAAGGTGTGGAAACCCAAGAACAGGGATACCCAGCTCAGGTGAGAGATGATGGCTTCTTTGTGCTTGAGTACGCGATCGAGCACGTTGCCTTTGTTTTGCTCTGGATCGTAGTCACGTACCCAGAAGATAGCTGCGTGAGCGAAAGCACCTAGCATTAAGAAGACAGCAATGTACTGATGGTGCGTGTACAGCGCTGCTTGAGTTGTGTAGTCCTTAGCGATAAACGCATAAGGAGGAATGGAATACATGTGCTGCGCTACCAAGGAGGTAATTGTTCCTAGCGCTGCCAGGTGAATGGACAACTGGAAGTGCAAGGAATTGTTGTATGTGTCGTACAATCCTTGGTGGGGCAGGTTGAACTGACCTTCTGTCTTTGCGCCAAAGAAGGTCTTGGCGTTGAGCATTTCTTTGATGCTGTGACCGATACCAAAGTTGGTACGGTACATATGACCGGCGATGATGAAGATCACTGCGATCGCCAAGTGGTGGTGTGCCATATCCGTCAGCCACAGGGACTCTGTTTGCGGATGGAAGCCACCTAAGAAAGTCAGAATTGCAGTTCCCGCACCTTGAGACGTGCCAAAGATGTGGTTCGCCGTATCGGGATTAGAAGCGTATGCTCCCCAGTTTCCTGTAAAGAAAGGTTGCAAACCTGCGGGGTGAGGCAGAACAGTCAGGAAGTTATCCCAACCTACGTGCTGTCCGCGTGATTCGGGAATAGCTACGTGTACCAAGTGACCTGTCCAAGCCAGAGAACTCACACCGAACAAACCTGCCAAGTGGTGGTTCAAACGGGGTTCTGCGCTCTTAAACCAAACTAAGCTGGGACGGAACTTGGGTTGTAGGTGCAACCAACCAGCGAACAAAAAGATTGCTGATAGAACCAACAAGAACACCGAACCTACATACAGGTCGTTGTTCGTCCGCATACCGATGGTATACCACCAGTGGTAAACACCTGAGTACGCGATGTTTACTGGATTGCTAGCCCCTGCTTGGGTAAATGCTTCTATTGCTGGTTTCCCAAACTGCGGGTCCCAAATTGCGTGGGCGATAGGACGGATATGAAGGGGGTCTTTAATCCACTGTTCAAAGTTACCTTGCCAAGCTACGTGGAACAGCAGGCTTGATGCCCACAGGAAAATGATCGCCACGTGACCGAAATGAGTTGCGAAAATCCTTTGATAAAGATTTTCTTCCGTCATACCGTCATGGCTTTCAAAATCATTTCCCATAGCCATCGCATACCAGATCCGACGCGTCGTCGGGTCCTGTGCGAGGTCTTGGCTAAATTTTGGAAATTTTGTTGCCATAGAGATAAATTCTTGTTGTCCTGGTTAGCTGGGCTTCAACTAGAACAAGTCTTGCAGTATATCCGGATTTTCTTCCGGAAAAGACTTCCAGAGCGTTTTTATGCTGAGGCGCAATCATTTCCTATTCTAAAGCAATACCATCGCATCTTTAAATTCTGGATTTTAGATTTTGGATATCTAAACTTAATTTTCCAAATCGAAACTGGCTTGGGTGGGCTTCCTTTTCGCTGAGAAGATTTCCGATTTTCTTCTCCTTTTTCTGCCTTTGCTTTGCATCAATTACGGAGTTTGACAAGAGTAAATATCTGTTCTATTCGTTTTTCTAATTGGTATGATTAATAAAATTTTTTCTTCTAATTTTTATTAATAAAAATCCCCCGCTGTGAAGCGAGGGACTTTAACTATTTACTTACTACTGCCAATTCAGTCAACGCATCAACCGAACTTACCTGCAGTCGAAGCAATCAAGAACGCGGCGTAGGTGAAGACGTAACCCACTGCGAAGTGTGCCAAACCTACCAAGCGAGCTTGAACGATGGACAGAGCAACGGGCTTGTCTTTCCAGCGAACTAGGTTCGCCAATGGAGTCCGCTCGTGTGCCCAAACCAAGGTTTCAATCAACTCTTGCCAGTAACCTCTCCAAGAGATGAGGAACATGAAACCTGTTGCCCAAATCAAATGTCCAAACAGGAACATCCAAGCCCAAACCGACAGGTTGTTCATGCCGTATGGATTGTAGCCGTTGATTAACTGAGCGGAGTTTGCCCAGAGGTAATCGCGGAACCAACCCATCAGGTATGTGGATGACTCGTTAAATTGTGCAACGTTGCCTTGCCAAATTCCTAAGTGCTTCCAATGCCAGTAGAAGGTGACCCAACCCACTGTATTGAGTGCCCAGAATGTTGCCAGGTAGAAAGCGTCCCAAGCGGAGATGTCGCAAGTACCGCCACGACCCGGACCGTCGCAAGGGAATGCGTAACCGAAGTCCTTCTTATCGGGCATCAGCTTGGAACCGCGAGCATCCAAAGCACCTTTCACCAATACGAGAACGGTGGTGTGGATTGCTAGGGCAAAAGCATGGTGAACGAGGAAGTCTCCAGGTCCAATTGTTAAGAACAATGAGTTTGTGCCATTGTTGATTGCACCCAACCAGCCTGGTAACCATACGTTACCGTAGTTCGGCCAAGCAGTCGAAGCAATACTGTCTGGATTCGACAAGAGAACATTCAAGCCGTACAGGACTTTCCCGTGAGAAGCTTGAATGAACTGTGCGAACACCGGTTCAATCAAAATTTGCTTTTCGGGGGTACCGAAGGCAACCACTACGTCATTGTGGACGTACAAACCTAAGGTGTGGAAACCCAAGAACAGGGATACCCAGCTCAGGTGAGAGATGATGGCTTCTTTGTGCTTGAGTACGCGATCGAGCACGTTGCCTTTGTTTTGCTCTGGATCGTAGTCACGTACCCAGAAGATAGCTGCGTGAGCGAAAGCACCTAGCATTAAGAAGACAGCAATGTACTGATGGTGCGTGTACAGCGCTGCTTGAGTTGTGTAGTCCTTAGCGATAAACGCATAAGGAGGAATGGAATACATGTGCTGCGCTACCAAGGAGGTAATTGTTCCTAGCGCTGCCAGGTGAATGGACAACTGGAAGTGCAAGGAATTGTTGTATGTGTCGTACAATCCTTGGTGGGGCAGGTTGAACTGACCTTCTGTCTTTGCGCCAAAGAAGGTCTTGGCGTTGAGCATTTCTTTGATGCTGTGACCGATACCAAAGTTGGTACGGTACATATGACCGGCGATGATGAAGATCACTGCGATCGCCAAGTGGTGGTGTGCCATATCCGTCAGCCACAGGGACTCTGTTTGCGGATGGAAGCCACCTAAGAAAGTCAGAATTGCAGTTCCCGCACCTTGAGACGTGCCAAAGATGTGGTTCGCCGTATCGGGGTTAGAAGCGTATACTCCCCAGTTTCCTGTGAAGAAAGGTTGCAAACCTGCAGGGTGGGGCAGGGTTGTCAGGAAGTTATCCCAACCTACGTGCTGTCCGCGTGATTCGGGGATAGCTACGTGTACCAAGTGACCTGTCCAAGCTAGGGAGCTCACACCGAACAAACCTGCCAAGTGGTGGTTCAAACGGGGTTCTGCGCTCTTAAACCAAGCTAAGCTGGGGCGGAACTTGGGTTGTAAGTGCAACCAACCAGCGAACAGGAATACTGCTGCCAATATGAGGAGGAACACGGAACCTTGATACAGGTCGTTGTTCGTCCGCATACCGATGGTGTACCACCAGTGGTAAACACCTGAGTACGCGATGTTTACTGGATTGCTAGCCCCTGCTTGGGTAAATGCTTCTATTGCTGGTTTCCCAAACTGTGGGTCCCAAATTGCGTGGGCTATGGGACGGATATGAAGAGGGTCTTTAATCCACTGTTCAAAGTTACCTTGCCAAGCTACGTGGAACAGCAGGCTTGATGCCCACAGGAAAATGATCGCCACGTGACCGAAGTGAGTTGCGAAAATCCTTTGGTAAAGATTTTCTTCCGTCATGCCATCGTGGCTTTCAAAATCATTTCCCATAGCCATCGCATACCAGATCCGACGTGTCGTCGGGTCTTGGGCGAGATCCTGGCTAAATTTTGGAAATTTTGTTGCCATGGGTTTGATAAAATCCTCTGACCTTTAGCCACCAACTGAGAATTTTGGATTTCGGATTTTCGATTTTGGATTTCCTCTAAAACCTAAAATCCAAAATCCAAAATTTCTGCTGATGTTTAGCCTAATGAAATGATTCGTGCGTGGAAGAATGCCCAGGTTGTAGCGATTCCTCCCAAGAGGTAGTGAGCTACACCAACAGCCCGACCTTGAACAATGCTAAGAGCACGAGGCTGAATGGATGGAGCTACCTTCAGTTTATTATGAGCCCAAACGATTGACTCAATCAGCTCTTGCCAGTAGCCGCGACCGCTGAACAAGAACATTAAACTGAACGCCCAAACAAAGTGAGCACCTAAGAAGAGGAGACCGTAAGCTGAGAGCGCACTGCCGTAGGAGTTAATCACTTGGACAGCTTGTGCCCACAGGAAGTCTCGCAACCAGCCGTTAATGGTAATAGCGCTTTGAGCGAAGTTACCACCAGTGAGGTGATTGACCACACCATCTGAGTCTACGGTTCCCCAGACATCTGACTGCATCTTCCAGCTGAAGTGGAAAATTGCAATGGAGATGGTGTTGTACATCCAGAACAAACCTAAGAACACGTGGTCCCAACCAGATACCTGACAGGTACCGCCACGACCCGGACCGTCGCAGGGGAACCGGAAGCCCAAGTTCATCTTGTCTGGAATCAGACGAGAACTGCGAGCAAACAGGAATCCTTTCAACAGAATCAACAGAGTCACGTGGATTTGGAATGCGTGGATGTGGTGGATTAAGAAATCCGCCGTACCCAATGCAATTGGCATCATTGCCACTTTGCCGCCTACAGCCAAGATACCGCCGCCGAAAGCATAGCTAACAGGTTCTAATGCGTTGGGGGCAGTTGCACCAGGCGCTACTGTGTGGAGGTTTTGCACCCACTGAGCAAATACTGGCTGCAGCTGAATGGCTTGATCGGAGAACATATCCTGGGGACGACCCAAGGCACGCATTGTATCGTTGTGAATGTACAAACCAAAGCTGTGGAAGCCAAGGAACATACATACCCAGTTTAGGTGAGAGATGATTGCATCTCTGTGACGAAGCACGCGGTCTAATACGTTGTTCTGATTCACCACTGGATCGTAGTCACGCACCATAAAGATGGAACCGTGAGCCGCCGCACCAACAATCAGGAATGCACCAATCCACATATGGTGGGTGAAGATGCAAAGCTGAGTTGCATAGTCTACTGCCAAGTACGGATACGGAGGCATCGCGTACATATGGTGAGCCACGATGATGGTCAACGAACCCAACATTGCCAGGTTAACTGACAGCTGAGCGTGCCAAGATGTGGTGAGATTTTCGTAGATACCTTTGTGACCGTCACCAGTGAAGGGACCTTTATGGTTTTCCAGAATCTCTTTGATGCTGTGACCAATACCCCAGTTGGTACGGTATTGGTGACCTGCGATGATGAACAGTACTGCGATCGCCAAATGGTGGTGAGCGTTATCTGTCAACCACAAACCGCCAGTCACCGGGTTTAAACCGCCTTTGAAGGTGAGGAAGTCAGCGTACTGTCCCCAATTCAAGGTAAAGAATGGCGCTAGACCATTGGCAAAGCCAGGGAATAGTTCGATCAGCAAGTCTTTGTTCAGGATGAACTCATGAGGTAGAGGTACATCCTTAACAGCCACTCCCGCATCCAACAGCTTATTAATAGGTGAGGATACGTGGATGATGTGACCTGCCCAACCCAAGGAACCGCAACCCAGCAACACGGCTAGGTGGTGATTCAGCATGGATTCGACGTTCTGGAACCATTCCAGCTTTGGCGCACGCTTGTGGTAGTGGAACCAGCCTGCAAACAGGAACAAACCTGCTAACACCAAGCCACCAATTGCTGTGCAGTAGAGCTGGAATGAGTTGGTAATACCCCAACCACGCCAGATGTAGAACAAGCCGGAGGTAATTTGGATTCCGTGGAATCCGCCGCCGACATCGCCATTTAAAATTTGTTGACCAACGATTGGCCAAACAACTTGGGCGCTTGGCTTGATATGGAGGGGGTCGCTCAGCCAAGCTTCATAGTTGGAGAAACGAGCTCCGTGAAATATCATCCCGCTCAGCCAGAGTGTCACTACGGCAAGGTGACCGAAGTGGGCTGCGAAGATTTTGCGGGATATGTCTTCTAAGTCGCTTGTATGCGTATCAAAGTCATGGGCGAGCGCATGTAGGTTCCAAATCCATGTTGTTGTCTTTGGACCTTTAGCAAGAGATCTGTCGAAATGTCCTGGTTTTGCCCACAGTTCAAACGTGGTTGGCACCGGATCGTTATCAACTATGACTCTTGCTTTTTTTTCCTCACGCTCTGGAGGACTAATCGTCATTCGACCTCCTCTCTTAACAAGGATTGAGGAACTATCATTACCACACCATTGCCTTCCTAGTTTTAAACCAGCGGTTAACTGGAGTAGCTATGAAGACCATCTGTGGAGAGTGGTTTCTGTTGAATTATAAAGGCTTAACTCCTACCTTGTTAGAGAGAATTTAACAATAATTCAAAATCGCCGAATCTACCGTGTTATCTGCCTTTGAAGTTGAAAGCATTGGACAAAAAGTCAATACTTTCTTTATTTATTTTACAAACAGACACAATTTGTAAAAATTATAGTCCTAGCATAAAAAGACGAAAAATGCACTGGGTTGTGAGGAATTGCCTATATATAGTGTTGTAATTTTTCTTGAATTTATCTACCTCAAAAATATAAAAAAAATATTAAATTAATCTAAATATAAATAAATTGTATAAATACATACTTTTTTAAAGCTACAATGAGTTATGTAAAGACAAAATCATATTGCTCCTGAGTTTGCGCCTGAAAAGGTGCAGGAACGGCGCACTTTTGGGCTATATTGACCAGTGGAAAGTTTGGTTGTTAACTCTACATTTGGTGAAACAGATGAACTTGTGGCAGAAGACGGGAATTGCTTTCCTCAGGTGGTTCATGGCGCTGGTACTAGTCTTAAATGTGACCAGTTGTGGTAACAGTGAAAAAGCTGTCAGCCAAGAACCTGGTGCAAGCTCGCAACAGAAAGTTCAACTTTCAGGACAAATATCAGAAGTTTCTCCACCTGCAACAATCCAAGAGCTGCGCCAAGCGCTGGAAATTTATCAGCCACAAGTGACAATATTGGCTCCCAACGCAGGCGAAACCCTTCAGGATAATACTGTCACAGTTCGCTTTCAGGTTAAAGATTTACCTATATTTAAAGATTCAAAATGGGATCTCGGTCCCCATTTACACGTCATTCTCGATAACGAACCCTACATAGCAGTATATGATGTGGATAAACCCCTAGTTTTGTCAGATTTATCTCCAGGAACCCATACTCTACGCGTCTTTGCCTCCCGTCCCTGGCATGAAAGTTTTAAAAACGAAGGTGCTTACGCTCAATCAACATTCCACATCTTTACAAAGACCGACAATAACAACCCCGATCCAAAACAACCACTTTTAACTTACAGCCGTCCGAAAGGCGACTACGGCGCAGAGCCAATTTTACTGGACTTTTATTTAACAAATGCGCCCCTGCATCTAGTTGCACGAGGAAATCCCAACGACGAAATAGCAGATTGGCGTATTCGCTGCACCATTAATGGCGAAAGCTTTGTATTAGACCGGTGGCAGTCAGTATACCTCAAGGGGTTCAAGCCCGGTAAGAACTGGGTAGAACTAGAATTTTTAGACGAGCAAGGAAACCCCATAAAAAATGTTTTCAACAGTACTGCTAGATTAATTACCTACGATCCAAAAGGTAAAGACACGCTTTCTAGAATTGTTCGAGGGGAACTTTCAACCGACCAAGTCCGAAGCATTGTAGATCCCAACTATACAGCTAAGGTACCAGTTGCCGAACCCACACCATCCCAAACTCCAATTCCAACCGTAGAGAAAACACCCGAAGTAAAACCACAAGAACAAAAACAACCACTTCCCAAACTCGAACCTACACCTGCTCCCACTTCAATTCCTACCGTTGAAGAAAAAGTGCCGGAAACACAGATTGAAGAACCAAAACAACCGAGTCCCGAACCAAAACAACAGGAAGTACCCCAAGTTCAACCAGAAAAAGCAAAATCGCGAGGGTTTTTCAATCGCTTCGGACGGCGTCCGGAAATAACTCCAACCCCAGAGGTAACCGTTGTACCCACTCCTAGCGAACCCCCTACCTTACCAGAGATTATTGAATCTCCTCAACCAGAAACTACAGTAGAACCAAAAACCCCAGAAACACCAAAAGCTGAGTCAACAGCTGTACCGGAAACGCTTCCTCAGCCAGAACCAGCAACAACAGTAGAACCAACGATTCCATCAGAAGCAGTAGTAGCTCCTCAATCCAAGAAAAAGGGGCGGTTTAGTCAATACTTCAATCGTCAGCCAAGCATAACGCCAGCGCCAGAGGTAACCACTGAACCCACTCCCAATCTACCCCCTACTTTGCCTGAGATTATTGAATCTCCCCAACCAGAAACAGTAGCACCTTAACTAGAAAGCACTACACAAGCCCAGCAGTTCTCCTCTCGTTCCCAACTAGAAGCTGGGAACGAGGATAACGGGTAGAGGGTTTAAATTACAAAAGGCTCAATCTCGTAGTTATTCCATTGCCGTTGATACCACTCAGCAACGAAAGTACGGACAATGAACTTTGGAGGACAACCATCTTTAACATCTATACGCAAGCTAGTGTAAGGTCTCCGCTTTTGCAAACCTTGACCTTTACGACCAATAAATAAATGCGATCGCGCTACCAATCGCTGCTTTTCTTTATCAACAAACGCTTCATACAAATCTGCTCCCTCAGGGCGCTGGCGTCGCAAACTATATCCGCTTCCACCGCAAACAATCCAATGAACGCCAAAATCAGCACTTTCTCGATCAACTGTTTCAAGATGTTCTAAACAGTGTGCGTGACCGTTTAAAACTAAATCAACCAAAGGACGATCGCTACTTTTAGAACCGACGACGCGAGCAACTGCACTCAGGACATCGCGCAGGCGATGGCGAACTGCCAAAGTTTGCGCCTGTTGCCATTTTGTCGCCTCTGTTACATAGGGAGGATGGTGAAAGTAAATCACCCGTCCTCGAACATCCGAACAATTCCAAGATTCAATCAGTCGCTGCTTTAGCCATTCTAATTGCTCAATATCTGTTGCTATTTCTTGATGGGTAGAAAGTTGCTTATCAATATCAACAATCATTTCCTCAATTTGTGACACGTTAGTTCGCACATCATCAAGTTTCTCAGTGCGATGGGGATCGGTGGAATGCACTTTAGGAGTGCTTTCCATCAGCCTCATCTTTTCCTGTTCCAAACTCTGGCGGCGTAACTCTAATTCCTTGCGAAATGCGTCCCCTTCCTGAGTTTTAGGAAGGGGAAGTGGATTGTTGAACGTATTGGAATCCAGTGCAAAAAAATCTATACCACCATAACGAAAAGTATAGTAACGATTGGGAAGGCGAGTAAAATGCCCCGGTTGGTAACGCAAACAGCGCCCCGTACTTGTTTGTACTGTGTAATATTCGTCAAGATGGCGGTTTAACTCTCCCGGAAGCATCAAACCTTTCAAGTAATCGAGAAAAGCACGCGCATAGACATCACCATGTCCCGAACCGCGCCAACCAACATCAAGATCGATCCCCGAACCCAGTAATTGTCGCAATGGCAGAGTTGCTAAGGATACTAATCCAAACAAGAGCGGCAACTCGTAATAATCGTGATTGCCTGGAACGGGTAAAATTGGCAGTTGAAACACCATGCGATCGTAGGATATCCTCTCAGGATTCTCGCCCCCTACAATGAATTCGCGATAAGGCTTAATAAAGTTATCCGGATAAAACTCACTCGATCCCACCAAATAAATGACATCACCCGTATGCAGCATAAAACTGCTTTCTTGGTGGTGTGGCAGCATAAGTTCAGCAATTTGTCGTTGGGGATTGTAACCCCAATGCGGTCCCGCCCCACTATCGCCAACAACCAAAAACGAAAATTCTGGATTGTCAGCTGTGCCATCGTCAATCGTTAGCCGGGTTTGGTCAATTCCCCGTTCAACAATGATAGGGTCTTGCCACTTGACTCGCTGCTTCATCTTGCGAATTTTTTCAGCAATAGCTGCCTCAGTCACGAGTTTCAATGGAATTCTCCTGGGAATGATAGGTAGTTGCTAATAGCTAATGGCTAACAGCTAATTGCACCATTAGCCATTAGCCATTAACTATTAGCCATTATCCATTTTCTTTTTCTTTCTCCTCAACTATCAAATTTGGTAGTCCCTCTAGTTTTTCAGGAAGTTTTTCTTCTTCTACTGATGGCACAAAAATTTTTAACCCAGCAGGGACGCAGTGAATTTCCACAGGAGTTGTGCCTAAAATTTCACCATCCACAACAACCTTTTGAGGTGGATCTGTTTTAATTTTAAATTGTTTGGCTCGCAGGTAACCTATATCATTCCGCTCTGCGGCGTTACCTGTAGATGCAGTTTGAAAAAGATGGAATGCAGCTGCGATCGCGCTGGCTCTATTCGCTGGAGCCACTATTGTCAGATCGAGCAGCCCATCATCAACTATAATACCTGCTGGTCCTTGTGCCAAAATTGACGTAGAAGGTGCTGCATTCGCTACGGTTACTGCGGCTGCAGTGGCTTTAATTATCTTGTCCTCAGTTTCGATTTCTACATCAAAATTTTCCATTGCTCGTAACTCTTGCACCCCAGCCAAAATATATGCAAGAATGCCAAACCGATTTTTTGCTTCTCGGTCTGCTCGTTCTACAGCATCCGCTTCAAAACCAATCCCGGCTAACAATACCATTGGATGACCGTTACAATAAGCTACATCTACAGTCCGAGTCACTCCTTGCAAAATCACTTTACAAGCAGCATCAACAGTGTCGGGGATTCCTAAAGCGTGAGCAAAAGCGTTTGCTGTTCCCCTAGAAATAATCCCAAATGGAACATCAGTACCAACAACTGCAGTAGCAGTTTCTGAAAGAGTCCCATCGCCTCCCGACGCTATGATGAGATCTACCCCCCGCTCAATTGCTTGACGTGCCAAATCGTCGGTGCAGCTATCTTCGGTTGTCAGTTGAATATCTAGGTCAATTTCTGGCTCTAAAATTGCCCGAATCATTGCCAAATCTTGATCTGAGTCGCCCTGTCCTGCAACAGGATTAAAGATAAGGCAAGCAGAACGTTTCATAAGATTTTAGTATAAACTCTAATATTGCTAATCGAAGTTAGACCAATTCTAACTCAAGCATCACTTGCCCGAATTGTTGCAGTATCCAGGCATTACATTGTTTGCCAGAAAACCAACCTAAACTTGTACAGCTAAAGTCCGGACCAAAAAAGCCCAAGCATCTGCCGCTTCTTCAATTCTTTTAGCGGTTGGTTTGCCAGCACCGTGTCCTGCTTTCGTTTCAATTCTAATCAGAACTGGCGCGTTCCCAGTATGAGCAGCTTGTAAAGCAGCAGCAAATTTGAAACTGTGGGCTGGAACTACGCGATCGTCACTTTCTGCTGTAGTAATCATAGTTGCTGGGTAAGCCGTACCTGCTTTCAGTCGGTGCAGGGGAGAATAGGCGTACAGCGCTTTGAACTCTTCAGGATTTTCTGGGGAACCGTATTCAGGAATCCAAGCCCAACCAATTGTGAATTTGTGAAAGCGTAACATATCCATCACACCTACAGCAGGCAAAGCTGCACCAAATAAGTCGGGACGTTGAGTGATGCATGCTCCCACAAGCAATCCACCGTTGCTACCTCCACCGATCGCTAATTTAGCTGGCTTGGTATATCCGTTTGCAACCAACCATTCGGCTGCAGCAATAAAGTCATCAAAAACATTTTGCTTTTTTTGCTTCATTCCAGCTTGATGCCAGTCTTCTCCATACTCTCCACCACCACGTAAATTGGGAATAGCATATACACCTCCCATCTCCATCCAGACTAAGCTACTTACAGAAAAACTGGGAGTGAGAGACACGCTAAATCCACCATAACCGTACAGGTATGTAGGATTATTACCATCTAATTTGATTCCCTTTTTATAAGTCACGAACATCGGGACTCTCGTACCATCTTTGCTGTTATAGAAAACTTGTTTGGTTTCGTACTCATTAGGGTTAAAGTCTACCTTTGGCTCGCGAAAAACCTTGCTCTTACCGCTAACCATATCGTAGCGGTAGATAGTTCCCGGTACAGTAAAGCTTGTGAAACTGTAAAAAGTTTCTGTATCATTGCGTTTGCCGCCAAAACCCCCAACCGAACCAATTCCTGGTAATTCAATTTCTCTGACAAACGAACCGGTCATCTCAAAAATTTTGATTTGACTGCGAGCATCTTTAAGATAACTAGATACAAATTGATTGTTAATTGTGCTGATACTCTGCAAAGTTTCTTCTGCTTGGGGTATAATCTCCTGCCAATTTTTTTGTTGGGGATTTTTGATATCAATAGCGATCGCACGCCCTTTTGGAGCATTTAAATCTGTTTGGAAATAAAACAAACTATCCTTATTATCAATAAAGCTAAAGCTAGCTTCAAATTCATTAATAAGTTCTACAACATCTGAATTTGGATTTGACAAATCCTTATAGAACACTAAATTTTTGGGATTAGTTCCTTCCCATACTGAAATAATCAGATAGCGACCGTCCTCTGTGACATCGCCATTAAACCCCCATTCTTTGCGATCGGGACGGTCATAAATTAATATATCCTCTGATTGAGGTTTTCCCAATTTATGATAAAAAAGTTTTTGATAGTAGTTAACTTCTTCTAATTTATTTTTTTGATTTGGTTCATCATAACGGCTGTAGAAAAACCCTTTACCATCATGCGTCCACGAGACTCCAGAGAATTTAATCCACTGTATGCGATCGTCGAGGTCTTTACCCGTTTCAATATTCTTAACTTTCCACTCTTGCCAATCAGAACCAGAGAAGGATAAACCGTAGGCTAACAACTGACTATCTTCACTGATAGCTATTCCTGAAAGAGCAACAGTACCATCTTCTGAAAGTTTATTTGGGTCAAGTAAAACTTTTGGTTTGTCCTCCAGAGTCTTTAAAGTATAAAGTACACTTTGGTTTTGCAAACCATCATTCTTAAAATAAAAGTAGCGATCGCCCTCTTTAAAAGGAATGCTATACTTTTCATAATCCCAAAGTTTAGTAAGACGCTGCTTGATTTTTTCTCTGACAGGGATTTGTTGAAGATAGCCAAACGTGACTTTATTTTGTGCCTCAATCCAAGCTTTTATTTCTGGAGAATCAGGATTTTCTAACCAACGATAGGGATCTGCAACCAAAGTTCCGTGGTAATCGTCAACTTGGTTGCTCTTAGAGGTAGTAGGATATGACATAGTACGGTGTGAAGAAGGTAGTAAATGAAACGTAACTTGAGGTTTGGCAACAGCAACGTCAGGAACACATAGATATCTACATACAAGAATAGTTGCTAGAAAAGGAGCTAAAAACCGACGCAAGAGGGAAAACATCTTAGATATGATAATAAGTCAGGTGAGTGCAAATAATCATGACTGGTTGTCGTTGCGCTAACTGGGTTCATCACTAGGTATGCAAGCGAGCTATCGCGAATACGAACTTCATCAAACCCACGTTACTTATCAGTCCTGCGGGTCAGGCAGAGAGTATTTATAATGGAAAAAGTGTTAAGATACACCTCCTGGTATCTTACTTCTGCCTTCTGAAGTTCATCCAACACTGTTAACCAGATTTTCGCCTTTTAACATTCGCGAAGCGGCTTCGAGCAAAGCTTCTTCAAGATATGGTTTTGTGAAGTAACCGCTAGCACCGAGCTGTATTGCCATTTGTCTGTGCTTATCTGCACCTCGTGAAGTTAACATAGCGATTGGCAAGTTGCTGAGGCTGGGGTCTTTTTGAATGCGAGAGAGTAACTCTAGACCGTCGCAACGGGGCATTTCAATGTCGCAGAATACGATGTCGCAAGGCAAACCCGATCGCAGTTTATCCCATGCTTCTTGACCGTCACGTGCTTGTTCTACACGGTAACCTGCTTTATTAAATGTCAGTGATAGCAACTCTCTCACTGTGATAGAGTCATCAACAATCAGTACTGTTGGGTCAATCTTAACAGCAGAGGTTTCTACGGTAGATACAAGTGTTTTTTGGTCTCTAAAGCTGACTCCACGTTGCTTGGAGGTTCTTCCTTGGAAGATATCAATGATTTCTAAAACGTCAGCAATTGGCATAATGCGACCGTCTCCCAAGACAGTTGCACCAGCAACACCAATGGGCTTGGGTGCAGGTCCTTCAAACTGCTTGATAACGATTTCTTGCTCGTTAAGAACTAAGTCAACTTGTAGAGCAACAAAGGTACTTGCCGATCGCACAACAATGACAGAAATCGTATCATCATCGCGATTTCCACCGTAGACATTACCGCGACTGAGCAGACGATTGAAGGTTAAAATCTCCTTAAGAGGTCGAAATGGCAGCATTGTATCGCGCCAAATAATGTATTTTTGACCATCATTACCTTGTTGAATATTTTTTGCAGGTATATCGAGAGTATCTTCTACCCCATCCATTGGGAAAGCAATCCGCGCTTTGTCGGAAACACAGCATAGAGCCTTACAAATACTGAGGGTTAGGGGTAGACGAATGGTAAAAGTCGTTCCTTTACCTATGGTAGAATCAATACTAATAGTCCCTCGGATTTCACTGATTCTGGTACGAACAACATCCATCCCGACACCCCGTCCTTTAAGGTCATCAATATTTTCAGCAGTACTAAAACCTTGTAGGAAGAGTAGGTCGTAAACATCAAGGCGAGATAGGGTTTTCGCTTGTTCTGAGGTAATCAAACCTTTCTCGATGGCCTTTGACTTGACTGATTCGGTATTAATTCCCGCACCATCATCGCTGACAGAAATAACAGTTTGGTTTCCTTGATGGAAAGCTCGGACGGTAATAGTTCCCATCGGTGGTTTGCCATTGGCTTGGCGCACTTCCGGTCGTTCAATACCATGAGCGATCGCATTATTCAGCAAATGGTTCAAAGGGTTTTGGAGATGCCCCAAAATCATTTTGTCAATTAAAGTATCTTTTCCTTCAATTTTCAGTTGGGCTTGCTTACCCGACTTAATAGCGTTTTCGCGGACTCCTCGCTCCAAAGCAATGTTTACCTCGGAGAACGGCTCCATTCTTGCTCGCGTAATTCCCTCTTGAAGTTGGTTAGTTACCTGACGGAACTGTCGTGCGACTCGCTCAGTTTCTTCTGTCACAAAATCAATGTCACTTGCTGCCTCACGTACTCGTACAATCAATTCAATCATTTCTTGCGACAAAGAGTGGAAGGGGGTGAACCGATCCATTTCCAGTTCTGTGAAACCCCTATCTGTTTGTTGCTGAAAGACAGGAGAACCATTGTGTTTGCGGCTAGCAAGCAGAGAGGCTTCCAGAAGAGAACGCTCGTACAATTCCTGCATTCGCGCTCCAACATCGCTCAATTGCTGCACTTGATGGAGCAAATTGTCCAAAGATTGCCGAGTCCGTTCGTGGTCTTGTTCCAAAGTGTTGCGATTGACCACTAATTCCCCAACCAAATTACTCATGTCATCCAAATGCTTAACAGGAACCTTCATCAGCTGCTCAAAGCGAGGAGCGCGAGAAACAGAGGGGCGGGGAGGAAAATCTCCCTTCACCATCTCTTCCAATTCCTGAAACTGACTGTCCAAATCTCCTTTGGGAGCAGATGATGATACTGAGTTGCTTGTTATTTCCAAGACTTTTGGAGGAACAAATTCTACTTCTGATTTCTGTAGAGAACTGAAACTAGAGGCTAATTCCTCTTCCAATAACTTATCTAGATCGTCCAACTCATCAAATGATGGCTCGATTGGTTGAACAATTTCCTCTTGAGGAGCATTTGATTCTGTTGCGGCTGAAGGAGTAGAACCCATGATGAAAGACGTATCATCAAGATCCAAACCAGCCAGCAACTCTGATAAATTTGCAGCTTGAGTATCTAAAATTTGTGTTTCTTGCTCAACTGGCTTATCTGGCAAAGAAGTTTGTGAAACAAAGGTTGCTTCCTCAAATTCTAAATTTGCAAACAGGTCTGAAAAATCCGCTCCTTGGATTTCTGGGACTTCTGCTTTCCCCATTGCTGGTGGTTCTAATGCATCTTTTGTTATCTCAACAGCAGCATCGTTACTTATTGGTTTTGGATTTTCAAAGAGCTCGGATAAATCGGACAAATCCGAATCTTGAATATCTAAGAAACTTTCTTCTTCCAATTCTGCGGAATTTGATAGAAGATTTAAAAATATATTTGGTTCTTCGTCACTTGATTCTAATTCTTCTAATTGAATCGCTTCTGCCAAATTCTCCTCTTGAGGTTCTTGGTGTGTTTTCTCAGGTTCGATTTCAAGATTTGTCAAGCGATCGCTAACTTCTAATCTTTCTCCTGAATTAGATTCTTCTGTTAGAAAATCTAACTCTGGCTCAATTGATAAAGCACTATCTGAATCCAGAGAATCTGTAAAATCAAAATTATCAAATTCTTCTTGAATAATTGTTTCTGATGGAATACTGCTGAAACTCTCTAACTCCAAACTCTCAGAGTTTTCTATAGAATCTACTTTCTGAGAATTTTCTACAGATAACAGATTGTTTGCACCTACTTCTTGCAAGAAGTCAAAAAGATTTTCTGTACTGACAACAGCAGCATCATTTGAATGAAGTGTTGGTGAATCCTCTAGAATAAAAGGTGAAGTTGTGTTCTCTTCCTCTTCAGCAAAGTTTGCTTGTCTCTTTTCCTGTGAAGAATGAGTAAATTCAGGAGTAAATTCAAGAGCTTCAGGAGGAGGTGCTGTAGATGTATCTCCTGAGAGCACATGAGTGTCATGTTGATCCAATAAGCTGGAAGATTCTTTATGGGAGAGTAGCTCTTCACTAAGAACAGGTACATTTGTGGTGGAAGTTGTTTGTGTCAGTTCTTCAAACAAGTCATCATCTGTTTGCGACTCGAACATGAAATCAAAATCTTGCTCTTGTGTCTGAAAGTTGGTATCCAAACTTTCCAAGCCCAAGCTATCTGATACCAGTTCTAAAGACGGCTCATCCTCAAAAATATCTTCATCAGCAGCTGCGGCAAATAGCATTTCTTCTAACTGCTGGGCTGCATCTTCTTCGCCAAAGGAATCAAGCTCTTCTTTATTTTCTTCTACCTCATCATCCCAGAATAAATTTGTCTCTTCTATTTCAGGCAGCTTTTCTAATAAATCATCAGCAATCTCTACTTCTTCAGAACCATCAAATAATCCATTAGAAGCTAAAATCTCGTGATTCTCTTGAATGGGTTTTAATTCTTCTCTCGAAGCTTTTGGGGTAATTTCTTCTATAGGAGATAAATTTGCATTATCTATGAATAAATCATCAAAGCTGGGTTCTTGCGTAGAAGTTAGTTCAAGATTTTCTACTTGCTCGGTGTTATTTGTAGAAATTCCCGGTAGAGTCAATGCTTCGTCATCATCAATTCTCAGTTCTAATAAGTCGTTGATATCATCTGATATTTTTTCAGGTTCTTCCGATGGTAAACTGGTGGCACCATTTCGTGTCTGTTTGGCATTAAGATGAAAGTCTACATTGGAACTAGCTCTGGCTTGACTCTGGCTCTCTGAATTTTCTTCTTCTATAAAACCGCCAAATAATTCCCCAAAACTTAATTCTTCTTTGGCGTTTTTTGTCGATTCCTGTTGCTTGTTAATTTCTTCTTGGAAGAACAAGTCTTCAAATTCACTATCTGTATCCTCTATAGGATTTGTGCCAATTTCAATTCCAGGCTGACTGCTATCAGAAATATCTAAAACTTCTTCTTTATCCCATGTGTCATCGAGATCGGAACTTTCTCCTTCAAATAAATCGGCTAGCGTATTTAACTCTGCGATTCCGACTTCGGGGCCGTGACCATCTATGCTACTTTGTATAATGGGGATATTGTCGAACTGATTTTGAAATTGGTATGTTAAATCGGAAAGACTGGTAATCCTGTTGTGCTGTTCAACTCCGTCAATTTCCTGCTCATCCTCAATAATTTGCGCCACTCCTTCATCTGCATCCGTACTGTCATCGAAAGTACTTATGGTAAAATTTGATTGTGAGGCTTCGGATGGTTCTATGAGCTGACTAGCCGATTCATCCATCAAATCTAGAGGAAGTTCTAATAATTCTATTTCGGCTTCAATATAGGTCAGCGCTTGCAGTTGCTGACTCACTGCAATTTCAGCCTCTCTACCTGTCAGGACTAATTCTAAAGCTTGTTTAATATCTGTAATAACGATTTTAGCTAAGGTAAGATAGGTATTTTCAGGGTTAGCGATCGCATTTCCACACGAATGGCACAAACTGCACCAATTCGACCAATTGGATGATTCTCCGAGATCGGCTAATTTCTGACAGCATTCCTTAAGATTTTGACGAGTTTCAGGTGTTGCAGGTTGCTTAAACATTTGCAACATTTCCCGTAAAACTTGCAGTACCTCAGTTTGCACCTTCTGTCGCCGTTCGCTTTCTGTAAATGTTGGCTGTGAAGATGAAACGGCGGTTGCAGTTGTTCCATTTGCCCCTTCTGTCGTTCCCTGTGCTACAAGTAACTCTAAATGTTCGTGCAACCACTTAAAAACGGGTTCGGTTTCGGACATCAAGTTATTGACTGTTTCTTCAGTCAGACCAAAAGGTCCTTGTAAGTTTTCCAAAAGAGCTTTTAAGGTATCCAACACGCCAAGAAATAAGGATTCTAACTTTTGGTCAACCTTAATAGGATGCTCTTTTAAAATTTTGAAACAGTCTTCCAAGCGATGAGCGGTGTGCTGAATACTACTCAGACCAAGCATAGCCGCTCCACCTTTAATAGAGTGAGCCGCCCGGAAGACTTCGTTAATCATTTCCGAATCGCCAAGGGTACTCTGAAGATTCAGCAAGCCCTGCTCGATCGTATTTAAATGATCTTTGGCTTCTTCTATGAAGTAACCCAAAATGCGCTGTTGTTGTTCTGGCAACATAAATGAATTATGAAGGATGAATTATGAATTATGAAGGATGAATTATGAATGGGGAATGATGAATGATGAATGGTGAATTATGAATGGTGAATACTGAATGATAAACGATGAATACTAAATGGTGAAGCCAAAACTTCATAATTCATAATTCATAATTCATAATTCCTACCTCGTGTTTTCGCTGGTTTCAACGCGGAAGCGTTCCACTGAAGCTATCAAGTCACGAGACACACCTACTAAGTGTTGTAAAGCGCCGGAAACTCTTTGTGCTTCTTGAGAAGTTTCTTGTGCAGTCAGTTCGACTGATTGCATAACTTGAGCGACAGCGCGGGAAGTTTCTGTTTGTTCAACTGTATCCGCAGTGATCCCGCGTACTAGGCTATCAATACGCTTTGCCACTTGAATAATGTTTTCGAGCGATCGCTTGGCTTCTTCTGCTAACTGAGTCCCTTTGATAACCTGTTGCGTACCTTCTTCCATAGCAGTCATTACAGAGCCTGTTTCGCTCTGAATTTGCCGCACAATTTCTTCAATTTCTTTCAAAGACTTCGCCGATCTATCTGCAAGCTGTCGCACTTCATCAGCCACAATGGCAAAGCCCCGTCCTGCTTCTCCCGCCCGTGCTGCTTCAATACTGGCATTGAGAGCCAGCAAATTGGTTCGGGAAGCAATCTGAGAAATTAACGCCACAATCTTAGAGATTTCTTGAGAGGATTCTGCCAATCGCTTGACTTTACGAGTGGTTTCTGCTACGGTCTCTCGAATTTCGAGAATACCTGCCACCGTATTTTCCACTGCGTCTCCACCTTTAAGAGCAATTTGGCTGGCATCACGAGCAACAGCTTCTGCTTCTCTTGCCGCTTCTGCTACCCTATGGATAGAATCTGTCATTACCTGAACGGAATTCAGGGTGACTGCAAGTTCTTCTGCTTGTCGCAAAGCATCGCTCGACAACGCTCTTGCAAAAGTTTCAGAATTGGTAGCACCTCTGGTCACTTCCCTTGCAGCAACTTTTACCTGTTGCACGATATCCCTCAGGTTTTGAATTGTGAGGTTAAAAGCATCAGCAACTGCTCCGAGTACGTCGGCTGTGACCTCAGCTTGCACTGTCAAATCACCTCTAGCAGCACCTTCTACGTCATCAAGCAAGCGAATCACTTGACGTTGCAAGTTCTCTTTGGCTTCTTCCTGTTCTTGTGCCTTACGTGTGGCTTCATGAGTTGTTGTAAAAATGACACGAGCCATCTCGTTAAAACTTGCAGCTAATTGCCCCAATTCATCCTCAGAATACACGGTGGCTTGAACATTCAAATTACCTTTACTAACAGCGTCAAATTGCGTTTGCAAATCTTTAGTTGTGCGGCGAATTTGCTTGAAAGCAAGACTTCCCATAAAACTTGCACTTGCAAAGCCAGCAAGACCTGCTGCTAGTGACATTGCCCAACCCGTGTTCCGCACTGCTTCCCGTTGTGTTTTTGGAGTAAAGTTAGCAGCAGTGAAACTGACAGCAGCAACAACTAACGCCGAGACACAACCTACAGTTCCTGCAGTAATCCACTGTTTGGTTTGTAATGGAGCATTTTCTAATGGTGCAAGGACACCTTGCTCTACTGAAACATGGGCTTCTACTTTCGAGACATCTCCCTGGGTAAAAACGGGTACTCCTTCTTGGGAACCCGTAATGCTAAACAATTCTGCATCGCGATCCGACGTTACGTTTCTGTCGTGACTCCCGGTGTCTAAGATCGGATTGCGGGATCTCCCGTTCTTTTCTATAGAAGCAGAACGCAATGGCACGTTACTATCTGTAATATCAAACCCAGGGATATTTCCCAGATCGTCAAAGTCATCAAAGTCATCTAGAAACTCTATATTGCTGCCTTTAGAAGTATTTCCACCCACAGGACGGCTGCTGCTTTCTTCATCTTCCGAGAATGCCTCAGAACCAAAGGCAGATTCAAACGCTTCAAAGTCAAAACTATCGTCGTCGTCAAAAGTATTTTGTTGTGTTTTGGAGTTTGAGTTGTTTTGTTTCTCTTCTTTTCCAAGATTGCTATAGGCGAAGTTGCTAAATGATGAAGATGAATCAACTTGAGGCAGGGGAATAGATTTAGAATTGCTTCTAAAAGATTTGTCTTGGGAAGTTGGCTCGGATTTGGATCGTACCGTGCCATCACTTTCACTTGAGAAGGAGGGTGCAATACTTTCTAATGTATTATTCTGTGAATTAGAAAATTTTTCCTGACTGTTATAACTTACTTCTGAATCATCAATTAAATCTATATCGTTTGTTAGTAAAGTTTCATCATCAGCAATATTTATTCTCAGATTTATATCTTTATCCTCTTCAGAGTTACTGTTACTGAAGAAATTTTCATTTCCCAATCCCCCCAATGATGGCAATTCCATCTGTGCAAATGGAGAATCGCTTGAATCTAGTTGGTCTGAGAATGTTTCAACAGAAGTTGTACTAAATGGCTGTGGATTGTTATCCTCTACATCCGAAAACTTAAAATCTGAGAGGTCGTCTTCCAAGAAAGGTGGCAGAGCTAATTCTTCCTCTTTAGTGTTGCCATCTTTCTGCTCCCAAGAATCCGGTTTAACAGCAAAAGGATTGCTTTCCATGCTATCTTGAGAGCTAGAAGACGAACTATATCTAACACTTTCATTTAGCGGTATGTCGAAGGGACTGCTGACCGGTAGTTCTTCCATTTCGTTTTCAGCTTCTTCGACACGACCGATATCAAATGATTTCAGATCGAAGCTGTTGCTATCAATATCTTTTATTTCTTCTAATTCTTCTGCATCTTCTATTTCTTCTTCAATAACTTGCGGTTTTGACTGTGATGAAAAACTGCTTTGGTTTTTTTCATCTTTTTCTGAGACGTTATCTTGTTGGTCAAAAGCTCGTTGATATTGTTCAATAGCCTCCAATCCACTGTGAGCGTAACTCGTAATGTTGGGATCGCTAGTTAACTCCAACACATACTGATATTCTGCTTTTGCAACATCATACTGCTGTAAAACATAGTAGATGTGACCCCGTAGTAAACGAATGTTAGGGTCATCTGGTAAATGTGGTACCACCTGGTCGATAATACTGGCGGCTTGTTCGTAGTTAGTATCTACGTAAGCTAGATAAGCCTGTTGATATAACTGCTCGTAATCTTCTATACCGGTTGCCATGTTATTTCCTACCTCCCAAAGTTCATCCTGCCCACCGGGCGCTTCGCAAAATTGCCGTCTGATCGAGCAGTCTCAGACACTGATTTTTTTTAGCATCTAACATCCACTCTCCTCTCAAGAAAGGAGTCATAGTGTCTGGGACACCAGATGGTGCCATTAAATGCTGAACATCAAGCCAGTCCATTCCACCAATTTCCTCTACTGCCAAGCCGACAATTGTGTCTTGCTCTTCAATAGCGATGACCGGAATTTCAGCTCGATCTGTATTCAATGCCGTTACTTCTCCCAGGAATTGACCCAAATCAGCTACCCAAATGACTCGACCTCGTAAATTTAGAGTACCCAAAAGCAAAGGAGAAGCATTAGGAATTGGAGTAATTCTGTCAGGGCTTAGTTCAATAACTTCTCGAATTCCCGTGGCTAGTAGTGCAAACTCCTGATGCGAGGGAATGTAAAATCTTAAATACAGTTCTCCTTCAGGACTTTCAACTTGTAATTCAGGGCGGAAGTGGTCTTGTCCACTCCCTCCTAAGAAGTCCGGTTTGCTAACCATTTTCCATTCATCCTCATCCTCGCAAAAGTTGTTTGACTGTTCCCACCAACTCTGTTGGTTGAAACGGCTTAGCTATGTAAGCGTCAGCCCCTTGTTTCATCCCCCAATAGCGGTCAAATTCTTCTCCTTTAGAAGAACACATCACGACTGGGACGTTTTGGGTTTTTGGATCGGATTTGAGGCGACGACAAACTTCGTAGCCATTCATCCGAGGCATAACGATATCTAGAACCACCAGATCGGGACAAGCACTTTGAATAGCTTCTAGTGCTTCAACTCCATCACTGGCGTGGGTGACTTTTAAGCCACTCGCTTTTAGGAGGTCTGTAATCATCTCCCTTTGTGCGACACTGTCTTCCACAATCAGAACTGTACTCATAAAACGCCTATATACCTCCTGAGTTAGACGTTCCTGTTCGGAACATACCCCGCTACCCTGCAAGCATTTACTGTATAAAATAATTCTATTCCTGAATCGAATTAGTTAGATAATGAGGTTTTATTAGGGCTTGCTGATTCTGTGATATTATTTTTTACTCCATATTGCATCGGATCAACAAGAGTTGTACCTTGATTGTTATCTCCAATAACACTGTAGTTCATATATCTTTCTACGAGCTTTAATAACTCAGTATTCCCAAAAGGCATTGTTAAACAATCTGTCGCCCCTATCATTTTGGCTTTGATGGGTGAATGATACTCTCGAGCATCCACAAGCAGAAGGATTGGTAAAAATCGAAAGGCAGTCGAGTTTCTCAGCATTTTACAAATCTCGTACCCGTCTAATGGTGACATGACAGTGTTACATATAATTAAATTGGGTTTGAGTTGAAAGACTTGACCGAGGGCAGCTAAAGGATCGGTCAGTGCGATCGCTTCGTACCCCTGCTGTCTTAAAGTAAACTCTAGCGCTTCCGCAATTTCCCTTTCCCCGTCTATACATACTACACGTGCTTTACAGTTCACTTCCAATTCTTGCCGGAAATTTTGTGTTTCAACAGTATCATTATTGGTAACAGAACATACAAATTTCACCCACCCCTGTTGTACGTAAGGATACATTGCCTTAGCAACCGTTAAAAGACTCCGGTTAAGATAACGAGCTAGTTGACGTAAAGATGTTTTGCCATCTGCCCAAAGTTGAAGCTTATTTAATGTAGTACGGGGTAGAGAAGATTGTAACTGAGTGATATCAGCAAGCACTGGGAAGCGTTCAGGAGACTGAATAAAGGGATATAATTGCTTCCACTCTTGTAACTGCACGGTTATTTTAGCCACCAGAGGTGTAATTTCCCAAGTATTTAACAAAGGTGTTAGTGTCGGATATGGCTCGAAGATAAAACGACCGTCATATAATCCTAAGAGGTCGAAAAGAGTTTCAGAAATTAAGTTTTGAATAATACTGCGAGCTTGTAAGGGGGTGATGATATTTTGTTGTAACAGACCCCAAATGTATTCATACTCTGGTATGTGTGAGAATTCTAGAGGCTCGATTTGTATGTCCTCAAGACGTAAGGTGATGCGGTAATGCCGCAGGTAATCGCTTAAAGGTGACAAATGACCGCCATTTGTGGCATAGATTATTTGACCGTTTAGAAAAAAAACAAACCAAGACTGAGGACAGCTCGCTTCAGACGCATCGCAACCTAAGGCATTACCCACATCAAATATTTTGCCATTGCGAGAGCCGTCAATTTCAACAAACAATACCCCTGTTCGTTGTCCCAACTCTATCAATTGCAAAATACTGCGAATATCAATTTCTTTTAAATTTCCCTGCATTGAGCTTATGGGAACTCCTTATCATTAGTGTTTGTTACACTCAGCATATTATGGCGGTTCTTGTTGAGATAATATATAACTTTTAATAGGGGGGATAATCAGTAATTTACCATTAGCTAAAAGGTTCTTCCATTTATCAATAGCCTTAAGTCAAAAGTAAGGCAAAGGACTAGAGATTAAAGACAAATGACGATCGCTCAGATACTTGAACATAGCCTATCTTAAGTTCTTTTAATAGAGTTTGACAATGCTAGTAATTACACGGTAGCCATTGTCACTACTGACCGTACAAAATAAGAGCGATCGGTAAACCCGTTTGCTCGGGATAGAGACTATCAAGACTATTTAACAAGACGTAAATTTTACGGCTTTAGAAAATATAGTCTGTCTTAATTTTCCTATATTTGGGATAAATAAGGCAGGCAAAAACCATTATGTAAGATATAACTCAAAACGCGAACATCAAGTACACCAGAGGAATAACAGTGTGCTATATTTAGCAGAAGTACAAAAACAAAAAGGTGGTTTACTCAGTGGCGGTGGCAAAACCGAACTGAAGTTGTTGGCATGCCAGCGAAATGACCAGAGTTGGACGACAGTTTCTGAAGAAACGATCGCAGGTGAAGAAGCAAGCAAATTAAATGATGGAGCCCTGATCCTCGTTGAACTTACTCCCAACCGCCAAGTGCAAAGGGTCCAAGAAGCAGGACGTCCGCTGATTAATATTTTGCAAAACTTTTCCCGACAGGTAGAGAAATTCAAAGTTAAGGAAGAAGAAATCGATCAGTGGAAGCAATCGCTGACATTTCAAGCGCAGGAATTCAATCGCCGCGAAATGGAATTAGAGACGCGTTTGGAACAACTGCAACACATGGAGGAAGACTTTCAACGCTGTGAAACGCAATTGAAGGAAGTAGAAGCAGCGCGAGAGGAAATAGAACGGTTGCGAACAGAGATGGAACGTAACCGACAAGAATTAGAGGGAGCGTGGGAACACTTGCGCGGCGAGCAACGCCGTTTGGAAGAATTTAAAGCAGAGTGTCAGCAAGGGGCTGTGCTTGATGAAGAACAATGCAAAACCTTGAATGACCTGCTCTCTCACCTTTCTACAAGTGTTGCACCTACAGAAACAGTACGCGAAAATCTCAATATCGCCTTTGAAATTGCAGAAAGGCAACAAGCCGTCCTAAACCCACACTGGCAACAACTCGAACAGCAGAAGGCTGTGGTTGAGCAACAACAAAAAGAAGCCAGTCGCCTGTCACAAACTTTATCCGAGCAAAAAAACGAATGGCAGCAAGCCCAGCAATCCATAGAGGAGCAAATAGCAAAGTTAAAAGTCGATACGGTCACGCTTGCTAATAAGCAGGAGTACGCTCGTTCTTTAAAAGAGCAGTTGCAGTATCAAGAAGAGCTACACAAGCAAATTAGCTTTCTTGCTTCCATATCAAGTGATGTTACTTCTACGCCAAAAGTTGATATAGCTGCTTTAGAACAAATGTCTGTAGAACAACTGCAAGACACTTTGCGGGATTTACAGCAGAAGTTAAATATAGACTCTAACTTTGTTAACGAGCAAGAACAAGAATTAATAGAAAGACAAAAAATTATAGAAGAACTGCAAAACAAGATCGATGGAGTATCGGGAGGAGAACGTTCTGAATTGGAGTCCGAACTCTTAGATGAGAAAGATTCTTATCAAATGTTGAACCAAACTTTGGTAGGACAGCGTCGAAGTTTGCAGGAACGCACGGAGATTTGCAGGCAACATCAGCTCATGTTGTGCAAAAAACAAGGCAAAACTCCCGGTCCCGAACTTGAGGATAAAAGCACGGATTTCAAACAAATTCTTGCACTGATTGAAAAGCAACGGCAGCAACAGGGACAGGAACTGCAAAGCCTCGAAAGCGAAATTGAACAGATGCGTACCAATCTCGAGCAAGCGCAGAGCACGATCGACCAACAAACTCAACAGTACCAGACAAAGCACCAAGAGATCCAAACTCTAGAAGAGAACTTGCTGTCCGTACAAACTGCGATCGCACAATCTCAAACTCGCTTGAGCCTGTATGAAGAAACTTTACAACCCATTCAAGACTCCATAGATGGGTTGCGACACAAGCTAGAAGGCATAGCGCAGTCTGTAACTCAAGTACAAGAAACAGGAGATCTTCAAATTCAAGCTATTACCCAAATGCGTCAAACGCTTGAAAGTATCTTGTCATAGAGCACGTAGTGACCAGACCCCCTACCTCGTTCCTTGGCGGAGCCAAGGAATGCCTTTTAAAAGGCTCCGCCTCCTGTACTCAATCTTCCCCCAAGCTTCTTAACAAGGGGGCTATAAGTAAATCTAATTATCGTAGACATTCCGGCGGTGTCCTACTCTCACCACTAGCACCACCAATTTTTGGTCTTCAATCTGGCACACCACACGATAATTCCCTATACGGTAACGCCATAATCCCACTTTGTCTGCTGAGAGCCCTTCGCCAAAACGTCGAGGGTCTTCTTCCGTTGCAATTCTTTTTTCAAGATAAGATAAAATCTGCTCTTGCACGGTGTAATCGAGCTTTCGCAACTCCTTACGTGCGTTATCGTCCCACTCAATCGTCCACAAGGTCTTTACCCTTCCTGATTTCTTCCATTGTCCAACGACGACCTGGGTTCTGTAACCGCTCAAAAGCAAGGTGGGTGTCTTCCAAGTCTTCGATATACTGCAAAATAGCTTGGTGATAATCTGCTTTAGAGCGCCCTGTTACTTTAACAAGATTGTCAATGCGGTTCTCAATTTCTTGTAAGAAATTAGTTGAAGACATAGCTTATTACTCCTTTCGTATACATAACATAAAATTTCTTTTTTGTCCATACCTTGGAGTTGCTGGCATACAGCGGTGAGCAAACTCGATCCCAAACTTTGTATTAACTTACATCAATGCCGAAATCACTCATTTTTCGCGTGCCATTACTCGAACATAATCCAATCATCTTGAACTCGAGCGATCGCACCACCGGGAAATGGATCGGTTTGCGAACGGTTAGGTGCTGCAATCAAAGCTGTGAGTTTTTCAATTTGCTCAAAACTTGGAGCAATAACAAGTACTTCCAATAAGACTTGGCGCATCACCCGCCTCTGCAAGGCCAGGGGAGCTTTTTGCAAGACACGACGATTTAATTTGAGAAAAAGCGAGGAAGAACAAACCGTTTCCCCATCCCCCTCATGTTTTCTTTCAAACATTGCCTCTTTTCGTAACTGACAAGCAGCTTGTTCTAAATAATCGACTTCTGCTTGTAAAATTTCAGCAGTTTGAGCTAAAGCTGATTCAACTTGAGGATTGAAATTTTCTTGCAAGTATGGTAGCACTTCTTGCCGAATACGATTGCGGGCATATTTCAAGTCAAGATTAGTTGAATCTTCCCAAATAGAAAGCTGAAAATCCCGGCAGAATTGCCCTGTTTGAGTGCGAGTCACATCTAAAAGCGGACGCACAAGCAAAATCTTCTCAAAAAGCAAGCGTTGCCAAGTTAATGCTTGCAACCCATCTGCACCAGTCCCGCGAATTAAATTATAAAGGAGAGTTTCAGCGCGATCGCTTGCCGTATGACCTGTAACGATACAATCAAATTTATTTTCACTAGCAATCTTGCTCAACACTTGATAGCGCCAATCACGCGCCGTTGCTTCACTACTTGGAGGTGAATTGGCAGTTTGTAAATAAAATGGAATTCCCCAAGTCAAAGCTTGGTTTTCGACATGAATTGCATTCGCTTCGGAGTCAGTACGCCAGCGATGATCGCAATGAGCGATGGCTAAATGCCATCCCCATTTGGGTTGTAAATCTAAGAGTAGCTTTATCAAACACAGCGAGTCTTGTCCACCTGAAACAGCCACTAACAGTCGTCGATCGCGCTCGAGCAGACGGCGCGATCGGATGGTACGATGTGTTTTTGCATGGAGGGGCGTCCAAGAAGTAGAGGAAGGCATTTACTCACCGCCTGTAGCACGCTTACTTACTCACCGCAAATTTCAAGGGGTAATTTACAGTGAAAAAGAGCCCATTATAAATTATTGAAATTTTACCTTGTTTTCTCTTCAATAGCTCTAACGACTTGTTGCGTCCAGTTTGGATCTTGAGGATGAACGATAATAACATCAAAACCATGCTTTAGACCTTCAAGGCGAACACCTTCAGAATCATCGATATGAACATCTATGCCAAAATTACAGGGATATTTACTGGGTGCATATTTGTTTTTCCAAGGTAAATTGGGGTTATTTCTAACCAATCGCTCGTGTTTGTACCCGTTGATAACATTATCAATGCGAATTCCATAAAATAGAAACAAACACTTTAAATAACAAGTACGGCGATAAGATGTAGTGTAAATCCAAAGGCTGTGATTTTGTTTTTGAAGTTGCTGTAATAGCGATCGCGTGCCCAAACGTAAAGATTCGCGAAATAAGGGTTGCAACCAGAAAGGAACGCAATTTGGTTCTAATGGTAAGAAAGGCTCGTCACAAATTAGAGTGTCATCTAAATCAAAAGAAATACGCATGGATAAAAAAACACGAGAAGCGCTGTCCAGTCATTTTCCAGCGCTTTTAATTTAAGATTCACATTTAAAGATCGGGAATTTGCCAATCAATCTCTGGTTTGCCAAAAGAGCGTAAAGCTGAATTAATAGAGGAGAAAGCTTTACTACCAAAAAATCCGTTACGTGCAGATAGGGGTGAAGGGTGTGCAGATTGCACAACAATATGCCGATTGGTATCGATTAACTTTAATTTCTTTTGTGCGTAACCACCCCACAACACAAAAACCACAGGATCTGTCTTTTGATTCACCTTGGTAATAACAGCATCTGTAAAAGTTTCCCAACCTTTGTTTTTGTGGGAATTGGGAGTATGGGCGCGTACAGTTAAGACTGCGTTTAACATCAAAATTCCTTGTTTAGCCCATGTTACGAGATATCCATTATTGGGAATATTAAAACCAACATCATCTTTAAGTTCTTTATAAATATTAACTAACGATGGTGGAGGCTTAATACCCGGTCTAACAGAAAAGCACAATCCATGCGCTTGATTGTCATCATGATAGGGGTCTTGTCCCAACAAGAGAACATTCACTTGGTCGTATGGCGTGAGTTCAAAAGCTGAAAAGACATCTTCTTCAGGAGGATAAATTGAGTAAGTTTGTCTTTCCTCTTTCAGGAAATCTTGAAGTTTTTGAAAGTAAGGTTTATTAAATTCTTCAGCAAGTACAGTTTGCCAAGACGTAGGAAGTTGTGTCATTTGTCGATTGTTAGCTGTTAGTTGTTAGTTGTCAGTAGTCGTTACACCAATTTTTTCACACACATTTTTTAGAACGCACTCCGAGCATTTTGGTTTTTTTGCCGTACAGGTGTAACGACCGTGAAGAACGACAGCAGGTCCCCAAAAAGTCCATTCTTCTTGAGGAACAAGTAACATCAATTCTTGCTCTATCGTTTCTGGAGTTTTACGTTTTGTTAAGCCCATACGTTGGCTAACACGAGCGACATGGGTATCAACAATAATTCCAGAAGGCATATTAAAAGCCGTGTTGAGGACGACATTGGCTGTTTTGCGAGCCACTCCAGGTAACGTCACCAGTTCATCCATTGTTTTGGGAACCTCTCCCCCATATCTCTCAACTAAGTCTTGACACATACTTTTGACAGTTTTTGCCTTATTGCGGTAGAAACCAGTTGGTTTGAGGTCTTCTTCTAGTTCTAAAATATCGACTTCAGCATAAGCCTGCGCTGTGGGATATTTAGGAAATAAGGTTTTAGTGACCTTGTTAACGCGTTCATCAGTACACTGTGCTGCGAGAATCGTTGCAACAAGGAGTTGAAGGGGAGTTTCCCAATCAAGCTCGTACTTGGCATTGGGATAGGCTTGTTTGAGATTATTAAGAATTGTTTGAACGTTTTGAGTACTGGTGGGCATAAAAATTAATGTTATTAATTTGACTATTCTTTGCCCGTTATACCTCTTTACACAAAATTTGGCAAAGTAGGGAAAACCACATAGACTCATTTTCATTAATACCGTGTTGACAACTTTTCCGAACGCGGTTGCAGTTTCTAAATAACATTAAAGTTATATGTGCTGTTTACGCTTGTACTGACTGCTATGTCTTTTCTTGCCAAGATACGTCCATCGATTCTTATTCTCTCGATCCTCATTCTGAGTGGAATGCTGTGGGTCAGAGATTTTTCCGTTGCAGCCCTCCAACCAGAAGTTACGCCTGTTGCTGGTCTTTCACTCACCCAAGGAGTGCGAAAAACGGTTTTGGAGAATGGTTTAACAGTACTCACTAAGGAAGTTCATACAGCGCCTGTGGTGAGCGTACAAGTATGGTATCGAGTTGGTTCGCGCAACGAGCAAGCAGGAGAAAACGGTATTTCTCACCAACTAGAACATTTAATGTTTAAAGGCACTACTGACCGTCCGGTACAGTTTGGTCGTTTGTTGAGTGCTTTGGGTAGCCAGTTTAATGCTTTTACCAGTTATGATGAAACAGCTTATTTTAGTACAGTACAGCAAGATAAACTGGATGCACTGCTGACTCTAGAAGCAGACCGTATGGAAAGCGCATTGATTCAAGCCGACCAGCTGACAAGCGAGAAACGCGTTGTTATTTCAGAGTTGCAGGGTTATGAAAATTCGCCAGGGTATCGTCTCAGTCGTGCTGTCATGCGAGCAGCGTTTCCGAAACGGGCTTACGGTTTACCTGTTGGGGGTACGAAAGCAGATGTAGAACAATTTACATTAGAGCAAGTTCGCAACTACTACCAAACGTACTACAGCCCTGACAATGCAACATTAGTGGTGACTGGAGATTTTGACACTCAAGCGGTTCTCAAATCCATTCAACAAAGCTTTGGAAAACTACCGAAACGAGGACAAGGAGAAACCGGGACACGGGGACACAGAGAATTGGTTCCATCTTCTCCTCGCCCTATCTCCCCTTCTTCTCGGTCACCAATTGTCCTCAAAGAACCGGGTAGTGCAGCACTGTTACAAGCTGTCTATCCTTTGCCTGATGCCAACCATCCAGATGTCGCTGCTATCGATGTGATGGATGCCATCTTGACTGGGGGACGCAGTTCTAGACTTTACCAAGCTTTAGTGGAATCGGGTCTGGCTAGTTCTGTAAGTGCAAGCCCTGCAGAACTCCTTGAACCTGGTTGGTACGAAATTAACGTTACAGCAGTTCCAGGTCAACAACTCTCTAAAATTTCTCAAGTTCTGCAACAGTCTTTAACAGAACTTCAACAAAAACAGGTTGCTAGCGATGAGTTGAACCGCGCAAAAACACAACTCCAAGCTTCTTTTGTTCTAAACAACCAAGACATTACCAGCCTAGCAACTCAATTAGGATACAGCCAAACTGTTTCGGGTGATTATCTTTACATCAAGCGGTATCTTGAGGCAATAGGCAAAGTTTCAGCAGCAGATGTACAGCGAGCCGCAAAAACTTATTTGAATCCGGCTCAACAAACTATCGGCTTTTTTGAACCAACTGTTCGTGATGCTAAATCAGGAGAAAAGAGTGCTAGTTCCGGGCGCACTGTAGAGAACTTCAGCCCTGGTAAACCTGTAGATCCAGCTGAATTGGCTAAATACCTTCCTGCAGCTAAAGCAACTCGTGTTTCTACAAAGCAACCGCTACCAGAACAATTTATCTTCAAAAACGGTTTGCAAGTTCTCTTACTTCCCGATCGCAGTGTTCCTACAGTTAACCTTAGCGGACAAATTCTAGCAGGTAGCGTATTTGATACCGATCGAAAAGCAGGATTGGCTAATCTGGTTGCTGCTAACCTCATGAATGGAACCCAAACCAAAGATGCTTTAACTCTGGCAAAAACTTTGGAAGATCGGGGCGCTAGTTTGGGATTTCAGGCGAATCGTGAGGGGGTTAGTATTAGCGGCAATGGTTTATCTGCTAATTTGTCGATCTTACTTGATACATTGGCAGATGTCGTGCAAAATGCTAATTTTCCCAACGCTCAGCTTGAACTTAGCCGACAGCGATCGCTGACCAGTTTAAAAGTACAGTTAGACGATCCTCGTGGGTTGGGAAGACGGGTATTTCAACAAGCGATTTATCCAGAAAATCACCCTTTTCATAGTTTTCCTACAGAGCAGAGCTTGAAAAGTATTACTCGTGACGATCTTGTGCGCTTTTACCAAGAACACTACCGTCCGGACACAATGACTGTTGCTCTAGTTGGTGATTTTGAACCAAGTCAAGTCAAAGTTTTGCTCAAGAAAGCTTTTGGTGAATGGAAGGCTGAGGGTAACCCACCAGCGCTCAATCTAGCTTCAGTCTCTTTACCCCAGAATACGACACAGCTAAATCCGGTGATTCCGGGTAAGGCAGAAGATGTCACTTACATTGGCTACAACAGTATATCTCGGAAAGACCCGCGTTATTATACTGCTTTAGTACTGAATGAAATTTTAGGTGGCGATACTTTATCCAGCCGATTGGGTACTGAAGTCCGCGATCGCCAAGGTCTTACCTACGGTATTTACAGTGTTTTTGCTGCAGGTATTAATCCCGGTCCGTTTTTAATCCAAATGCAAACGGCTCCGGGAGACACTCGCAAAGCAATAGCTAGCACTGTGGCTTTACTTAAGCAATTGCGAGACCAGGGAATCACCGAAGCTGAGTTAAACGCTGCAAAGCGCTCAATTACCAACAGTTACCCTGTAGAATTGGCAAATCCAAGTAACGTAGCGGATGTAATTTTAGGTAATGCTATTTACGGTTTGTCTCCAGCAGAAATCCGGGAATATCCCAAGCGCATTGAAGCAGTGACTATCGCTCAAGTGCAACAGGTTATTCAGGAATTAATTCATCCAGATAAATTGGTCATCGTTACTGCAGGACCGGGAGCGCAGTAATTCGTAATTCGTAATTTGTAATTCATAGTGATTATGAATTACGAATTATTCGGTGACTGGCTGCTGCTAAAAATTTTTACGTAAATGCTTCGATCTGTACGCAGTAACTTCGCAGTAGCTTTTCGACACCGTAAGCTTTGCACTTAGTATAATGTAACTAACTAAACCCCCAACACCAGTAATTATTCTATCCCGGTTACTCTCTTTGTGAGGTTTTACTTGGTTTAAACGGGTGCGGCAGGATTTGAACCTGCGACTCGCTGCTTAGAAGGCAGCTACTCTATCCCCTGAGTTACGCACCCAAACTGTTAACAAACAAAACGATTATAACATATATAAACACAAAAATGACAAACCTTTGCGTAAAGCAAATTAAAATTATTGCAGATTTCACATCGTCAAGGCTAAGATCCAAGGCGCTAGATATTATATGTACACTCACAACCCTGCATATGGATTATTTGTTTATGCCGATTTGCCCTTGAGTTTGTCTTGGCAAGCTCTAAAAACTGCGTACAAGGCTGCATCATTTGCCATGCAGCTAGCGTGCGCTGATTTGTCCCATGTATAAAAGCCCCGGTAAGGTTATTTGCCAGTGTCATGTTTATTTTGAAACGGCAGGATGTAGAAATATCTACCATTCAGCACCCAAAGCGAGAACAGCAGGTGCCAATCCTCTATTATCAGGGGCAAACCTTTCGGTTAATCAGTGTCTTCAAAGCCAGTCAAGAAGAAGAGGCTAAAGCTTTGTGGAGAGATTTAACCGATAACCGAGGCAAAGCCTGCGTTCTACTAGAGGAACCCGATCGCTACAGCGTTTGGGGTAAAGTTCGTGTAGACCAGATAGGTAGTGACACGGGAAGTAGTAGCAAGATGGACATTTTTACTCTTGCCAGTCTGCTGCTGCTGCAATCTGTGTTTATTGATATAGAAGACTTTTTAGGTTCAAAACAAGCAACATTATTTCAAAAAAGTGTTGCCGAAGTCATGCAGCAATGGCAGTTTCCTCTGGTATCGTCACCAGAAGCTGTTAAAAACCTGCTGACTATGGACTTACAAGAGCTAGCCCAAGTGCCGAGTTGGCAAGAACATCACGTTATTACGTTCTTGCAAGAATTGCATCGATTGGCAAAAGCATCTTTTGGCAATACTAATTTTGCCCATCAAGTGGGCGAAAGATTGCAAGAGATGCCAGAAGGCGAGCGATCGCTTTTTATCAGTTGGCTAAATCAATCTCCCTTGAGTAAACTGTGGCATTAACTGACAGCAGTTTTTAAGTATCTTAAATTGACCAGTTATGTATCTGGTAAGAGACCCCAAACCCATTTATGGAAAACAACAGATAATTCACGTTTCAAATCCCCAATTTTGAAATACGAGAATTTATCGGTCACCGAGCCCCGATCGCTGGTCAGTGTTATGTTAATCAGCCACAAAAACTGCTAGAGTGCATTTATACTGTAAAGTTCTATGAGTAGCGCTTACAACAAAACCCACCGAAATAAATCCATGTTCTCCACCCAGAACATTGTCTTGGCAAGTATGGGCTGGGGTGTACTTGCACTGTTATACTTTATGTTATTCAGTGCCAGAATTCCAGACACAGATGGCATAGAAAAACGTGCGGAGTGGTATGTAATAGGTACAAATATTTTTGAAGCAATGGCTTACTTAGGTGCTGGTATCTTATGTTTGAGAAATTGGCGCAGCCCGCAAATCGTCAGCGGTCGAAATGTTTGGCTGTCCATCGGCATCGGTATGCTTTCTTATTTCCTTGGAGGGATAATTTTTGGGTATACAGAAATAGCCTTAGGACAAGAACCAATTCTTTCTTTGGCTGATGTATTCTTTGTCGCAACTTACGTGTTGCTCGGTGTGGGTATGATCCTGGCAGTGGCTTCTAGAAGGCTGAATCTCGATAAATGGCAATGGGCAATCGTGCTAGCGATCGCAATACTTGGTAGCGCATTAGCATGGCTAATTTCGAGTCCACCACCACAAGAAGCAGCCAAAGCAGCCATCCCAACATGGGAAGAAAATGCGGCAGCAATTTTAAACTGGTTTTATATCGTTAGCGATGTATTACTATTAGTAATTGCGTCCACTCTACTGCTAGCCTTTTGGGGGGGAAGAGTTTCCCTATCTTGGCGAATGATAGCAGCAGCAGCGTTTTCGCTGTATGTAGCCGATATGTGGTTTAAATATGCCACAAATTGGATTCCAAATTATCAAAGTGGAGAGATACTTGAGGTATTTTGGGTTTGGAGCGGAGTTTTATTTGGCTTGGGCGCTGTTTTAGAACATGACGCATCAATAAACCGTTCGCGGCGTGCAGGCGGAAGAAAAAGAACTTAGATTAAGGAATGGCTGGTGTCCTACCGTGAGAAAACTAACAGAATCAGACAAAAAAGAAATTCTAAAGTTATATCGTGAAACTGCTGAAACAACCTCAACTTTGGCAGAGCGCTACGACGTAAGTAATTCTACGATTAGCCGCTTGTTAAAAAGCACTTTGCCTGAAGATGAGTACGAGTATCTTGTTTCTTTGAAACGTGCTGCTAGAACTCCTGAAGGCAGGGCACAAGTTAGCTATGACAATCTGCCCGTGTTTGCTAACGAACAAGAAGAAACCGAGGAAGAACCGCTAGCAACTCCCGTTATTGCTCAGAAAGTGGTCGAGGTTCAACCACAAGAAGAACCAGAGACAGAGAAAAAACCCAAACCTCGGAAAGTTATTGACCCAGCACTTACCAAGAACAAACGCGAATCTCAGAAAGTGGTTGAGCCAACACCCACTAAGAGCAAACGCGAATCTCAGAAAGTGGTTGAGCCAGTATCTACTAAAACCAGACGAGTGAAGCGCCGCTCCTCAACATCGGAAGACGAGCAAGAGCAACTTAGTTTACCAGTTATCGAGGAACCAATTGCCGAACAATTGGAATTGCTAGAAGAAAAATCACCCGAAATCACAAACATTCCCAGTCCATTAGGAGAAAACACGCATCCGGAAACCAACGTGATAGCAGAAATGTTTGGTGAGGACTTGCTAGACGAGTCAGACGATTTGGATGATTTAGACGATGATGAGGATGAATATGACGATGATGATGAGGATGAAGATTTTGAAGAAAGACCAAGGCTAGTAGCAAGAACAAGTAAGAGTGATTCGGTTCGAGTTTTACCATTGTCAGCCGCAGCTTTGCCAAAAACGTGCTATCTCGTCATAGACCGTTCCTCAGAATTAATTACCCGACCGCTAAGGGATTTTGGAGATTTAGGACAAATTCCCAATTTGGAAACCCAGCAAAGAACTCTACCCGTGTTTGATAACCACCGAGTAGCCAAACGCTTTTCTACCAAACGCGATCGCGTGATTAAAATCCCTGACAGCAAAATGTTGCACAAAGCTCGCTATCACTTGCATGCCAAAGGAATTACTCGACTGTTAATTGATGGTCAAGTTTATTCTTTGTCATCGACTACGGTTTAGTTAATGGTTAGTCGTTAGTTGTTCGTAGGGGCGCAAGACCACCGCGCCCGTACAGAGTTAGTAGGTTGGGGAGCCACTCATGTGCCCAGAGCCGTGCGTTGCGGGGGTTCCCCCCGTTGAAGCAACTGCTCTGGGTTCCCCCCGTTGAGTGACGTGGCGTTTGAGGAACGAAACCCAACATTTACAGGCATTTGTTAAGTAGAACAATTAGCCATTAGCCATTAGCAATTTTCATTTATGAATAAATCAGTTAAATACGGTGTAGTGTTAGTAACAGCTTCTTCAATAGAAGAGGCAGAAACAATAGCAAATGCCCTCGTAGAGGCTAAGCTAGCTGCTTGCGTTAGCATCATGCCAATCCACTCTATTTACACTTGGCAAGGACAAAAACACAAAGAGCAAGAATGGCAGTTACTAATTAAAACTGATTTGGCACATTTTCCCGCCTTAGAAGAAAAAATTCGCGAACTGCACTCCTATGAAGTTCCAGAAATTATTGCCCTACCTGTAGTAGCTGGTTCTCAGCCTTACCTTCAGTGGATTTCCGAGCAAGTAGAGTCAACTACCTACACTGACACCGTAAGTACAGTGTAGGCTTGCAAGAATCAGCTTGTGACTAAGAGATGACTAGCCTAGTAGCCATTGCCTGATACGTACTTCCAGATATTTCCCTAGTCTGGATTATTTACAAACTACCTGATTAAGGGCGGTACTATCACACCATTTGGATTTCGTTCTGGGGATTTGGTTAAAGCTCAGAAAACTGGAAAGACTTATATAGGTTGGATTGGTGGTTACACTCAAACTACCAAAACTAAGAACGTTTCAATTTATGACCACAACTGGCATAGGCTTGGACAATTCAGTCCATCAAAAGTGCAATTAATTAAACGGAGCGCGAGGTTATGCGTAGCAGTCTAAGAAATTGCTTGATTTGTCGCTGTCCACCTTCCTAAGATTGCCTACGGCAAGAATTGGCAAGCAGCGCGTTGGGCGGCTCCGCCGACTTGTAGCGACTGCTAGCCCGAAGGGTCGGAGGACGCAACAAAGGGTGCCCGTAATTCCTCCCGACACCGAATCAAAGATTACGGTGTGGGACTCCTTACGGATTTTGTTGATAGCTGCTGTACTTTTAATTACTGCTGTCCCGTCTGAAGATTATCTAATTTAAATGAACCGCACTCGTCGCAAAAGACACGAAGAAAGAAAAGAAGAAAATTGGTGTATCGCAATATTTCGATTAAGAAACCGCAGAGTCGCAGAGAACGCAGAGGAGAATGCGAGGAGAAGAAAGGTAATCTTATAGCTAGAAGTAAATAGCGTACAGAATTATTTTATTCTTTTGGCAGTTTAGTAACCAAGAACTGCTGCTAAACGAGCTGCCAAATCAATAATGTCGTCTTTCCGAGCAATTTGTTCAATCCATTCTTCTGGAATATTTTCTATTCCATAGTAAATGCCTGCCAATCCTCCTGTAACAGCAGCAGTTGTATCTGTATCTCCGCCTAAATTAACAGCTTTTAAAACTGCTTCAGCATAAGATGAGCTATTCAGCAAACACCAAAGCGATGCTTCTAAAGTATCGATGACATACCCACCTGAATTAATACTCTCTTCTGATAACTGAGCAATATCACCACTCATCACTCTGGCAAAATGGGATATTTCTGAAGCGTACTTAGCATCTGAGTAAATACCTTCTATGTTTTTTAATCCTTGTTGATAAGCTGTGCTTGGGTCAGATCCTTTTAAAAGAGCAACTGCAATACTGATATAAATACCGCAAGCCACTTGCGATCTAAGATGAGCGTGCGTGATGCAAGAAATTTGCTGTGCCCGAGAAATTAGTTCTGAGAAAGTTAATATTTTATGACAATAAGCTATAGGTAAGATTCTCATTAGGGAGCCATTACCATTGCTTTTTTCACTCTTCTCTCCTGCTTTTAAAGGCGGCGCTCCTTGTTTTATATTTGTGAGAGCAAGAAATGTTGTATTGCCTATATCAAAAACTTCTCCACTTGCTGTCCAGTGATTGTTGTTATACCAACGCCAAAATGACTGAGCGATCGCATCAAGTGAAAACCCATCGCAAAGACATTCAGCTAAGCAAAAGGTCAGCGAACTATCATCAGACCAGGTGCCTGGTGGCACATCCCAAGTTCCGTAACCCTGCATTGAAGTAACGGGCGAGTGCGATCGTTCTGCACGGCTTGTAAATTCTACGGGAACACCTAAAGCATCCCCCACACATACTCCTATGAGCCCGGATAAAACTTTTGAAGTCATTGACGCGATCTAAAATTTCTGTTTTTCTTTTTTGTAGCAAATAAAAAATAAAAGAGGTGGACATTGCCCACCTGACAAAAATATTTTTGTTGACATTTTGTAGTATTAGCAGGATGCTCGTACTACTTATTACTCATCATGAGCAAAACGACGGAAGAGGTAATCAAGAGCGTAGTTGCGAAGTTGATAGTATTTCGGATCTTCCATAATGCGGGCGCGATCGCGTGGACGGGGGAAAGGAATATTTAAGATTTCACCGATATTTGCCGCAGGTCCATTTGTCATCATAATTAAGCGGTCTGCAAGAAACAGCGCTTCATCAATATCGTGAGTAATCATCAATACCGTGCATCGCCGCTCGTTCCAAATTTTCAGCAATTCTTCTTGTAATTCCTCTTTAGTAATAGCGTCCAAAGCTCCGAATGGCTCGTCTAATATCAGGACTTGAGGACGAATTGCCAAAGCTCGAGCGATCGCAACCCGTTGTTTCATACCCCCAGAGAGCTGGGTTGGTTTTTTGTCAGCCGCTTCTGTCAGTCCTACTAGGGCTAGATGTTCTCGTACCATGGCTGACTTCTGTGCCTTTGGCTTGTTGGGAAAAACAGCGTTAAGAGCCAGATAAATATTTTCAAACGCCGTCAACCAGGGTAACAAAGCATAGTTTTGGAAAACCATCATTCGATCGGGTCCTGGCTGAGTGATGGGGTTGGAGTTGAGCAACACCGAACCAGCAGTAGGTTTCGTAAAACCTGCCACCATATTCAGTAAAGTTGATTTACCACACCCTGAGTGTCCTATTACACAAATAAACTCCCCTTGATTAACTGTGAGATTAACATCGTCTAGGACTACGAAGGGACCTTTTGGTGTGGGATAAACTTTAGAAACGTTTTCCATCACCAAGAAAGGTTGGGGACGGGTGGGAATAGCTAAAGGCTGAGACTGTTGGGAGGTTTTGGGGGCTTCGTTGGAAACAAATCTACGCTCGTACATTGTTTTTTAATTTTGATTGTGGATTGTTAAGAATTATTAAGCTGCGACAAAGGTGGAACGTGAGTCGATAGCTACTTCTGCAACAGAAACATTGCGTTTGATTTCGAGACTGTTGAGATAAGTAATAGGATCGTCAGCATTAAATTCAACGCCATCAAACAACTGGATAGGACCGCGATGGTATTTAATATCAAGCAAACCTAATTCTCGGGCTGCTGTACTGAACACGCTAACGCGACAAACTCTTTCCAAAATTTCCATCCAGTTGCGGGGGAAGGGAATATCATCCCAACGCGCCATTTGAGTCATCATCCATAAATGTTCGGTACGGCTGGGACGATTGACTCCATCACCAAAGAACAAGTGGTGGGCGTACTCTCGCATTGGTTGTTCGAGGTTGCAAACCACAGAGTTTGGATCGCCAAGCTGGATATAATCTTCGTTAGTGCTAATGTACTCGCGAGCTGCTAAGATCTGACGAATTTCTGGGAAGTTCTTTTCATCAGCACAGTACCGACAAGCTTCCAACAAAGCTTTAACTAAGGCGATATGAGTATTTGGATATTTGTTTGCCCAATCCTCGCGGACCCCCAAAACTTTGCCTGGATGTCCTTGCCAAATTTCTAAATCGGTAGCGATGGTAAAACCAACACCTTCTATTGCAGCACGGAGGTTCCAAGGCTCACCTACGCAGTAACCATCTATACTTCCTGCTTGTAAGTCAGCAACCATTTGTGCTGGCGGAATGGTTTTGAGAGAAACATCTACATCGGGGTCAATGCCTGCTGTTGCTAACCAGTAACGCAGAAGCATATTGTGCATTGACGAAGGATGTACCATTCCTAAAGTATGGTTTTGCTCTGTAGATTCTTGTAATAACTGTTTGAAATCAGCTAAAGTATAAACCCCTTTGTCATAAAAACGTTTATCTAAGGTAATGGCATTGCCATTACGAGTTAATGTAAGTGCGCTAACAACAGGTGTGGGGACATCTCCATGACCACCTACAGTTAACCAAACAGGCATACCAGCTGGCATTTGCGCCGCATCCAAATATCCACCAGCGATTCCATCAGTAATTCCACGCCAGCTAGATTCTCTTACTAAGTTGACTTCATCTAGACCGTACTTTGTAAAGAAGCCCTTTTCTTTTGCAACAGCAAGAGGGGCGCAAGCAGTCAGAGGAAGGAAGCCAATATCTAAGTTAACTTTTTCTAAACCGTGACGGGAAACTGCTGTGGTTTTCCGCGCCCTTAGTTTCTTAATCCGTTTTTGTTGATTGAGGAAGTAAATCATCTCACTCCGCAAGCTGTAGTAGCTCGGATGTTCTACCACCTCCATCCGTTTGCGGGGTCGGGGAATATCAACTTCCAAAATTTGTCCTATTTTGGATTCCGGTCCGTTCGTCAGCATGACAATTCTGTCAGACAACAGCACGGCTTCATCAACATCGTGAGTCACCATAACCGCAGTCACTTCATTTTCTTGACAAATTTGCATCAACTGTTCTTGCAAATTGCCTCTTGTCAGTGCGTCCAATGCTCCAAAAGGTTCATCTAATAGGAGTAATTTGGGACGAATCGCTAAAGCACGAGCGATCGCAACCCGCTGTTTTTGCCCCCCTGACAACATTGCTGGGGCTTTATCAGCGTGAGGACGCAAACCAACCAAATCAATGTGCTTTTCCACAATTTCTTTGCGTTCACCCGCAGATGCGTCCTTCATCACCGCATCGACAGCAAGAGCAATATTTTCCCGTACTGAGCGCCAAGGTAGGAGTGAATAATTTTGAAACACCACCATCCTATCTGGACCGGGTTTTGTAATTTTTTGTCCTTCTAGTGCTACCAAACCATCAGTTGGTAGATCCAAACCCGCAATCATATTGAGTAGGGTAGATTTACCACAACCGGAGTGACCAATGAGAGAAATAAACTCTCCCTTTTTTATTTGAAGGTCAATTCCTTTGAGAGCAATATACTGACCGCCACCGGATAAGGAGAAAACTTTTTCAATTTGGTCTACAGCAACAAAAAAGCTCATTTTTCAATAATCCTTTGTCATTAGTTATTTTTAATCGCTAATTGCTAATTGCTAATAGTTGATGATGAAGTACCACTAGCCATTAGCTATTAGCCACTAGCCATTAGCCACCCTTATCTTTGTTCTTCTGGCAAAATTCTTGACTGCAGCCACAGCATACACTTATCTAGGATTAAACCAATAACACCGATATAAACGAGAGCCAAAATAATTTCACTGACGTTGTTATTTTGATAAGCGTCCCAGATGAAAAAGCCAATTCCGACAATCCCTGACATGATAATTTCTGCTGCAATAATTGCCAACCAAGCCAAACCGATCGCAATTCTCAAACCAGTAAAAATGTAGGGAAGAGCAGCAGGTATCAGGATATTAATGAAATATTCCTTGCGAGAAAGTTGCAGAACTTTAGCGACGTTGTTGTAATCTTGAGGAATTTGCTTAACCCCAACTGCTGTATTGATTAAAATAGGCCAAATTGCTGTGATAAAGATAACGAAGAGAGCCGCAGGTTCATTTTGTCTTAAAGCAGCCAGAGAAATTGGCACCCATGCCAGAGGTGGTACGGTACGGAATAACTGAATCATTGGATCTAAAGCTTTCGATAATGATTGACTCATTCCGAGGGCAATGCCTAAAGTAATACCGATAATCGCCGCTAGCGAATAACCAATCGCAACCCTTTGTAAACTAGCAAGGACTTGCCAAAATAAGCCCTTATCTATACCACCCTTGTCGTAAAAAGGATACAGAATTAGTATCCATGTATCTTGAATGACTTGAATTGGTCCTGGTAGTGTCGCTCCGGGAATCCAAGTAAATAATTGCCACACAACTAGAAAGGCTCCGATCGCAATTGCTGGTGGGATGAGATCGGGAAACTGCTTTTGCAGCCTGGACAACCAGACATTTTGAGCAGTAGCGTTATTGCGTCTTGGTAACGTTACCATTGATTTTCTCCTCTATTTATTGCTTGTTGGTTGTTAGGAGTTAGTGGTTGCTTGTTGCTCCACTAAACTACTGACTGCTAAACACTCACTTTCTTGATCTTTAGGCTCTGTAAGTAAGCTTTGGGATTTTCAGGATCAAATTTGATACCATCAAAAAATTCTTCAACACCACGGGATGTACTGGTGGGAATATCAGCCGCTGCTACACCTAATTCTTTAGCAGCTTCGCGCCACAAGTCTTCGCGATTTACTTTATCTATAAGTGTTTTGGCATTTGTTAATGTATCTACTGGTAGGAAGCCCCAACGCACGCTCTCTGTTAAAAACCAGAGGTCATGGCTCTTGTATGGATAGGAAACGCTACCCTTTTCGTCTTTCCAGTAATACGCCGCCATTTTTTTATCATCAATTGTGCGACCATCACCCGTGTTGTATTTACCCATAAATGGCTCGTCCAAAACGGCTGCAGGGACGTTAAAGTAACTCCTTCCTGCAAGGATTTGAGCTAATTCTTTTCTGTTATCAAAGTTATCGCACCATTGCTGCGCTTCCATGAGACCTTTAAGTAAAGCTTTGGTCGCTTTTGGATTTTTGTCAACCCAATCCCCTCTCATTGCCAAATATTCTTCTGGATGATTTTTCCAAATTTCAGCTGTTAGCGCTGCTAAAAATCCAATCTTATCTGTCACAATTCGGTAAGGCCAGGGGTCGCCAGTACTAAAGGCATCCATTGTTCCTGTCTTCATGTTGGCAACTGTTTGCGCTGCAGGAACTGTTAGGAGTTGAACATCTTTGTCTGGGTCGATACCTGATGCTGCTAACCAGTAGCGGATCCAAAAATCTTGATTGACCGCAGGAAAGGTGTAGGCAGCTTTGAAAGTAGAGTTTGCCGATTTCAGTTGAGCAAAAAATGTTTCCTTTCCAGCAATTTGTACGCCAATGCCTTTGCCCACATGCTTGTTTGCGATCGCAATACCATTGCCTTGAGTATTTAATTGAGCGAGGATATACATCGGAATTTTCTTATTGCCCTTAGTAATGCGGCCTTCAGAAATCAAGTAAGGCATGGGCATCTGCCATTGACCGCCGTCAATTCCGCCTCCTGCTGCTCCAATTTCTACGTTGTCTCTTGCCGAACCCCAGTTTGCCTGTTTGGATAAATCAACATTCGTCATTCCATGTTTGGCAAAGAAACCTTTCTCCTTTGCAACGATGAGAGGTGCTGATTCAATAATTGGAAGATATCCAAGTTTAACTGTTGTAGTTTCTGGCGCATCTCCTGCACTGACATTTGTGGCATTTGTAGCAACAGGTTGTTGTGCTTGATTTGCCGTACCACCAGGCTCAGGAGGATTGCCCAAACATCCTTTTAAGAATACAGAACCAGCAGCAGAAACTCCAGCAGTTAATAAAAATTTGCGTCGAGAAAATTCAGCCATAAACTTTTCCTGTGTCAATTTCAATTAGTTTTAATTGCAGCCATACAGTAGTGGAACAAAGAAATCCCTTGCTCAAAAAAACTATTTATTCGTGATTTGAAACTTAGCTCAAACTCAAGGATGTTAATTATGTGGTTGCATTTCGATTGAATTATCTGTTGTAGATAAACTTATCACCTTTTTCAAACAATTTGTTAATTTTCAATCCTGATTATTAAAAAAATCTTATATCTTTACCATAAGAAAAACCTTACCTAAATGCTTCTCTAGGTCTGAGTAGTCTATTGTATTAATATAAATTAATGACAATCATAGATATTCATTGATGTATCTCTGTCTTCAGAATGATGCCATCGACCTGTATATAAGCATCTATAGGGTTTTTATGATGGAATGTATTAAGTTTTATAAAAAATAAATGACTATACATTATACGATAGACATTAATTGATTTATTTATAAAAGGTATTGATTTGGATCTATGGACAAAACTTAATAAAGCTCAAATCCCTAAATTTTTTAAGCAATTGAGGATCTAGTTTCCCAGCAATACCGTCAATGATTTGGAATTACTATATTTGTTGGAAGCAAAAGAGCATTGATGCCATTGAGAGTTACGTTGTGTTTAAGTTGGCACAAATATGAAAAAACATTTACTATTTGACAATCGAGTGGCAGTACTAGCTACCAAGCATCATAAAGAGAAAGCGATCGCTCCCATTGTCGAACAAGAATTAGGCGTCAAAGTCATAGTTCCACAAGATTTTGATACGGATCGCTTCGGTACATTCACAAGAGATGTCAAAAGGGTAGGAAACCAAATCGAAGCAGCAAGAGTGAAAGCAGAAACAGCACTGTCTGTTACGAATGAAACGTTAGCCTTAGCAAGTGAAGGTACATTTGGTCCCCATCCAAGTAATCCGTTCGTTCCATGCAATCGAGAAATTGTTATTTTATTAGATAAAACAAATGAAATAGAAATTATTGGTCAAGCAATTTCTATTGAAACTAACTTCAACCATTCTATTATCAAAAACATCCAAGAAGCTCACGAGTTTGCTGAAAAAGCTGGCTTTCCGGAACACGCTTTGGTCGTTATGGTTCATCCTTCACCTAAAAATCAAGAAGAAATTATCAAAGGCATTAACACAACGGAACAACTTGTAGAAGCAGTCACATTTGCTTTAAAGCGTTCTGAGACTGGTAAAATTTCCATAGAAACGGATATGCGTGCTCTTTATAACCCTACAAGGATGACAAATATTGTCAGAGCAACACGTGACTTAATTAACAAAATTCAGAATACTTGCCCTAATTGCGACTTTCCTGGGTTTGATGTCTTTTCTAGGAAAATAGGGTTACCTTGTGCATACTGTCACTCACCCACGGAAATCACTCTTGCTGTTACTTATAAATGTCAAAAATGTGGATTTTTGAAAGATGTGATGTTTCCAGATGGAATACAACAAGCAGATCCTTCTTTATGTCATTACTGCAATCCCTAAGATCCATCAGCAGTAGGAGTCTTTGCAAGAGCCTAATGCCTTGCAGCCGTGCGCTTGATTTTAAAAGTGCAATTTATACCCATATGAACATATTACCTTAAAACCAAACTCAATTTCCTGCGACTCGCTCCGGTGGCTCTGTTTAAGTCTGCAAATCTGCGAGCTGCTCCTCTTGTGAAAACATAGGACAGCAGCCCGGAGAAATTTCGTTGCAAGGCAGATCTACAAAGCAGATCTAATAAAAAATTCACTGCTAAGCATGAAAAAGGTGCCTCCCAAAGAGGAAACTGCTTTTGGAAATCGTTTCTAATCAATTGGAATAAGCATTACCAGTCCTAATTCATGGATTAATTTTCTCTAAATTATGTGACACTAAAATAACTGTCTACTGTAGATTTTTCATTCCGGATGCTAAAAACTTTTTTTGTAATTAGAATGCTTTATTTATAAAATTAATTTCTAAAAAATTAGTCCTATTAATCTATAGCAGTACTATGACTTACTTAAAAGATTTTAGAAATTTCTTGGAACCTTTCTGTTTCTTTTTCGACCTTAAATGCAAAAGCAATACCTAGACAAATTGGTAGGTTTTATGAAACGGTTACTCAAGTCTTTTGTGACAATTTCTGCACTGTCCTCTATAGTAATTGCACCTGTTATACTCTCGGCTGGTGAGGCTTCTGCTCAACCTCAGAAACAAAAAGGAACCGATGCTAGTTATGTTGGTGCTGGTGTGTCTGCTGGTCTAACAAACGGCGGACAAAATGGTGATGCTGCCACTTTTGGAGGTAACGTTACTGGTCGTTTGAAGTTAGGTGATACTCCTTTTTCTGCACGCGGTCAAGTTAACTTTAGTAGCGAGACGAGTGCTATTATTCCCAATGTTTCTGCAGACTTGGGAATTGCTAAAGGCACTAATGCTTATGTAGGTGTAGGTTACCAATTTGTAGAAGCTAACGGTAAACCAACTCCAAGTGGTAATGACGACGGAGTGGCTTTAGTCGCTGGCGTTGAATCTGAGGTTGGTAAAAACTTTCTGATCTATAGCAATGCTACTGTAGGTGTTAATGCTTACGAAAATAGCCCTGCTTCTGCTGTTAGCATCAACGGTGGTTTGGGCTATCGCTTCAAATAAAGGGCTGGGGGTTAGAGGAGTGAGGGGGTAAAAGTTAGCGCCTCTAAATATTCCTAAAAAATTGGAACATAAACATAGTATAAGTAATGTTGCTGGGTTTATTGATGTGTTGCACCACTCATAAACTCAGCTTTTTGCCGTGTTAAAATCGTACTAATCCTCTAAATCTCGCTCGGATTTTGTGGATATAAATAGCCGTAAGGGTGCATATTAGTTCCCGCTTCGGCATATTGTGACGCATATAGGTAATTTTCTATTACTCCAATGGTTAAATCTGCTCCTTCCCCGACCACAAGCCGCAAGCCTTCCAAAGTAGAAGCCCTTAAGGAACGCAGTAACTTTTTGCGCGAACCTGTGGCAACTGAAATACTTCAGGATACAACTCACTTTAGTGAAGATGCAGTACAAATTCTCAAGTTTCATGGCTCTTATCAACAGGATAATCGTGATAATCGAGTCAAGGGGCAGGAAAAAGACTACCAGTTCATGCTGCGGACAAGAAATCCGGGTGGGTTCGTTCCGCCAGAGCTTTATTTAGCTTTAGATAAGCTAGCTGATGAATACGGAAATCACACGTTGCGAGCTACCACTCGTCAAGGTTTTCAGTTGCACGGCATTTTAAAGAAAAACCTCAAAGCTGCGATCGCCTCCATTATCAACAGCATGGGTTCTACCCTCGGAGCCTGTGGTGACCTCAATCGCAACGTGATGGCACCTCCAGCACCTTTTAAGAATAAACCTGAGTACGAATATGCTTGGGAGTACGCCGATCGCATTGCTCATTTGCTAGCACCTCAAACCGGTGCTTACTATGAGATTTGGCTCGATGGTGAAATGGCTCTCAGTGCTGAAGAAAACCCAGAGGTGAAAACAGCGCGACAAAAAAATGGCACGGGAACAATCTTCCATGATAAAGAAGAACCCATCTACGGCACGTACTATATGCCGCGCAAGTTTAAAGTTTGTGTCACAGTTCCAGGAGATAATTCAATTGATTTGTACAGCCAAGATCTGACCTTGGTTGTCATCACCGATACAGCAGGAGAGTTAGAAGGATTTAATATCTTTGCAGGTGGTGGCTTGGGACGGACTCATAATAAAGAAGAAACTTTTGCAAGACTGGCAGATCCAATTTGTTATGTAGACAAGGAAGATGCCTACGATATTGTGAAGGCGATCGTTGCCACTCAAAGAGATTATGGCGATCGCACTGACCGCCGTCATGCTAGGCTCAAGTACTTAATTCATGATTGGGGTGTGGATAAGTTTCGCTCCATGGTTGAGAAATACTTTGGCAAATCTTTACAAGCTTTTAAACCGTTGCCAGAGTTTCAGTACTATGACTTTTTGGGATGGAACGAACAGGGTGATGGCAAGTTGTTCTTAGGTATTTCCATCGACAACGGTCGGGTTAAAGATGAAGGGAATTTTCAACTGAAAACGGCGTTGCGAGAAATAGTAGAGCACTATAAGTTGCCAATCCGCTTAACACCCCATCAAAACGTCATATTTTATGATATAGAACCGGAAAACAAACAAGCAATTCAAGACATTCTCAGCCGTTATGGTGTTGTTGCTGACCTCAGTAAAATCGACCCGATTGTGCGTTATTCAATGGCTTGTCCGGCTTTGCCTACTTGCGGCTTGGCTGTAACAGAGTCAGAACGAGTCATTCCAGAAATATTGGATCGGATTCGCACTCTTTTAAATAAAGTTGGTTTACAAAACGAGCATTTTGTAGTAAGGATGACAGGATGCCCCAATGGTTGTGCTCGTCCTTACATGGCAGAACTTGGTTTTGTGGGTAGCGCCCCAGAATCCTATCAAGTTTGGTTGGGAGGTTCACCAAATCAAACAAGGCTAGCAGTTCCTTATATGGAACGGATGCATATTAACAATTTAGAAACCCAACTCGAACCAATTTTTGTTTACTTCAAACAGCAGCGTAAAGCTGAAGAGAAGTTTGGGGATTTTTGCGATCGCGTTGGATTTGATGCCATACGAGAGTTTGCTGCTTTATACGAATCAGAAACGGCTGTGAAGTCAGATGACATTACAGACGATAGCGATGGTTTAGTTGAAGCAATGGCAGATTCTACAACCGCACCAATTACAGAAGAGAGCGAGCGTCAAGTCGTAGCCATAGCTAATACAACGACAGCAGCAAGCAAAACACGCCGTCGCATTACCCTTAATGAAGAGGTTTATACCCAATTGAAGGCAGTTTCTCAACGTCAAGGCAAGCCCATGACTCATTTGGTCAATGAAGCCCTCTCCGAGTACTTGAAAAATCTGCCACAATCAGCAGAATAAAACCTCATCACTCTCGTTCCCAGGCTCCGCCTGGGAATGCCTTACGGGAGGCTCCGCCTCCTGAGAAAAATTGCGTTCCCTGGTTTAACCAGGGAACAACGGTATGGATATGTTGGTGGATGTTGGGTTTCGTTCCTCAACTCAAATACATAATTGCATTTTTACTCCAATCTTAAGTCCCCGGTAAATGGCGCAATCGCTCATCCAAATGAGTCCTATCGGCTAGCGCCTTTAATAAAGGTCCGTGGGAGCCAAATTCTACAATACTCACTGACCCAACCGGACATCCCAAACGGTAGCGAAAGCGCCCTACATCAATTCCCAAAAGACTGCACAATATAATTCTGATAGTAGCCTTATGGGAAACAATTAAAACGTTCCCCTCACTGTATCGCTGTTTGATTTCCTCAATAACCTGCGTAGAACGAGATGCGATCGCGACAGCCATTTCCCCACCAGTTGGGGCATACCATGCTGGATCTGCCAACCAACGGATATAATCATCGTGAAATTCCGAACTGACAGTTTCTGGAGATTTACCTTCCCACTTGCCGTAATGAATTTCCTTTAACCCCGAACGCAGTTCTGGTTCCATCCCTATAGCATCACACAAAGGTTTTGCAGTTGCCACAGTGCGCCCCATTGGGCTGCAAAAAATTGCCGTCCAAGGAGTAGATTTGTACGCATCGGCAAAAGACTTTGCCATAGACAAGCCATCCGTAGTTAGTTCTGGGTCAATCGAACCACAAAACATATTATTACGACTGCACTCAGTCTGCCCGTGACGGAGGAAATAAAGAGTTAGGCTCATAGTAAACAAATTCACTTCGACTTGGGACAAGTCTAATGGTAACAACAAGAGTTAACCCTTTTCTGAGCGGTAACTTTGCTCCAGTACAAACAGAAATTACTTCGAGTACTTTACAAGTCAAGGGGAAACTACCATCTCATTTGTCAGGAATATTTGTACGCAACGGTCCTAACCCTCAATGGGAACCCATCGGGCAGTATCACTGGTTTGATGGTGATGGAATGCTGCATGGAGTCAGGATTAGCAATGGCAAAGCAACTTACTGCAATCGCTACATACGAACCAAGAAGTGGCAAGTAGAGCATGAAGCGGGTAAAGCCAATAGCAGTGGTTTGTTAGAAAAACGGGCAAAAAATTCTTCCGAGAACTTATTTAGAAATACTGCTAACACGGCTCTTATCTGGCATAACGGTCAATTACTGGCACTCTGGGAAGGTGGGGCTCCTCATGCCATTCAAGTTCCCAATTTAGAAACTATTGAGGAATATACTTACAAGGGTAAACTCGTTTCTTCTTTTACCGCACATCCCAAAGTCGATCCAAAAACAGGCGAAATGATGTTTTTTGGCTACTCCTTTATATCACCTTACCTGCAATACGGGGTAGTTTCAGCAGAAGGTGAGTTACTGCGGACAGTCCCGATTGACATCCCGCAGCCAGTGATGATGCACGATTTTGCTATTACCCAGCACTACACAATTTTCATGGATTTACCCATGACTTTTAGTGGGGAAAGGATGCAAAAGGGAAAACCTTGGATAATGTTTGAGCCAGATAAACCAAGCCGTTTTGGTATCGTTCCCCGATTTGGAGATAACAGGAACATACGGTGGTTTGAAAGCCCTGCTTGTTATGTTTTCCATACCCTAAACGCTTACGAAGATGGAGATGAAGTTGTACTCATTGCTTGTCGCATGAGTTCTTCTACAGTTTTGGGTTCAGATGACTCACAATTCGATCCAGAAGCAGATATTCCACGCTTGTACAAATGGCGATTTAATCTCAGTACTGGTACGGTTAGTGAAGAAATGCTTGATGATGTAGCATCAGAGTTTCCGCGCATCAATGAGAATTTGTTGGGACACAAAACGCGATACGGCTACACTAACAAAACTGCCAAAGATCCTCTTCCTTTATTTGAGGGTATCATCAAGTACGATTTTAACACCGGTAAGTCTGAAACCCATAAATTTGGAGAAGGGCGTTATGGTGGTGAAGCTGTATTTGCACCCCGTCCTGGCGCGACTGCTGAAGATGATGGCTGGCTTGTCACCTTTGTTTATGATACTAGTGAAGATGCTTCGGAACTAGTGATTGTTGATGCCCAAGATATGACAGGTAAGCCTGTAGCACGAGTGTTACTTCCCCAGCGAGTTCCTTATGGGTTTCATGGAGCATGGATTTCTGAGGAACATTTGAGAAGTTCTTTGTAACTCCCTTTCGACTCTAAAATTCAACTCATCCTCTCAGGTGGGGAGTGAACCAATATTAAAAGGGTTGGCACTCCCCACCCTGTGCTTTACTTTTTTCTCTGTTGATTTTCTGCTACTAATTTGATGAAAGCTCCTAAAGTCTTGTCATACTTTTCCCCAGCTACCCATATAAAATCATTGTGAGTTGCTTCGTCGATCCATAAAGAAAGTTTTGGTGAAGGGGCAGCCGCAAAGAGTTTTTCTCCATGAGAAAAAGGAATTGTCTCATCTGCTCTTCCATGCATAACCAAAATTGGACAATTGACCCTTTTGATTTTTTCAAGATTAGCAAACTTATCAAAGGGCAAAATTGGAAAAGGTACAACGACTCGAAATGCTGAAATAAAAGTGCTTTCTACAATTAAACCTGCAACAGATTTTCGTGCTGCCAAATCGACTGCTGAACCACCTCCAACAGACCGTCCAAAAACAACAATCTGACTCGGTGATATCTTTAGCTGTTGAGTTAAATAATTGTAAGCTGTATCAATATCTTCATATGCATATTGTTCTGTAGGCTTTCCCTCACTTGTCCCATAGCCACGGTAATCATAGGCAAACACACTAAAATTAAGGCTTTGCAATCTCTCCAGTATCGAGCGAATATCTCCTAAATCTTCTGCATTCCCATGAGTGTAAAGAATTGTATATTTAGCAGATGGATTAAATAAATAAATCGCTGAAAGTTTTGTTTTATTTGTACTGGTTAGCTTGATAATTTCTTTTGTATCCTGATAGCTAGAGGATTGAGGAAGAAATATCATGCTGTCAGCACGTAAGAAAACATAAACATTAACGAAAGCATATATAAATATGAGCGATCGCACGAATCGCTGCCACGTAAAATCGCCAACAACAAGTTTTTTGACAAATTGTTTATTAAACATAGCCAATAAGAATTATGAATAAAGGATAAAGGATGAAAAAATAATTATTGAGAGAGAAATATATCCCATTTTTACTCCAAAAAATTTATGATTGGAGAACAATCAAGGCGAATCGTCCTTGACTGGTGCCCCTTAATGGATTTATGGGATTTACTTCATCCTTCATCCTTCATTCTTCATATTTCATCCCCGTGTTGGTTCTGATAGTAGGTCAAAATTTGCTGAACTCTTTGCCTGGTTTGCAAATTAGAGCTTGAAGTATATTCAATCCACAAGCCACCAATTTGGCTTTGATTGTAATCAAACTCTTGCGATGTTTGGGGAATTAAACCGATTTCTATCCCTTCCACTTGACGCAAATGCGCTGCTACCTCTCGATAAACGGCTAAAGGTAAACCAGCAAATTCAACTTTTTCTTTTGTCTCCATCTTCACTGAGCTTTAATTGGAACAAGTTTAGAGATGAGACTGCTAGGACATAGGGCTTCCAATGGATGCTGTGGGTGCCTGCTTGTCCTTCTCAGCTCCTTCTCCTACCATTCTGGCAACTTCTATACCATATTGTTCCAAAATTACGATTGGCTCCGAGCCTTCGTTCATCTCAATCCGTTTAATTAACACTCCGTTTGCCAATCTCTGTCCTGCTTGTACGTATCGGCTTGTTGGCTCGCTTGGGACTTTAATAATTGCTTGAGGTTCTCTGCCAATGAGAACTACACCTGTAACAACAACTGCTCTGGCTAATTCTGGTTGTGGTGGAGGTGGTGCCATAGCTGTTAAACCAGGGTTGGGTACAACCTGGGGTAGTACTTTCGGCAGCACTCTAGCAGTAGGTGGTTTCTGCTTGGCTTTTGGAATTGTACCATTTGCGATCGCAGTGGTATTGAGTTTCTTTTTGGGCTGATTCTTCAAGGTATTAATTTTGGGTCGAATCAATAGCGTTCCTGATTTTCCGAGTGCTTTACCTCGAAAGCTTTTCCCAGAATGCAGAGGAGGCAATGTAGGCACCACTCTTACTCCTCCTCCAACTCTTCCACTAGAGCCTACTGTAGGGTACGAACTTGTAATTTGTTCAAACGGATCGTTACGTCCTTTCTCGACTAAACTTTGCCGTTGTAAACCATTAGTAGGTTGAATTAAATTAGCAGATGTTGGAAAATTTTGTGAAGCAGGATTTGCCGCAACAACTGGGTTGGAAAAGGCTGGTTTGCCTGTTGGTTTAGACGGTACAGGTGAGGTAGCTGCTTGATTTGCAGGATTGTTTGTCGCTGTCGCTTCAGGCGTCGTGGAGGGATTGGTAGATTCCTGTGTGCCCTCTGAAGAACAGGAGGCGATCGCTAGAGCTAGAATAGCTGCTATTGCGATTGTTAATTTTCTGACCATGAGTCGTTCTCAAAAGTTATTTGCTATTTCTCGAAATCAACATGCTTGACGTTTAGATTCAAGGCAAAGTGTGATACCGTTATAACCTAACTTTCCGCAATGCAAGAGTTTCTTTAAATACTTGAGTGTTCTTCAAAGACCACAGGTAGGATCTTAGTCTTCTGCCACTGTCATTAGGTTTTTCAGTACATCCAGCCCTTTTTTCACCCTTCGAGAAACAGTGACTACACTGATACCGAGACGTTCTGCCACTTGTTTCTGCGTTAAATCTTGTAAAAACACAAATTCCAACACCTCCCGAGTCCGGTTTTCTAACTGTACGAGAGCTTGTTGCAAGCGAATTTGGTCTTCTTGTGCTAATTGAAAGCTGCGGTAGCGATTATCTGGAACTAATTCTCCCAAACAAGTAGCTCCTTCATCTCCATCCTGCACGGGTACATCCAAGCTAAGTGGAGCGCGATTAGCCCAAGCTAGTTTGATTTCCTGCCATTCGTCTAAAGAAATTTCTAATGCTACTGCTAACTCAGAATCAGTTGGTTGGCGATTGTATTTTTCTCGCCAAGAACGCGAAACTCCTATGGCTTGCTGTTGTAGAGCCAACCATCGCCGGGGAATTCGTACAGTCACACCTTTATCGCGAAGGTAGTGTTGAATTTCACCACGAATATAGGGAATTGCAAAGGAACTAAAAGCGTGTCCTTTGGAAATTTCAAATCTTTCAATAGCCCGAATTAAGCCCAAACATCCTACTTGGAGCAAATCCTCATAACTTTCATGACACTGATTCATCCAGTAATGAGCTTCTTTTCTCACAAGTCCAAAATTCAGTTGTACCAGCTGGTTGCGAACACTAGCGCTTCCAGACAGTTGGTATTCTCGCAACAACTGCCAAATCTCATGCTTCAGTTCATTGGTGACTGTAGTTGGCATAGCACCGCATTAATTTGTTTAATAAAAAGTTGGGTACTCGTTGTTAAACTAAGCTGCAATTGTGTCTGGAAACTCAGCCTTTGTAGCCTACTTGGAGTCTCTTAAGTCAGAGACTCTTATAGCCACTAACAAGCAGACGACAAGGGGCGGCTTCCGGTCAAGATAGCAGCTTGTCGCCAGACATGGTATTGTCTGCACATTGTTCTCCAATAGGTTTGGGCTTTTGTAACAGCACGCGCACCAAAGGCGACCGAACAATGCGGCTTAATTTAAATACGATGGATTCTTGGTTTTTTAGTTAACTTTGGTATGATTGGTAGTTTTTGAAAAACTACATAGAAATAAAATAGAAAATTTGCTACAAAAATACCAACCGAAATTATACTGAATTACTATAATTAACACTAAAATGTTTTTCCAAGAAAGCACAGTCAGACTGGGAATCGGAATTGTCCCCATGAGTATAACCTGTGCTGCTTTTCATTTTCTGATTTGACACAGAGGGAGAGGGGGAAAGGGAGAGCGGGGGAGGTTTAGCTCATTTTTCCCAAGTCAGAAGGGTGCAAATTGCATACACGATAGCTTAAAACAGCAAGGGATTGGAAACTAGACAGTGGCGATCGAAATCTAGAGTTTTCCCCAGACTCCAATCGTCAGTCTCCCTAATTCCCAATCCCTAGTCCTCAGTCCCTATTTTTACAGGGAACTAGGCACGAGGCTCAAGCCGAGCATAGAACAAACCGCGAATTTTAACCTCTTCAGGTTCTTTCGCACCCAAATCTGTATCTGAAGGTTGTTCGCTCTCAAAAGTACCGCCAATTTCACCGGTAACATTATCTACTTTTGCTACCTGCAAAGAGATTTTACCTTTTAAAACATCAGTTCTCTTGACGTTAGCATTTACCAGTTCTCGATCGTCTGCTTGAGCGGGAAGAGCTACGGCGTTATCATAACCGCTAGCAACACCGCGACCTTTGGGGTCGAGGAAAGTCGCACCACGATAAGACGGAACTTTAAAAGTCCCTTCAAAATCCGTGGAGGTATTGATGCTGCTTAAGCCCGGTTGTGATTGAGCAACCAAACCTTTAACAGTGAATAAGAAGGGTATGCTTTCACCGCCAGGAAGTTTAACAGTGGCAGCTTGGAAGTCAAAACCATCTTTTTCTACAAAGGTGAGGCTACCATCGGAATTGACGTCTAGATCTCCCATAATTTGGTCGAGAGAGTAAGTGCGGCGAGTTAACAATTTGCCAGCAACATATTCTGCCTTTTGCCGTTTATTGATTGGCTCTTCTTTGATGAAGAATTGGGTTGGTTCCAGGCAAAGTTCTTTTATAGCATAAGCCCCTTTAGGATCGATAGGAATCGAACCGCGACTTGTTTCTGCTAGTTGAGGGCATTTGTTAGCCAAACCAGTTCCTCTAATTTGGTCATAGGTTAAGTAGTCTGTAGCAGAACTAGACGGTTCACTACAAGCAGTTAAAAACCCCATGCACAAAGCCAAGATTGCCACAATTAAAGCGCGAAACCTCATGGTTAACCTCAATGTAAAAAATTATTAATTATGTAGTAAAACTGACCGCTAAATGTGCTTAACGTTTAGCCTTCTTTTATCTGGGGAAAAATCCCAAATAGCCCGCGCACAACATCTTGACAAGATGTGTGGTTGTAGGATACCAGAAAAATCCACAGTTTTACATACAGCCCACTGTCTTATGGGTAATTAGCAAATCATCAGCCAGATCATACGATTTTTTTTAACTCAAAATCAAAGCGTTTTAATATTGAACTACAAGCTGGGATCGCTGGAGTACTTTTCTGAAATCTTTACTGAGAAGCTAGAAGGCTATAAAGTAACACGAGTTCGGCAAATGTCACCCTTCCACCCTCCCTCTCCTTAAAGGAGCTACGGTGTACGCGCAAGTCTTTTAAGGTGTCTTTACCTTCTGCCTTTTTCAAGTTAGAAGAGGGCAGGGGTTAGTTGTGGATTTTGTAACCTATTTTTAATACGTCGTTAACACCCACTTGCAACATATGTGTGTAAAATGTGTCAAGTTTCTTTCGCATAGAACGGTACTATAAAAGGGGAGCGAAAAAGTGAAAGCAATTCTCGCTCTGTAGATTTATAGTCCAACTCAACGACCTGCGATAAATTGATTTTAAATCAAAGATTGACAGGGTTTCTAACAGAGGTTTCAATGAGTCACAACGGCAAAGCAACGGAGTCAGTCAATTTGTCAACAAACTTGTCTTCCCAACTGCAAGCGATCGCAACTGCTGTTAACAATGCAGTGCAGGATTCTCAAGGCGACACGATTTCCCTTTTAGCCTTACTGCGCCAGCTCGAGCAGTTACACCAAGAAATTCGAGAGGGGGCTTTTCAGCAAAGTCTACCTGATAACCGTCAAGCACTCTATTCCCTGCTGCGTAATATCGAAGCTGAGGGGGGTTGGCCTTACATAGAGCGCATGAAGTTGCAAACTTTCCTCAAATATTTAGAACAGGAACTAACTGTTGGCAATGGTAATGACGGACTTGTCGTAGAAAGCGAACCCTCATTAGGTATGTAAAGTAATTTTAAAAAAGTCACTGTTTAACGGTCACGGTTGTAGCATAAATTGCGATCGCGCTGGTCAATATTGCGATTGTACTTGAGATAATTACCCACCCAATAGCATCCCCGATCCAGCAAGTCGTGCAGATCTAAATTCCACAGAATAATTGTGTTGTCATCACTAGCTGATGCCAAAGTCTCACCATCAGGGCTAAAGCTAGTACCCAGTACGGGTGCTTGATGACCGTTGAGAATTTTAATTAACTTACCATCACGACTCCACAGTTTTACAGTGCTGTCCCAACTAGCCGCAGCAATAATCTCGCCATTAGGACTAAAAGTCACAGCATTGACACTGTCACTATATCCCTTCAGTAAAGTTTTTAATAATTTGCCATCCCAACGCCACAATCTTACGGTGTTGTCCCAACTTGCAGATGCTAGCAAATGATCGGTGGGACTGAACCCTACACCCATAACCCAACCTTCATGAGGAGAAAAAGTCTTGAGTAAAGTCCCATCTCGCCTCCACAGTTTGACTGTTTGGTCATCACTGGCTGAAGCTAACACCTGACTATCAGGACTAAAACTTACGCTGTTGACCCAGCCGTGATGACCTTTTAAAGTAGCAAGCAATTTACCTTCGCGATTCCAAAGCTTAACGGTTTTATCTTTACTACCCGAAGCCAATAACGTGCCATCAGGGCTAAAATTGACACTCATAACGCTATCAGTATGCCCTTTGAGGGTTTTCAGCAGGTAACCGTCACTGCGCCAAAGTTTAACAGTTTTGTCATAACTTCCAGAAGCCAAGATTTGACCGGATGAGTCAAAACTGACGCTAGGGACTCTGTCTTTGTGTCCCATTAAAGTTTTGTAAAGACTAGTTTTCATGCCATAACGGTCGCGCAGCCACAGTTTCACCGTGCGATCGCGACTACCTGAAGCCAACATTCTGCCATCCGGTCTCCACGCAACGCTCAAGACCCTATCACTATGACCTTTTAAAATTGGAAGCCTCGGAGGTTCTAAACTCCACTGTTTGATGGTTTTGTCATAACTAGCCGACACCAAAAGCTTGTTATCCGGGCTAAAAGCCACACTAGCAATAGCATCGCTGTGACCCTTAAAACTCTTAACGAAAGTACCGCTAGCACTCCAGAGATTGATAGTATTATCATCGCCAGCCGATGCCAATTGCTGGCTGTTAGGACTAAAGCTAACACTCCAAATGGTAGCGCTATGGTGCTGTAAAGTTTTGTCAAGATGGAATATTAAGCCATCCTGACTATCCGACCAGCGCCAAAGTTTAACGGTTTTATCTCGTCCTGCTGATGCTAGCATCTGACCGTTAGGACTAAAAGCAACAGAAGTTACCCCCTTTTGATGTCCCAATAAAGTCTTCATCAAACGACCATCTCGCCGCCAAATTTTTACAGTTTTGTCGTCACTAGCTGAAGCAAGAAATTTACCATCAGGGCTAAAGCATACCCAATTCACCCAGCCTTGGTGTCCGTAAAGTTTTTTTGCTAGGCGACCATCAGTATGCCAAAGGTATATACTTCTATCCTTGCTAGTAGAAGCCAACATTTTACCATCAGGGCTAAAACTCACGCTATAAACCCAATCTTTATGACCTTTTAGAGTTTTGTATGGTAACGGGTCAAAAGCACCTGTGATTGAATTTTTTCGCCAAAGTTTTATAGTTTTATCAAGACTGCTAGAGACTAAAGTTTGTCCATCAGGACTAAAAGATAAGCTAGTTATAGCATCACGGTGACCTTTAAGAGTTTGGAGTAAATATCCATCACGACGCCACAGTTTTATTGTTCGATCTGTACTCCCTGATGCTAATAACCGACCATCAGGACTAAAAATGACAGACCAAACAATATCGTGATGTCCTTCCAAACGGTTTACCTCTGTAACTCCATAAACCGCCTGCTGTAGGGCTGTCACAACTCGCATTTGTGTATCTGGAAGTATATCTTTTGCTTGTTTCATTTTGCGAAACGCTCGTAAACTTTCCAGTAAAGCATCAAACTCTTTATTAGAGGCAAATAAAGCTTCACTTGCTGCTGTCAAAGCACTAATTTTTAAATTAGTTTCGCTACGTTCTGCACGTAAAGTTTGACTCACGGCTGCTCTTTTTTGTAAATAAGCATTCCACCACAATCCTCCTATAACTGCTAGCAATACAGTTAATAAAAAACCGACTATACGAGCTTCTCGCAGTCTTCGTTTTAAAACAGAGTTTAGTTGCTCTTGAGAGATTTTTTGAGCTACTTCTGCTTTGTTCTTTTCAAAACGAATTTTTTTTAATTCAGCAGTGATTTCATAGTTATTTTTTTGGCGTATAGGTTCTACTAAATAGTCATGAACTAACTGATAGCGATCGCCTGATTCTTCACGCATTCTCAGCACTAATCCACTTCCTGTAAGGATTTCCAAAATGAGTTCCAAACTAGCGGAAAGAGGGATGAGGGGAGAAGGAGCGCAATTTTCCCATACTCCGGAGCTACCATTTCCCCCTTCTTTTTGGGAGAGAGCAGAGAGTAACTCAGCTTTGGTCTTAAGAGGTCGGATACCTTTTTCATGCGTTAGCTCAAACAGTAATTGCCAGCTTATACATTCATTTTCTTCTCCGCAATCTTTAATAACTTCTTCTAGCCAACGCTGTACCAGTTTTTCTGAACCACCACATATCAGATATTCTTCAAGAGTTGTAATGTTTTCCGCTTGTAATTGAGCACCTACAATTTGCAACTCAATGGGATGAACCTCACCGACTTCACCTGCTAAATCTTGAACTAATTTAGTAATTAACTCATCTTGAGCTTCATAATAAGAATGCTGAGTCAAGCTTTTGATAATATTAATTGCATCTTGACTGGAAAATTTGCTAAGATAGTACCTAATATCTTTATCAAGAATATCTCCATTAATAATTCCTAAATCGCACTCGTTTTTTTGATACTGGCTGTAACGCTCCAACTCTAATAAATAATGTAAATAATCTTCTCTCATAGAGAGAATGACTTTTACAAAGGGTATGTTTAAACACTCAAATAAAAAATCAAAAAATTCTTTTCTAAATTGCGATTCTGTATTAACAAAGAAGAATTCTTCAAATTGATCGAAAATTAAAATTATTGTATAATTTCGGTTTGTAGCCAATTTTATCTTTTGGATAATACTCAAAATAGAGCTTTCTAGAGAATTTAATGTTTCATCCCCAGCAATTGTTAAATTGATATTATGAAAAATCGTTGCCTTCCAATCATTGTATGCTGACAAAAAAACTGTTATGGGCAGGCGATCGCCAATCACTTTTCGTTTTAAAGCTGGTAACAAACCCGCTTTAATAATTGAACTTTTTCCAACACCGCTTGAGCCATGAATAACTGTGAGTTTACAATCAGCACGAGTCATCCTTTCAATTAAACGGTTGATATCTTGTTGCCTTCCAGAAGTTGCTATTTCCCGAGCCACTTCTTCACGAAAAGAGGGGATTTCCTGAGAAGTATGTATGGGATTAATTCTATACCGTTGTGGTTGTAATTGACTCGCCCCGATAAAAGCACGAAAACCATATTGATGTTCTATTTGAATTTTTTCTCTTTTGAGCTTAAAAGCTTCCAAATAGTCATGACTTTCAAAAAAATAGAGTGAGTGTAATTCTTTAACTATTTCCAAGTAAAGTGAAGGATCGTACTGCAACTCACAAACAATTTTTGCCCATTCCAAATTATTGACTGCTTCCTCCCACTCACCTAAATGTCTTTGAGCGCATCCAAGTAACAGAAGATACCAACTCTCCTGCTGTCGTGAAATATCTGAAGCACCTTCCGCAATATTTAATGCTTGATTTGCTAATTCATAAGCTTTTAACCAATTAGCTTTAGAAGCATTTACAACAGATAAAAAGCCATAATCTTGTGCAACTTGTGCTTTAGTCCCGTAAATTTCGTGTAATTCTAGAGATTTGCAAGCAAGTTTTTCCAAGTTTTCCCAATCTTGCAAGTTTTTCAAAATTTCACAAGTTAGCAAAATAAATTTGGCAATTAAATCTTGTCTTTGTATAGACTCTAAAATATCTAAACATTTTTGAAACAAGACCAGAGCATCTTGCCAATACCTTTTGCTGACAGAAGGATGTAAATCTGCCATGCGAAGATAGCACAATCCTAAGTGAAATAGTACTATTGCATATCTTAGAAAATAAGGAGACGGAGAAGATGAAATTTGCTCCCCTCTTAACTGCTGTTCCCAAAGAGTTAAACTCTGTTGATAATGGGATAAAGCATTATCTATTTCATCTCTAGCATAATAATCGCGACCTAAAACAAATTCTAGCCCCGCTTCTAAATCTATCTCTAAGGTAACATTATAAACGCGAAGCAAATCCTGACGAGCAGATTCAATTTCTTTACGATGCTGTGATTTTGGGTCTAAATCAAGGGCGGTATTGGGTAAAAATTTTTTGACTCCAGCTTCTACAACTTTGGTAAATAATGACTCTGTTTCTTTTCTTACTAAAGCCATTAACTCTTGTTGTGCCATTTCAAATTTTATAGTTGTTGCAGCCCAACTCTTAAAGTCAGGAGCTAATCTTGACAGCAGCATTGCAACTTCATCTGTCAGCCATAAAACTAATGGAAAAGGAAAATTGTGGGCGTAAATATCCCGTGCTTGGTTAAAGCCAGTGAGAAGGTCTTCAATCGAAATTACTGACTCAAGTCCAAAAACCATTAGACCTGATGGAAAAGAGTCGATAGCGAGGTCAGAATTCTCTGGATAAAGTACTTGGAATAAAGCATTATGTAAAGTTGTTGTTGACGGAGAAAGAACAACTTCTCGGACATACTTGTCTTTATTAAGAGCGCGGAAAGCTATCATAATTTGCTCTTGTAGTTGTCGATAATTGCAACGTACTAAAATTAGAGCAAATTGACCTTGTGAAAGCGCGATCGCTCTGATTAATCTTTGTAGAGAACCTTGATTTTCGCTTTGATTCTCTAGCTCAAAATGGCACTCCTTCATATGTTAGAGATTGGGAATTGGGATATTGGGATTGGAGACAAGGAAAACAAGGAAGATTGGAACGGAAGAACTCGCGTTCACTCACCCAACGACTTGGTTTTTGGTGAGCCCAGAACTACAAACGAGTTTCCCGGTATTTGGCAAACCCAGCCCTATACTTATAATGCTCGGCAAATTATAACTTATGATACAAATTTATATGTACGCATACTTAGCACCTAGCATTTTCAATAGGAATTGGGGTCACTAGTCAATACTGCTCGGTTAAGAAAATTGTCGCTACAGACAAGCACCTTTGTGCAGGGGTTGCAGGGGGTGCAGGGGAGGAAAAAACGGCTTAACCGACAAGTATTGGGTCACTAGTTACTGAGTACGGTTTTTTTGCCAAGTCAAAACTTTGTCTGTTTCTGCCAATGCAGGGCTAATACCAAACCAACGTCCTTGGGGATCTCGGTATTCAAAAACAAACATACTCCGAAGCAATCTTTGGTAATCTGATTCACCACTTAAGCTTTGTTGTTGTATAACTTCGTACAGTAGTTGCCATTCTTCATCATCAATAGCAAGCAAGAGATCGTCCCGATAGTCTTTAATAACAGCTTCCAAACAATCCTCTGAAAAAGGTGGATCTTCTCTTTGCAAGCAGCTATAAAGCAATCCCAATAAGTTACGAATGTGACCGCCACTGACTCGACACAGACGATTGAGGGTTTCGGGTTTATCAAATAACTCTGTAATGAATTCCAATCTCTGTGATGGTGGGATTTCGGGAAAAGCCCTTGCTAACACAAGTTGTCTTAATAGAGACATTCCTGCTTCGTAATCGCTACCATCTCGTTGGCGAACAAGTACCATTGGTAGAACTTTGGGCGCAACACCACCGCCAAGGCGATTTTTAAGTGTTTGGTACTCATTAGAAAATATTAATGACAGGGGAATTGTATAAACAACGTGACATTTGAGCCGTCTGAGCTGTTCGCCGCGATCGATGAAGAGATACTCTGGTTGCGATCGCCCAGATGCTACCGGACGCATATCAACTCTATCTAAATTGTCGATAATTACGACTAACCCTTTTTGACCCCGTAACTTCAGTTGTTCAACAGCCTTATCCAAGACTTCTTCGTTAATTGCTTGCAAAATACTGTTAGTACGTGGTTCTAAGTAATGTCTCAATTGGGTTCGCAATTGAGGGCTATCTTTTGTTTTAGCGCTTATTTTGGCGATCCCTAAAGACAGTTCCGCCTGTGCTGACAATTCTATAGGGGTTTGTAAAAAATCCCCAATTTCTTTGAACAGGTTGGCAAAGTAACTGGGTCTAACTTTGATGTTGATTGTTTCTAAGCTGGAACTTACCTGACGAGCTACACTCAGCAAAATATCACTAACATCGATATCCGCCATATCTAAATCTTGACTGGATTCAAAATACACCACGTGAAATCCAGCTAGTTCTAGTTCTGTCTTCAGTCTTTGCAACTCTGTTGACTTACCGCAACCGATGTGACCTGTAAATAATTGGCAAGTCGGCTCATCCGGGGAAATACGGATAATTGTCCTTTGCAATTCCTCAACTATTTTACAGCCGCGTACTGTAGAGAAGTCGATGTAGTATTGCCTGTCAGATGCGTCGCCCATGATTAACGTCTTACTGGGGTTACAGGCTTTGAAAAAGCGCGACAAATTTAGTGTTGTTTTCATGTAGATGCAGATGTATTTCTATACTTAGAAATCTAATTTTTACTTAAGTAGAGTTGCATTGTATTGCAAAGAATTTATACTTTAAACAAAACGGAATAACTGTTTTGATAGTAAAATTCAGCTTTTTGAAGATTAGCTCTTTGTAAGAGGTTGACCGCTTTTTGTCAAATCACTCATACTAGAGCAGAGATTTTGTTACCCCTGATGTATTAAACCTATCTATTATTTTTACAACCATTGTTACAGTTTTGACAAACTATAATGTGCAACTTTAGGAAGCTCACCATAACTTATTTATACATAATATTTTTGTCAACCCCCTTATGGTAGATAATACCTTATTATGACATAAGTTAACAAAGAACAACATTACCTGATATGTTCTAAATGTTACTTAGGTTTTAAAAAAAGGCTACAGATTTTGGAGAAGGTTGAATAAGGCAAATCGATCGAATTGGGCAGAGGAAATAGAGGATGGGAATGAGCATTATGAAAAGTCATTTAATTCCTCTTTTTAATTCTTATTTTCACGGCCCGATGGCTTTTGCCCAATGCTCTGTGCCCAATGCTCGTTGCTAAAATTTCTATGCAAATAATAGTTATTTTGTCAATAGTGTGATTGTAGCTTTTTAATAAAGAAATAGTTGCCATCATGGAATAGAAAGGCTACATTCATAAACATTCCTTACTACAAACCTCCATGATTAAAAAGTTACTCTTAGCTACAATCCTGATATAAGTACTGTAATAAAGTTTTAAAATGAATAACATTAGATCTACTTAGCTAATAGCGTTTATTAAACTTAAGTAATGATACAAGCGCAACAACGACTTGGTATGAAAGGGTGGAAGAGTTTGAATGGCTGGTATAGTATCAGTTTCCCGCGCAGATTTGGAAGGACGGCGTAAAAAGTTACGTCAACAACGGCAAATGAAATTTATTCAGGCTGCTTGGCAAACGTTTGCCGTGAGTTCGCTAGCAAGTGGATTGCTATGGATAGCAATTCAACCAATCTGGGTATTAAAGACTTCTAAAGATATAGTTATATTAGGTAACCATCTACTACCTGACGAAGCTATTCAGTCATTGTTGGTACTCTCTTACCCCCAGTCTCTATGGCGTATAGAGCCTCACAGGCTAGCTGAATCGCTAAAACAGGAACCGACTATTGCACAAGCGACAGTGAGTCGTCGTTTGTTTCCTCCAGGGTTAATTGTCCAGATTGACGAACGAAAACCTGTAGCGATCGCGGAGCGCGTAATACGCTCAAATTCTGCTTTGCAGGATTGCCCCGTGGCTCCAACTCACGGGGAGAGCCACCCAACTGATTGTCCAACAGAAGCAGTACGAGCAACAGCGCCTCGTACAGAGCAGGGAAATAAGGGTTCTATCAATAAAAAAGTCTCTGTAGGGTTGCTCGATGCCGATGGTGTTTGGATACCCCTAGATAAGGGGAAACCACTCAATCCAAATGTACAGTTACCCAATCTTAAGGTTATTGGTTCCCCAGAGCAATACCGCTCCTATTGGGGTTCTCTCTATCAAGCTATTATGCAAGGTTCTGTTAAGGTTCTAGAAATTGATTTTCAAGATCCAACAAATTTAATTTTGAAAACAGAATTGGGAAACGTGCATTTTGGAGCACCTAACGTTCAACTCCTTGAAAAAATCAAGGTATTGGCACAGATGCGTCATCTACCTGCACAACTGAATCTCAGTCAAATAGAGTACATCGATCTAAAAAATCCCGACCAACCAATAGTACAAATGAACCAAAGAAAGCAGTTGCTAAACGCACCCAAACCTTAAAAAAATTACTGTCTTTGATGTATAAAACACAATTAATTATTAAAGAAGTTCTATGCTGATAAGTATAGAATTTTTGTTATTCCAGTCACTTATGTAAAAATCAGCGTAGATATCTCATTAAAATGGAAGAAACATCGTAAAACCTTCCATTTCGGGAGAAAACGGTACGTTGTTTTTACCCTAACATCTTAAGACGGGGTGCATGATGTTAGACAGTTCGCTCTTAGCGTTGAGTCTGGAAAACGCCTAGAGCCTACCTGGTATTCGTCTTCAGTTGCAAGAATCCATAATGGGAAATCCGCAAGTGCAAACCTTTATGACAAATCCACAGACCTGCCACGGCAGGTCTTTACAAATTATGCAGCTATTTCAGGTTTGTACGTTACGCAATCATTTAAAATTACTTCGAGGAGGCAATCTTGAAGCTAGAAAGGTTTTGAAACACTAGTGGAGTAAGGATTTTTAATAATTTAAATTTATCCCAAAAAACACCTAGTGTACGATATGCGGAGCGGAAGAAAATAATGCTTCTCCTGCAACAGAGTTACTTTCTAGTGTCAATCACTAGCAAAAATACGGAGAAATTATTGGAGATACCAAAGGTATACTAATCAAAATCAGCTTTCATTGCAGTGAAGCTACCGATGTAAGAGTGGAAGCAATTTCAGTCCATTTTAGGTAAACATAGGTATACTTCACTTTTAAGAGCGCTGTGAGCGAGATGCCATAATGGTACACCTAATAGCTAGCTTTCGTGCCTCCAATTCACTTGTTGGATTGGAAGTAGAAAGAAAAAGCCAACAATGCCACATACAGTGGCAGCGAGCGTCAGACTTAATAGTTGACTACTAGGTGAATAACACCTGAAAAAGTCGTTTATCTACAAGACCGCAAATCCAATGACACTTGATAATAACCAAGGGCTTACCTATAAAAACTCACAGTCACCCGGACAATCGGGGTACTCACTGTCCACTAACTCAACCAATCCCTTCAGTCATTCCGCAATCAACTTCAGTCAAAATAATGACAGCAAGAAAGTTGAGCGCGAAGATACCCGTATGGGAGACATTGTTCCGGGTCGAGTTGCCAATATCAAAGTAATTGGTGTTGGTGGTGGTGGGAGTAATGCTGTGAACCGCATGATTGCATCAGACGTAATAGGAGTCGAGTTTTGGTCAATTAATACCGATGCTCAAGCTCTGACTTTAACTTCAGCTCCAAGTCGCTTGCAAATCGGGCAGAAATTGACTCGAGGTTTGGGTGCAGGTGGCAATCCGGCTATCGGTCAGAAGGCTGCAGAGGAATCGCGGGATGAAATTGCTAGAGCTTTAGAAGGTTCGGACTTGGTATTTATCACTGCGGGAATGGGAGGTGGAACAGGTACTGGTGCGGCTCCAATTGTTGCAGAAGTTGCCAAGGAAATGGGCGCTCTCACCGTGGGAGTTGTCACTCGTCCATTTATCTTTGAAGGACGCCGACGCATTCAGCAAGCAGAGCAAGGCATTGAAGGTTTAAAAAGTAGAGTAGACACGCTTATCATCATTCCCAATAACAAGCTGCTGGAAGTGATCCCCGAGCAAACGCCAATGCAAGATGCTTTTCGTTATGCAGATGATGTGCTGCGTCAAGGCGTTCAAGGTATATCTGATATTATTACGATCCCCGGCTTGATAAACGTTGACTTTGCTGACGTTAGGGCTGTGATGGCAGATGCTGGCTCAGCATTAATGGGGATCGGTATCGGTTCGGGAAAATCACGAGCAAGAGAAGCTGCGATCGCAGCCATTTCTTCACCTTTACTAGAAAGTTCCATAGAAGGGGCCAGGGGTGTTGTTTTTAACATCACTGGTGGTAGCGACTTAACCCTGCACGAAGTGAATGCTGCTGCTGAAACCATATACGAAGTAGTCGATCCCAACGCCAACATTATTTTTGGAGCCGTAATTGATGACAGGCTGCAAGGAGAGGTAAGACTGACCGTCATTGCTACCGGTTTTACGGGTGAAGCCCAGTCTGCACCATCTCAAAATGTCAATCAACTCAATCAACCTAGAGGGGTAGTCAATCCTCCACCTGCGGGCAGAAGGCAAATGCCACCACAACCTATCAATCCACCATCTCCTCTTCCCGAACCAAAAGAAAAACAAGGAGGATTGGATATACCAGATTTCTTAAAGGCGCGACGCCCACCTCGTAACAATTAAATAAGGTATCAATTGATGAATGCAATTCAGTTAAAAGATATTAAGGGTCTCAAGTCATACCAAAAGTGGATTTTAGACTTTGGATTGAAAAAGCCTTTCTGTGGATTGAATCTCACCCAACTATCTGTAACATTTTTGTTTCAAATTGGTACTATATTTCATTAGTTATAGGTTTTGCCAATTGCAGTTCTTGAGATTGTGAGAGTTTTTCTACACCCAACCACTTTCTTCTTACCTAGACTGTTTTGGCACCCGGTACTGCTTACTGTAATTTCCAATTTGTTTGCTACCGTATAGGTTTGCCAGGGTGCCTGGGAAATTACACCCAGATAATTAAAAACTTCTCGCTACCAGTTTTACGGAAGGAGAAGTTACTACCAAAATGCTCGTAAACTATTTTTTATTTTTGCTAACCGCTCGCTCGACCCATTGAATTACTTGTTCTCCAAGACGAACTCCGTCCAATCGGTCTATTTCTCTGACACCAGTGGGACTGGTGACGTTAACTTCGGTCAGATAACCACCAATAACGTCAATACCCACAAAAATTAAACCGTCTTGCCGTAAGGTATCTGCTAGTTGAACGCAAATGTCATGCTCCCTTGGGCTGATTTCGGTTTTTGCCACGGTGCCACCTGCAGCCATATTATTCCGAAATTCACCACGGGCAGAAAGGCGGTTAACAGCACCAATGGGCTCACCATTTAGCAAGATGATGCGCTTATCCCCATCTTTTGCCTCACTTAAAAAGGTTTGTACCATCACCGGAACTCGACCTTGGAGAGTACTCAGTTCGACTATAGAGTTGAAATTGCGATCGCTTGGTTCTAAGAATAAAATTCCCTCACCCGCTTTGTTCCCCAAAGGTTTGAGGATAGCTGCTCCTTTAGCTTCTAGAAACTGACGAATCAACTGTTTGTCAGAAGTGACAATGGTTTCTGGAATTGCTTGAGTGAACTGAAGCGCATACATTTTTTCGTTCGCCGCCCGAATACCTCTTGGACTGTTGATCGTCAAAGTTTTGTTTGGGTCGATGTAATCCAGAATATAAGTCGCATAAAGGTATGAGGTATTGACGGGTGGATCGGTTCGCATGAACACGGCGTCCATCGTTTCCAAGCAAATGGCGGTGCTAGAGGTATCGCTCAATTTGTACCAAGAGTCCGTTTTTTGATATCGTCCCTCTACCAATTGCACTGGTACAAGTTCTACCCGTTCCAGAACAGCCCAAGCTTTTCCTTGTACTACAGCGAGTAAGTTAGCTTGAGTAATCCAAACCTCATGTCCCAAAATTTGCGCTGCTTCCATTAAAGCAATACTGGTATCGTGACAGGGATCTAGCTGGTGGATGGGGTCGATAATAAAAGCTAGTTTCACGCTTTCTGCCTCAAGTGAATTATGAATGATAAATTATGAATTATGAAAGGTTCGAGCTATAAGAATTCATAATTTTTTATGAGGCTAGTAGCTGGTCTAACTTTCCTTGAGAGTCTAGGGCGTGAAGATCGTCACAACCACCAACATGACGGTCGTTAATGAAAATTTGCGGTAGCGATCGCCTTCCATTTGAGCGTTGAGCCATTTTATTTCGTGCTGCTTCATCTCCATCAATGCTGTATTCGGTGTAGTGTACTCCCTTTTTTGTCAGTAATTGTTTGGCACGGATACAAAACGGGCAAGTTCTCCAAGTGTAAATTTCTACTTTTGCAGCCATAATATTCTCAACTTTCATTAATATTTCTTAATTTTAGATTGTAATAGTTAGTGGTTAGTTGTTGCTTTCGTTTGCACTTAGAGGTACGAAATGACAATAAATGGTTAGCGATCGGTTCTAGTAGGGCGGGAGTTGTACCCACCGAATGGAGTGGGATGAGCTAGGAGCCACATCCCACTTAATAGAAATAATTATTTGGCGACTCAGCAGGAAGTAGCGTATTGCACCAGCTGGCCCAAGCGCTGACGCAAAGTTTCCAATCCCAAACGGTTACTTGCAGAAATAAAGACCGCTAAGGGAAATTCTTCTCTTGCAAGCGCTAGGGTTTCACTATCAGCTTGGTCAATCTTATTAAAAACAACCAGGGCTGGACCGGGAGTTACTGGCATCTGTGCCAAAATATCTCGAACCGAGCGTATATGGCTTAACCATGCAGGATGGGATAAATCCACCAAGTGCAATAAAGCATCCGCTTCTGTGACTTCCTCTAAAGTGGCACGGAAGGCATCCATCAGTGATGCAGGCAATTCGTGTATAAATCCTACAGTATCGGTTACCAGAATCTCTTGAGTGTCACCGTTCATCCCATCAGGAACAACCAGACGGCGCGTAGTGGGATCGAGAGTGGCAAACAATTGGTCAGCCGTGTAAACTTCAGCGTTAGTTAAAGCGTTTAATAAAGTAGATTTACCAGCGTTGGTATATCCAACAATAGCGATTGACGGAACTTCCTGATGCTGTCGTCTTTGACGCAATCGTTCTCGGTGTGCTTGAAGTTGGTTGACTTCTTGCTGCAATCGGGCAATGCGTCGTTGAATGGCACGGCGTTCCGTTTCCAGCTTCGTTTCACCGGGACCGCGAGTACCAATACCGCCCCCTTGACGGGACATGGCTTGACCTCTACCAGTCAAACGCGGCAGCATATACTCTAATTGCGCTAGCTCAACTTGTAATTTACCAGCACGTGATTGAGCGCGTTGAGCAAAAATATCTAAGATAACTTCAGTGCGATCGACCACTCGCACTCCAATTTGAGATTCCAAATTGCGAATCTGAGCCGGTGAGAGATCGCGATCGAAGACGATGAGATTTGCTCCCAGAGTTTGAGCGGTTAAGGCAATTTCTTGTACCTTACCTTCGCCAACTACTGTTTGAGGATGAGTCCGCGATCGCTTTTGTCTCATGTTTTGCAGGACTTCTCCGCCTGCAGTCTCTACCAATCGTCCCAGTTCTTCCAAGGTATCGTGGAATTGCTGCAACGTTAGCTCATCTGTCATTACCCCAACAATTAGAACGCGATCGTGATTGGTGTCTACATCTTGAGCGACGTACTCCCGCCGGAACTCTTCTTCGAGTCCTTCCACTAACTCAATGAAGTCCTGTTTTGTTAGCATATCCAAGCTTAAAGCAGGTGATATGCTCCAACTAGCACTCCAATTGGCAGGTGTGGGATTGCTCTGTTGTCCTTTGGGTTCCTCATTGCCTCCCTCAGACGAAAGATATGGAGCAGCCGTTCTCATAGCCGGACTTGTGATGAACGCACGAGCGTCTTGGGGTGCTAAGTGAGCTAGATAAGCTTCCTTAACGTACCCAGTCGCACCACCACCTCGCCGTTGAAATCCCGTTCCAGTCACATTCAGCATGACAAGGGCATCCAATCTTTGCAATGCCATAGAAGTTAGTGCCGCTTCATTAGGCGGTTCTGACCTCAAATGAGTTGCAATGCAACGGATACCGCTCAGTCGTTCAGCACCGTAACGCGGTAATTCCAAAGGTGGAATTTGCGTTTGCCGTGGTGTCCCGACCCCTACGCGGATCACTTGTCCGCGACGGTTGAGGTAAGTACACACGGGCTGATTGAGCTCGGTACTAATAGCAGCCAGTCGCTGGGAAAACTCAGGCGTAGTGATGCGATCGCCCGGTATGCGCTGGTGATACAGCCGCTGTAGTTGTTTCAGCTGGCTCGATTTTAAACCTTGGAGATTACCGAAAATAGTCTCGATAAGCGCCTCTGACCAGTAATGGTCCCCCGAATCCTACTCTTACCATTTTACATCATGGTTTTAGGTTGCCAACTGTTTGCAATAAGAGTTCAGGTACGGGTATCCGATAGATACAGGGAAAAACTTCTTGTATATTTTCTTGTAGGTTATTTATTTTTAATGACATCCCGCCACCTCTTCACCCCCACTTGCAACTCTACTGACAACCAAGTATCAAACTGTGGATAAACAGGCAAACGCGGAACCAACTTCCAACCACGAGGTTCTAATATTTCTTGCAATCTTTGATACTGAATGTGAGGATAATCAGGATTTACTTCATCTTTTGGTCCAATACCACCTAAATCCCTAGCACCAGCTTCTACACATTCCAATAACCATTGTGAGTCTGGAACTAAATTTGGTGGAATTTGGATAGTAATATCTTCTGGTAAGATTTGACGGGCTCTAGAAATAACTTGTGGAAGCTGACGTGGATTAAAAGGTGGAGCATCTAAAATTTGCTGACTTCCAGGGCTGTGAGGTTGCAAAATAACTTCCTGTATATTGCCATATCTTTGTTGAAGGGAAGATATAGCTTCTAAAGTTTCCCACCAATCTTTTTCTGTTTCGCCAATTCCTAAAAGCAGCCCAGTTGTAAACGGTATCTTTAATTCTCCCGCCCAACGTAATTGTTGTAATCTCACTTCTGGCAATTTACTTGGCGCGTATTTGTGAACGGTTTCCAACAATATAGAAGTTAACTGTTCCAACATTAACCCCATAGAAACGTTAACTTTCTTAAGTCTTTGCATTTCTTCAAAACTAAGCGGTCCTGCATTAGTATGAGGTAAAAAACCCACAGACAATGCTAATTCGCATAAGTCATAAATTCTCTGAAACCAAGCTTGACGTTGTGAAGAATGGGGATGCACTTCCCCACTCAAAATTAATATTTCACAAACATTTTGATTCTGAAGTTGTTTTAAAAGCTTTTCTGCATCCGAAATAGTCATCCAGGAACCTTTACCTGGATCGGTGCGAAAATTGCAATACGTACAGCGATTAAAACACTCATAGGTCGGCACAATTGTATAAGCAGGACTGTAAGTAACAGTTCGGGAAGTAGACATAAATATCCTCCTCTTCCCTTCATTGTCCTTTATGACATCCACAAAGTCTCTTGTTGCTTGGCATAAATATTTTTTAGATGCTTCTTAACCGTGTTAATGGTGATATAAAGTCTCTCTGCAATCTCCCTGTAGGAAAGATTTGCTTGACGCAGCAACCAAACCTCTGCTTCTCGGTCAGTCAAACCGTATTTTTTAACATCAAAGAAAGCCATACTTTGATGTGTTTGGTTGCGGTCTTCTAAAATTACCACCATAGCGTTTTGTTCGCTCGTGTCTAATGCCAGCCATCTAGCTCGAATCCTCAGTTTTACACCTTTATCGGTTTCTATCTCAGACTCAATAACAACACGTTCTTCTGGAAAAAGTTCGCGGCTATCTATCAAAGACTCACAAACACGCCAAATCTCTTTTGGAATTGTATCATCAAGACCTTTACCGCGCATTGTTTGTTGGCAAATCTGACGGGCGCATTCATTAGCTTGAAGCAATTCGCCTTGAGTGGTCAGTATTAAAATACCGTCCACAAAGCTTTCAATGACAGCCTTTAATAAGTAAATTCTTGACTCAAGTTGTAATTGTTTACCATGACAATTCTGTTTCTTGAATTTTTCTTTTTGGTTAGAAGTGATATATTTGTGTTCTTCTGCAAAGCACATGATAAATCTCCTCTACGGGTAAGTATGCGGAATAAAAAACACCAGTATTGAGCAACCAGCTGTATAAACCGATTGTCATTTTTTTGGTTCTGCAGTGTCCATACCCTAACCCGTAGCTCAAGTCATAAACCTGAAGTCAGTGTTTTCTACTGGAAATATCCCGAAAGGAACTGAAGCAGGGTGAAGTTTTTTTCAGTGACCCTTCAGATTGATTCACCAGTGACCAGGGACAAATGACCTATGAATCTAGCAAGCATCGATCGATGGTTTCCTGCTGAGCAACAGCACAAGTACATTTCTCTTCTTAAAGGGAGAGTTGGTGTCACACGCCGACGAGCAGAGTATTTCGTTAAATTGTGGGCGTATCTCTTACTCAAGCAAAAACAAGAACTTGGGAAACGGATACAATCGCCATTGTCTCAATTAGAAATACCAGACGGATTCGTTTCCTGTACGCACCGCGAAGCTTATGAAATTTTCTACGGTCAACAAAACAGCGGGCGGGGAAGCGAACGTGCAGCGGGTATGATGATCGACCAACTTGTGGCTTTAGGACTGATTGAAAAAGATTTTGATGGTAACAGTACCTGCATTCGGGTTAAGTCTTTACCATCCAACCTGCAAGCTACCCGCGCTGCTAAATCTACACAACTTTTCACAGATATTTACAATCCTCGAACAGATACCATTCCTGTTGCCAGTTTTTTGGCTCGGGACTTTAACTTTCTTAATAAAAAGACAAATGTTGACCCCCATAGAATCGTTAAAATTCTGAGAGCCTGGGCAGAGGAGTATCCTACAGGAATGCGAGTACTGCGCCGTTGCGATAACCAACATCCGGTTGGGTTTTACGCTTTACACCCAATTGCCAAGGAATCTGAGAAAAATTTCTTTCTCCCTCCTCGCAACAGTCTTTTCCTACTGGACGGTTCTAAAGAAACTGACCCCCTCAAAATTGCTTCCTTGGGAGATCGAAGTTGTATATGTGTATGTATAAGAATCTGGTTAATTGATTCTCCCTACAAGCAGCAAGAGAATATTTGCCTGTTATTAGAGGATTTACAAAAAACGTTAATTGGGATGCAAGTGGAGTTTCCCAACCTTTGCGATATGTACACGATCGCAGTTCTTCCTAGAGATGAACAACTAGGTTCGGCTTTGGGATTCCAAAAAAACAGCTACAGTTCGCAATTTTCCTCCTCTTGGTGGATGTACGCCCCTGTTGATAAATATTTAGCTCTGAATTTAGAGCGATCGCTATCACCTTTAAAGTTTGACTGAGGTCACAGCTCGAGTGTCCCCTTTTCTGGTGATGACTGAAATCCCTTCTCTGTCTCTTCTTCACAAGCTGAAAAAAAATTTTCTTAAAACTCTTTACAAACCGTAATACTCTGTTTAATATTGTAATAGCAGGTAAGAAAACTTACCTGAACTTTTGAAACATACATATCACACACTTACAGCACTTATACCAGTCATGACAGCAACCTTACAACGTCGCGAAAGCGCAAGCGTATGGGAGCAATTCTGTAACTGGATCACCTCCACCGAAAACCGCCTTTATGTTGGCTGGTTCGGCGTACTGATGATCCCTACACTGCTCTCGGCGGCAATCTGCTTTATCATCGCATTCATCGCTGCTCCCCCTGTAGACATCGATGGTATCCGCGAACCTGTTGCAGGTTCCTTGCTCTACGGCAACAACATCATCTCTGGTGCAGTTGTTCCTTCTTCTAACGCCATCGGTCTTCACTTCTACCCCATCTGGGAAGCGGCTTCCTTAGATGAGTGGTTGTACAACGGTGGTCCATACCAGTTGGTGATTTTCCACTTCCTGATTGGCGTATTCTGCTACTTGGGTCGTGAGTGGGAATTGTCCTACCGCTTGGGTATGCGTCCTTGGATCTGCGTAGCGTTCAGCGCACCTGTAGCAGCAGCTACCGCAGTGTTCTTGATCTACCCCATCGGTCAAGGTTCCTTCTCTGACGGTATGCCTTTAGGAATCTCTGGAACCTTCAACTTCATGTTGGTGTTCCAAGCAGAGCACAACATCCTCATGCACCCCTTCCACCAGTTGGGTGTAGCAGGTGTATTCGGTGGCTCCTTATTCAGTGCAATGCACGGTTCCTTGGTAACTTCTTCCTTGGTACGTGAAACAACCGAAACCGAATCACAGAACTACGGTTACAAGTTCGGACAAGAAGAAGAGACCTACAACATCGTTGCAGCACACGGCTACTTCGGAAGGCTTATCTTCCAATACGCATCATTCAACAACAGCCGCAGTTTGCACTTCTTCTTGGCAGCATGGCCAGTGGTAGGCATCTGGTTCACCGCACTCGGCATCAGCACCATGGCATTCAACCTCAACGGCTTCAACTTCAACCAATCGGTAATTGACTCCCAAGGTCGCGCTATCGGAACTTGGGCAGACATCCTCAACCGCGCTAACCTCGGTATGGAAGTCATGCACGAGCGCAACGCTCACAACTTCCCTCTCGACTTGGCATCTGCTGAAGTTGCTCCTGTTGCTATCAGTGCTCCTGCTATCAACGGTTAATCAATAGAGTCAAGGCGGGATACACCCTATCTTGACAGCAGAAAAAGCGTCCTTCGTAAGAGGGGCGCTTTTTGTTTTTTGGAATAGAACTATAGAGAAAAGAGGAGGAGAGCGAGCATTGCTGCTCCTACCTCCCTTTTTCAAGATGATAGTTGCCTGATTTTCCTCCGGTTTTGCTCACTAGCTGAATGGCTTCAATTTGAATTGATTTTTCTAGGGCTTTCGCCATGTCATAAAGAGTCAGAGCAGCAACAGAAACAGCTGTTAAAGCTTCCATTTCTACGCCCGTTTCTGCTTTGGTTTTAACGATCGCTTGAAGTTGGTAACCGGGAAGTTGGGGATCGGGCGTGACTTGCACTTCCACTTTGTGTAAGGGGAGAGGGTGACATAGGGGGATCAATGAAGCTGTTTGTTTGGCTGCCATAATTCCTGCTAGCCTTGCCGTACCCAACACGTCTCCTTTGGGAGCATTTCCTGCTTGAATGGCATTGAAGGTTTCTGCTAGCATCTTGACTCTGGCAACAGCTACGGCTTCCCGAATTGTGGGCGCTTTACCAGACACATCTACCATCTGGGCTTGTCCTCGATCGTCTAAATGATTCAGTCCGGTCAACAAATTTTCAGGATTTTCTTGCGTCATTGGAAAAAGGTGTGTTACTATAAAATTCTTGTAAGGGCGTGTAGCTCAGTGGACTAGAGCACGTGGCTACGGACCACGGTGTCGGGGGTTCGAATCCCTCCTCGCCCGTTAATTACGTATGTAAAGACGCGCCATGGCGCGTCTTTGTTATTAAGGCTCTTGTTTGCCATGATAGAGCGTCTTTAAATTTTTTTGATGGCGTAGTTATCCGATTCACGACCTAGGGCAAACCGCAAGGAACTTGCCAAGTTTTTACTGGACAGGGTTAGGAAGAAGGCAATTCCCAAGAAAGTTAAAAAGGCAGAAACAAGAAACATTTTTCGATAACCGAAATGATGGGTAAACAACCCGAACAGCAAACCCGCGATCGCAATCCCTACATCCAATCCCAACAAACACAAGGCAAAAATCTTACCTCGTTCTTGAGGTTTGGCTCGGTCTGCCATCATAGCTGTAATTGCAGGAATTAAGGTTCCAGAAGCAGCCCCTTCTACAACTGCTGCCAACAAGACAATTGGCGGACTGTATGCCAGCCATAAAATTAACATTGACACAGTATAGAAAACTAAGCTGATAGTAATAAACAAGCCACGTCCCAAGCGATCGCTGGCTTTGCCTGTAAATAACCGTATGCCAAAGCCCGAGATAGCTGCAGCACTGAAAAACAAACCAGGATTTAGCTCAATTTTGGCTTCTTTAATAAACAACGGGATAAAAATGTGTATGGAACTCCCAGCCAAACCGATGAGTAACATGATGACAGCAGGAGTTCTTACTCTTGGGCTCCATAAAATTTTCCAAAATTGATTGTCCCGATCGTCCGTTCTTTTGAGTTTTGGAAGAGGTGGATTAGCGATGGGGAGAACACCCAGTACAGCAACCAGTGCCAATTCTGCAGTTATAAGAAATAAAACCTTGTTACTAGCCCCAGACTGCAAATAACCACCCAAAGCCGGTCCGATAGCAAAGCCAATGGGATTGACCAAACTCATGTAACCTATAATTTCACCCCTTTTTTCTGGAGGAGCAATATCCGCAACCAAAGCATTAAAGCCAGTAGCAAAAGCTGCGATACTGATGCCATGAAAAGCACGGACTAACATTAATAAAGGAATAGACTTGATTGTTAAATAGCCCAGAGGCGCGATCGCAGCTACAAGAGTACCGATCAGTAAAACTATTTTACGACCCCGCCTATCTGCCAAACGACCCAACCAAGGGCGAAACAATAACAATCCAATAGCAAAACTGCCCATTACAATTCCAATTTCCTGCCTGTTTGTACCCAGTTGCCTGAGATAAATCGGCAATGTTGGTAGTAATGAAGCTATGCTAGACCAGAATAATAAACCTGCTGCAAACAGAACCAGCAGGTTGTATCGCAATTGAGTATCAGACGTGCGAAGTACTGTCACGGCAAACGCTAGTTAATTTAAACTGTGTTTCAGTCAATACCAGCAACTAAGAGTGATATTGCTGCCAAATTATTCTACACTGTCTTTTCTGCTACGTAGATATTTGATTGTGTATGGGGATTTTTCAGAAATTCTAATTGTAGTGAAGTCAGCGCAAATAATTATCATTAATTTGCAGTTGCGCTACAGTTAATGCTCTCGTAATTAAATAGCTAAAATAGCGCAACTGCAAGAAAATGACAAAAATTTTACTTTTCTTTACATTAATTTTTTCTAACCAATCAACTTAACTTGTGTCTGTTGATTCTTAAAGGATAAGAAATGTAAGTATTTGTTACTTATGATATAAAATTCAGTCGCAAAATCCTTAAAAATTAATAGGAATTGATGGAACTGGAACTTGTAGACCACTGTCATCAAATTCAATATCTACCACTCTTAATACTTGGAGGGATACACTCGATCTCCCTCACCTCCCTTTTTCACGGGATCTTCTTAGCTTAGTACATAAATAATTAAGCAGTCTTGGCAGAATTTCACGTAATAACGATTGTCACTGCTGTATTTAAGTAGAACGAGAATTTCAGTTAAATCGAGATATAGAATGATGTCTAAATCTGAATTTGAACATGAATTTCAAAACCACAACCAAGTCTTTGTAGAGAAAGAAGTAAAAAAGGTTTCCTTAAAAAAGAGAAATACTGATTTAAATCTTGTTTCAGAATCTACAGTCGGGCGTTTAAGTGAGGTTGAAACAAGTATTCCTAACTACAGCGGTGCCAATCTCAGTGGAACTGACTTAAGTGAGGCTAACTTGATGGGAGTATACCTTAACGGTACCGATCTAAGCCATGCCGATCTTCGAGGTGCAAACCTACAAAATGCCGATCTTCGGGGTGCAAACCTCAGCTATGCCAATCTCAAAGGTGCTAAACTTTTAGGTGCTTTGCTCAACTATACAGACCTCAGCTATGCAAATCTCAGTCATACTGATTTGAGGAATGCCAATCTTAGTTGTGCTGACTTAATCCACACTAACCTTAATAAAGCTAACTTAACCAATGCCTGCCTTTTCAGTGCTAACTTCCGTGATGCTAACTTAAATGAGGCTAATTTAACTCATGCTGACTTAAGTTGTAGCAATTTGAGAAAGGCTCGTATTCGTGATACAAATTTAAGAAATGCCAATTTAAACTATGGTAAATTGTAACAACTCTTATTGCATACTGCTTGTAAAACCCAGCCACTCGGAAACCTCAGTCTGCAAAAGTTGCTCTGGGTAAGTTAGCAGTATATTTCTCATTACATTTATCCTTAATACCTTTTTGGTTATTAGTCATTGCTTGCCCAAGTTTGTATAACAATGGGCAATTTTTTATACCAGGTGGGCTTGTCAGTCCGTATTCTAAGATAGAAATTTTGGAAAAATTTGTATTGGAAGTCCTCGCTCCAAATTGAAAACCAATTGGACAAAAGAAAGAAACGAATTGTTAAGTACAATGACGTCAAAAAAGACTTTCTCAATCCAAAATCAGAAATTCAAAATGGTATTAAACTTTTTTCAAAGCATAAATATCTGTACCGCGTCCTAGAGCGAAGCGAAGGGAATTGGGTAAATCTTTGCTAGATTTAGTTAGGAACAGAAGAAGTGCCAGAAAAGTTAAAAAAGCATCAAAACCAAACATACTTCGGTAACCAATGCGTTCGGCGATCGCACCAAAAACCGGACCTGCTGTGACTAGTCCAACATCCCATCCCACAATACACAGGGCAAAAACTCGTCCTCTTTCTTGTGGTAGCGAACGGTCTGCCATGAGAGTTGCAAGTATAGCAAATAACATACCTCCACCTGCTCCTTCAAAACTTGCAGCTACCAAAAAAGCTTGAGCGCTGTGTGCTTCCCATAAAATGAACATTGCCACACAGTAACACAGGAGGCTGATGGTAATAAATAAACCACGACCAAAGCGATCGCTAGCTTTGCTAGTTAACAACCTGACGCTAAAACTAGCAAACGCTGCTGCTGTATAGAACAATCCGGTGTTAAGGTCTACTTTGCTTGATTTGATAAATAACGGTACAAAAGTGTTCAGTGTCCCGACAGCCAAACCAACTAACAACAGAATTTCCGCAGGGACTCTCACTCTTGGGCTGAGTAACACTTGCCAAAATTTACTGTTTTTAATCTCTTCGAGCTGTTGTTCCATCGGTGGGTTAGCAATTTGCATAACGCATAAGAACGATCCTAAAGCCAATCCCCCTGCTAGTAAAAATATATAGGTATTGCCGCCAAACACTTGTACATAAGCTCCTAAAGCCGGTCCTAAAGCAACACCAATAGGGCTGACTAAACTCATATAACCCATGATTTCACCGCGCTTTTGAGGCGGTGCAATGTCCGCAATTAATGCATTAAAACCAGGAGCAAAAGCTGCAACACTTAAACCGTGAAAAACACGCAGTACCATCAATAAAGGGAAGGATTTGATGAATAAATAGCCAAGAGGTGCGATTGCACCTACAAACGTACCGATAAGCAGCACAATTTTACGACCTCGTTCATCTGCAAGCTTTCCGAACCAAGAACGGAACAGCAGTAATCCTATAGCAAAACTGCCCATAACAAACCCAATTTCTTGGTTAGTCGCTCCACATTGTTCTAGATAAAGTGGTACGGTTGGCAGTAAGGAACCCGACCCGGACCAGAATAATAAACCTGCCGCAAATGAAAACAGCAGGTTGCGCCGCATTTGGGCGTCAGTCATGTATAAGTTTTTCAAGGTAGATGCGCGTTTATACTAATTAATAAAATCATCCTCACACCAAGAAACGTGGTTCTTGGCTTATAGTTAAAGCCATCTAAGGCAGGCAGTTGTATATTTTTTACCTGTTTTAGATGGCTTCTGTTGTAACTTAATTTTTTTTTGAGGTCGTGGGTGAAATTACGTATTTAAATTATTTTATACTTTTTGCAACCACCTCACGTACACGATAAATAGGGCGTCCTTGAGATTCATGGTAAGTACGCATAAGCAACTCTGCCAAAAGACCGAAACAAAACAACTGTACTCCCGTAACGAGCAATAGCACTGCCAGAATTAAGAGAGGACGATTTCCAATATCGACATGAAGGGCAATTTTGATAACAGTCAAGTAAATTCCGATCGCCCCACCTAAAATCATTGAAATCAGCCCTAACAGACCAAAAACGTGCATTGGGCGGGTTAGGAACTTTTTCATAAAATAGATGGTTAACAAGTCCATCAACACTCGGAAAGTCCGCGACAAACCGTACTTGCTGCGACCAAAGCGACGAGCGTGGTGGCGAACTGGTAATTCTGTGATTCTTGCACCTTCAATGTAAGCCAAAGCTGGAAGAAATCTGTGCAATTCTCCATAAAGGTTCATATCCGCCACAAGTTCTGCACGGTAAGCTTTGAGCGAACAACCATAATCGTGAACGTTGACACTTGTGACCCGTCGAATGATCCAGTTAGCAATTTTGGAAGGAAGCAATCGTTTCAGGGCTGCATCTTGCCGATTTTTCCGCCAGCCACTCACCAAGTCGTAGCCTTCGTCTAACTTTGCCAGCAACATGGGTATATCTGCAGGATCGTTCTGCAAATCAGCATCTAAAGTGACAATCGCTTTTCCCAGTGCGTAATTAAACCCTGCTGACATTGCGGCTGTTTGACCGTAATTGCGCCGTAAAATAACTGCTTTGAGATCGGTACGGATTTGCGCTTGTTCTTTAAGATATTGCGCCGAGCCATCAGATGAACCATCATCTACGCAGATAATTTCATAACTTAATTCAGTGGCATTTAAAGTAGATGCGATCGCCTCCAGCAAATAGGGTAAGCTTTCTACTTCATCATGCACTGGCACCACAACCGAAACATCTGGAACAATTGACGCCGTTGCTTCATTGTAACCAGCCAACCCATTAACCAGTCCACTCCTCATAATTTTCCCGTATTTCTAGCGTTTCTGTGGTTCGTAACTCTTTACCACTCTTCCAGCACCGCGCAGTTGCTGGTAATATGACCGACTAACCTCATCACCTTGTTCCGAGAGACGGTCAATCGCAATTCCATTGCGCCCTTGATTTTTTCCAGAGCTATGGATATAGTTCTCATCCCCTAAATAGAGTCCCACATGAGTTGCTTTTTGGGAAGTTCCGAAGAAGATTAAATCACCAGGTTGTAATTCTCTAAGGGAAACGGGTTGGGTGAAAGCTTCCTGTTGATAAGCATCTCTAGGTATGCGAATTCCTACAGAAGCAAATGCTGCTTGCATCAATCCCGAACAATCATAATTTGGTCCTACAGTACCTCCCCAAAGATAATAGTTCGGCTGTTCCATAGCTTTGTAAGTAAAGGTAATGACATCTGGTAAAAGATCTTCAATCTCGGCTTCAGAAAACGGTGAGTTTCTGTAGGGTTCAGTGCATGGTTGTAACAATTCTACATCCGAAAGTAACAGCCATCCTGGATAATCATCCTCGCAAAGACTCACTTGTACAGACTTTGGGTGCTCTATAGGGGCGTTTTGACTGTCGGAGATTAAGTATAAATGCCGTCCTACCGCAGCTTGGGTTGCTAAGCGATCGCAATTCGGAGAATCATATATGTTTAGATTGGCTAAACACTGATACTCGCTGAGTGCTAAATTTTGGATTTTGGATTCTATATTAGAGGACATTCTTAAACAACAATGAGTTTTTTCAATAAAGACGAACAACTGGAAAACCTGGGAAATGGGATTTTAGAAGCAACTTGGTCAGCATTTCCGAGTTTAGCTCGCAACCAAATTGCTTTGACTTGGATTGTTTACGATCCTCCCGTACTGGTTAACACGGGTGGTGCTTTAACTCCAGACGCTTTTTGGAGTCATCCAGTTCGCGGTTTTACCTATCGGGGTGTTGAGCGTATTTACCCTGCAAGTGTGGTAAAAGTGTTCTACCTAGTCGCAATTAATGAATGGTTGGAAAAAAGCATGACTTCCACCTCTAAGGAGTTGGAAAGAGCCATGCGCGATATGATTGTTGATTCTAGCAATGATGCTACCAGTTTAGTTGTAGATATATTAAGTGGAACAACATCGGGACCGGAATTACCCATGGGACCGTTTGACACTTGGAAGCAGCAGCGCAATATTGTCAATCGGTATTTCCAATCTTTTGGTTGGTCGGATATGGAAACAATCAATGTTTGCCAAAAAACTTGGTGTGATGGTCCTTACGGACGGGAACGAGCATTTGTAGGTGAGTTACTGGAAAACCGAAATATGCTGACAACAAATGCCACTGCTAGGTTGTTACACAGTATTGTAGGGGGAGTGGCAGTATCCAGTACGCGATCGCAAGCTATGATGGCTTTGATGAAACGCAGCCTCAATCTTAAGGACTTACCAAAAGATGCAGAAGAAGACCAAGTGGCGGGATTTTTAGGCAGTGGTCTTCCTCAAAACGCGCAAATTTGGTCAAAAGCTGGTTGGACGAGTCAGGTTCGTCATGATGCTGCGTATATTGAGATACCAGAGCAGAGTCCCTACCTGTTAGTTGTATTTACTGAGGGAAAAGCTAACGCAAAAAGTCGGGAAATTTTACCCTTTATATCCCAACAAATTGTGCAAGCGATTCAGAGTAACTCGAAGGATTAGTGGTTAGTGGTTAGTAGTTAGTGGTTAGTGGTAAAGAGGTAGTTCACAGCCTCTCTACAAAAACTAACAATTCACAACTAACAACTAACCAATTTCCAATAAAACTTTTAAGACACCTTTACCTTGGGCGCGTTCAAAAGCAGCGAGCCCTTCAGTCAGGGGATAACGTGCATGAATGAGCGGTTTTACATCTACTCTTTCTTGTGCTAAAAGTTCAAGTGCAGGCTCGAAGGAACCGCAACGGGAGCCGATTAAAGTGATTTCATCCACAACTAAAGAGGAAGCATCAAAGCTGAGGTTACCTGCGTAGGTACTTTTGAGTACCAGAGTTCCTCTCGCACGCAAGGCGCGGAGGGCGATGGCAAATCCTTCAGAGTTACCAGTACATTCTACTGAAATGTCAAAAGTTTTGTTTTTAACAGCATCAACTAAAGCAGTTTTAATACCCCGATTCTCTAAATTAGCAAGTTTGTCTCGATGACGCCCCACGACTAAAAGCTCACATCCAGTCAAAGCTATTGTCTGTGCTACTAATTGCCCCAGTTTACCATCACCCACAACGAGTACTCGATCGTCAGGGCATATCCGCACTTGCTGCTGAATTTCCAGTGCTGCTGCTAAAGGTTCAGTAAAAGTTGCAACTTCTGTAGGAATACTGTCAGGTATGGGATGCAGGTTTTCTATGGGTAAAGTAAGATAATCGGCAAAGGCTCCATTGCGGTTGACAATACCAAGAACAGTACGATTTTCGCAATGAGTGGATTGTCCGCTCCGACAGAACCTACATTGTCTGCAAACAGCGTTGATTTCTCCAACGACACGTTGATTCATCAGGTATTCTGGTCCTTGTTCAACAACACCAACAAATTCGTGCCCTATAATACCGTTGTAGGGATAGTAACCTCTCTTGAGTTCTAGGTCCGTGTTACAGATACCAGCACACAAAACACGTACTAGCGCTTCTCCCTGTGGCGGTTCGGGAATAGGGATGTTGGTACGGAGTTGAAGTTGGTTGTTTTCGAGCCAAAGTCCTTTCATGGTTAATAGGGGTATAGCGGTGTGTCGGTCTGGGTGGAGAATATAGATTGGATTCAGTCAATCAACCAAAGTAAATATAACACTCAAGAAACCCAATGTTGTACGCATTACCGGGTTTCTGATGCAACACATTTTTACATTTATTTATGTCTTCCTATTTAGGGAAAAAATAAACTCAACGTACACGCAGAATTTACATCACTCAGCAAATGGGCTGTTGTTAAGCATATCTCTCCAATTGGGTGAGATAAATCCATGAATGCAACCACGCCCAACTTCTGCCAGCCAAGTGAATGCGACTGTTTGAGGTTTTCGTTTGACTTGTGAGACTAATAACTCAGTCATTGCCTGATTGAAGCTAAGCCGAGGATAAGCGTCAAGGGCTTGCTCTACAGTTTCCGAAAGAATTTCGGAAATTCGCATTCCCAGCACATCTGCGCTCGCCCCCAAATGCACCAGCGCAATTTCTGGCTGTTTTCGTGAGGCAATGCCTAAAGAAGTATGGAGAGCGATCGCATCCCATACAACTTCTGCTTTCTCGTTTGGCAATCCATTTGCCAGAACAAAGGCTCTTGCAGCATCCGCACCGTCAACTTCAAATCTTTGTTCGCCATCAAATCGTTCTGTCAATCCTAAATCGTGCATTACGGCACCAAGATACAGTAACTCGCGGTCATACTTGAGTCCATCCCGTTTTCCTAACAAGTCACCAAACAAAAATGTCCGAATACAATGATTGCACAAAAAGGTGGGTGAGATTTCTGCAACTAATTGCGTTGCTTTTTTACAAATTTCGCTGTCTGGAATTGTACGATCTATAGATAACATATATTTACTCAGTAGGTGAAAAACACAGAATTCTGTAAAAACGGTAAAACTCTTACAAAGAATAGAAGACAAATAGCGAACGACAAGCCTAATTCGTGCGATCGCACAGTTCAAAATGGTATTATATTTTGCAGAGAAACAATTCGAGCGACTAAGTGAGTTGAATGAATTGCTCGATGAGCGCAATTAACGTATCAGGTCGATCTTCCTGACAAAAATGTCCCGCATTCTCTAATTCAATGACTGAAGCATTAGGAAATCCAGCACGAAAGATACGGATAAAATGCTCGGGGGGAAGGGCAAAGTCCTTCATACCTTCAGCCATCATTGCTGGTTTTTGTCGAAGTGCAGCGATCGCATCTGCTGCTTCTAGTGGAAACTGAGTCTCCCGATTGGTAATAACGTCAAGTGGAAAGTTAATAATCCCCCGACAATCTTCTTTAGTTTGAAAGTGGGCTGAATAAGCGTTAATCCAAGTGCGATCCACAACTGACATATTCTCAAATCCTTGCAATTGTTTCATCAAGTGGAGGATGGTAACTTCTGCATTGCCGAGCACTTGTTCCAATGTTCCATTTTTGTTGGCTTTGACCGCCCACTGAAACCATTTGCTTTGAGCAGTTGCTTTGGGTAGAAGTTCTGCTTCAATGGGAAGCCCAAGAGGAACAACGGTGTTCATCAGAAACAAACGCTTGACGCGATCGAGATGGCGCAAAGCAAAGCCCCCACCAATGGGTCCGCCCCAGTCATGCAAAACAAGGGTGATTTCCCGTAGGTCAAGCTCAAGCAGCAAAGCTTCTAAATTTTCTACGTGCGTTGCTAGCGTATACTCTTTATTTGCAGGTGTCTCGCTCTTACCAAAACCCATGTGGTCGGGAACGATAACGCGATAGCGTTTTGAGAGAGGAGGAATGAAACGTCGGTACAAGTAGCCCCAGGTTGGTTCACCGTGAAGACACACGATTGGCTCCCCTTCACCTTCGTCCACATAATGCATCCGAAAGCCTGCTGCAGTTGAAAAGTGAGGTTTGAACGAAAATGTGCCCTCGAATGTTTCGTTGGCTGGAATCATATATTTTTTCTATCGTCTCAGTTAAAAGCTCTGAAAAGATTGATTGCAACAACGTATTTAAACAACATATTTAAACAGCAGGCGTTTTCGTCTGTTTTTTACGTGTGGCTGAAGGAGAAACTCCAAAATACCGTTGCCATAAACGGCGAAAATGACGGGTATCATCGAAACCACAGTGGGTTGCAATCGCCTCGATCGATAAGTCTGAGTTCTGCAACAGCGTGGTAGCGACTTCCAAACGCAAGCGTTGCTGATACTGCACGGGTGTTAATCCCGTCGCCTCCTTAAAAGCACGGCTGAAGCTCCGCACGCTCATGCAAGCGATTTGGGCAAGTTCAGTTAAGGAAACAGATTTTATTGCGTTTTCTGCCAACCAATTCTGAACGCTATGTACGCCTGGATGCAAATGATTGCGGTACTCTAAATAAACACTCCGTTGAGGTTGAGTGCCGTTACGCCGTAGATAGATAACCAGGTAGCGAGCCACCTCAGCCACAAAACGGGGTCCTTGCTGTTGCTCGATAAGTGACAGCGCCATGTCAATTCCAGAAGCAATACCTGCACTGGTAATTATGCCGCGATCGCTGACATACAAAACACTTTCCACAACATGAGCCATTGGATAACGTTGCTGAAGATCGTTTACAACAAACCAGTGAGTGGTGCAACGCCGACCGTCCAGCAAACCAGCCTCTCCCAAGACTGTTGCCCCAGTGCAAATAGAGGCAATGCGCGTGCCGTTTGTATGAGCATTCATCAGCCAGCAACAAGTCTCAGCGTCTAGCAGGGGTTGGTTGAGCCGATCCAATGCCACTCCAGCGACCATTACCACATCACGGGCAGACACAGGTGGCAGTGGCTCTAGCTGACCTAAAAACAACCCCTGTGAGGATCGCACTCCAGAAGTGTTAGCACAAAAGTGTAGGGAGTAAGGCGCACCCAATGACTCAGCTATACTGTATACCTGTGCCGGTCCAGCCAGATCCAACAGTTCGACACCATCCAGTACTAGGAAGATGACACGCTGTTTGACCGTGGCGGAGGTGGAATGCTCGGAGGTCATTACTTAAGTCTCAACTCGTTCATGCCATGATGATAAATCGCCGAACGCTTTTTCTCTAGGGCTATGGCGGTCAATCAGCGGACGAATCCAGCCAAACTCAAACTCATTTGGAAAATTGGGAGTCTTTAGACGATGCAGAAATTGAGGAAATATTAGAAAATTGGTTGCGAACTGAGTCTTACAGTCAACTTTTAGCAGCTTACAAGCAAAACCTGAAATCCATCAGTGCTGTATCTCCTATTGATGTTAGTGTAAACACAGGCATAGGTAATAGTAAGTCCCAGACTTCAACGAATCGACCTAGCTCACCATCAAAGGAATTATCAGACAACGCAATTAAAAATAACTCTCCTTTATCTAATAAGCAAAAATCTCAGTCAACACTGTGAAGAATTTCAGTCTCACTCTCTACGCTTTTCATCTCCGCCACACCCTCACCGACCTTCCCGGTGAAGTTATGACAGATGCTAATCTCCTATGGGAAAATCTGGTGAAATTGGGTGAAAGCTCACTTACCTTTATTGGTTTGAAAGATTTGCGATCGCAATTAGTTTCCTATGAAAATACTGTCTATAACCCCAAGCAAGAAGAAAGCAGACAAAGTGAATGGTTAAGTCTTTCCGGGCAATATTTAGATTTGGGGAGTCTCCCCACAACAGAAGGTTTTACAATTAATGCTAATCTTCAGCCTTTCTTGCTGAATGATACTTATGCAGTAGATTTCACTTTAGTTCCAGAATCGTCAACCATTTCGATAGATATTCCCCAATTACAACATTTTCAACCAAGTTGTTTGCTACCTGCTAGCATCCAAGCATCTTTAGGTCAAACACTATGGATTTATGGAGAAGTACATCCCAGTGAAGATTGCGATACACTCGCTAAACAATTTGCCATAGCTTTAGTAGCAGGTACAAACTTAAATCCCGTGTTCACAAAACAGGGTAAACTGTTTGGTAGTTTTTTATTTGAATACCAAGCAATTGACCCCAATGAATCAGAGAATTTTGCCAAAGAATGCCATATTTTAATAGTCATCAATAAGAATCAATCACCAACGGTAACACTTGCAGAAAGAGCTTATGACTGGCTGTTAAGATTATTTTTGAGCTACCATAAAATACTTTACATTTATCACTTGGCTCGCAAACGCTATCGAGAAGCTAGAGAAATCTACAGCAATTTAGAAGACAAAATTAAAAAATTTAACAGCTTGATATCTACACCTCAAATGCAATTATCTGACTTAAAAAGCTTATTGGCAGAAATGCCTCAAGCTAGCTTTGATTACACCAGATGCTTGCAAGATTTACAAATCCAACATACAGCAATGACTACCAATATTACTAATTACAGAATTTGCTTGGATAAAATTCAAACTATTGGTAACGGTAACAGTCCCCAATGCTGGCAAGATTTTTTGAACAAAGAATGTCAGAAATGGCTTGAACAAATACAAACTGACATTCACTATCTTGCTCCAGGAAAAGAATTATTTGGGCAATTTGTTGATACTATCCGAGGGATTGTAGAAACACAACAAGCCGAAAGCGATCGCACAACTCAAGAAATTCTCGCTCAAAAAGAGGAAGCAGACAAAAGACGCAATGAGAACTTGCAAACAGCGATCGCAATCTTGGGTTTTGGTTTGGGTGCAGCACAAATAGCTGTCAGTACAGCACCTTACATAATTCCTCAACTACAACCACCAAAACCAATACAGCTACCTTTTACTACATTTCTACCACATCCTTTTGTTTTGTCGGTAGTGTTAAGCCTGATTTTTGGTGTTGCGGGAGCAATTGTAGGCTGGGGTTTGAGTTATTTGTTGCAAGCGATTGCTGCACGCAGAAGTCGTCACCGATCGCACATCTCAAACGGAAGTCAGCAAACTTTGTCGAAGGGGAAAAAACAAAATAAATAAGGAGTAAGATTGCCTAAAATCTCAACTGAGGTTGAGCGGATTGGTAAAGCTGAGACTTACTATACCCCAGACAGCGATACGGAATTGTTTAACTGACTTGACGATGGGCGGGATGCAAAACTTTGCAGTTATGTTACATCTGCTACAAGTTCTAGGTTATTAAAAGCCTGTTAATTGTACAGAATGCAATGTGTAAAATGATGAGGGAAGCTGTTAGAAATCCCTTCCACTGTTACCTATGCGGAAATTGAACAAGTGGAGCTAAGCGGATTCGAACCGCTGACCCCTTCAATGCCATTGAAGTGCTCTACCAACTGAGCTATAACCCCATCAAAGCCTTTCTCATTATATCTAATAATTTCACGATCTGTCAAGCAAATGATGCTTGGTATAGGGCGCTTACAGTAAATAGTAAGTTTGTATTATAAAAATCAACAAATTTTTATATTGCAACAATCAGAGAGCAAAAATGACAGATTACACGCCCCAAGAGGCAGAACAAATAAGAACGGAACACATTAATAAAACAATTATACCTCTTGTAAATTTCGCTTTTGAAAACTATCCTTCTATAGATTCAGTGTTGATGCTGCTAGCACAATTCTGGTGCGACGAAGCAATAGATGCCGTTCACCGCTATCTTGTTTATTTTTCCGCAGACACCCCAGATTTAGAAACTTTGCTAGAAAATTTGGAATCTACAGAGCCTTTAGATCCAAAGTTGGAAAAATTTCTGGACGAGAGCGATGACTTTACATTCCGTATCCTTGATGAGTACGAGAAAAAATATGGCAAATATCTCTTTTTAAATTGGGTTGAGAATGGAGTTGCGATCGCGGGTTTTGCAGCATATTGTGAGGAGTGCGATAGCGATACTAGCTGGAAATCATGGGCACCTTACGCAATTTTTCAACGTAAAGAAAATAACGAAGTAGAGATTAAAATAGTAGGCGAAATGCGCCGTCCCTGGCTCAATGGAGTCAAAGGCGGTATTTTCGACGATTGGTAGAGAAAATGTGCCATTTTTTCAAGATATTGCGGTTGAACAATCGATATCTCTTAGGCGAATCAATTAAAGTTTGCAATCTCTCCAATTAAAAATCCATATTCATTGTATTTTTTCTAAAAGTCTTAAAGCTATTCTTGCCATGCTAATGGTTGACAGAGTTTGGTTTTCATTTGGCAATCTTTTTCCCAAGGGAATTTACCTTGAGGGTCAGTCCAGATAAATTGAAGAACTGGAAAATTCACATGACCGTAGAAACGTACAGCTATACCCAGATACTCCTCTATGGTATCGCTGTCATTATTTGATATGGGTTTGAAGATGATGGGATACTTTTGTACTAAATTCGTATAGGTAACATTGGGCTGAATGACCTCCCCTCCTTTTACCCGAGCGCCCACATCGTTGAGTAAGGTAAAAGCAATATCAACAGAGAGTCCAAACAAAATAATTTCTGGATGTTTGTAGTTGTGATACAAACCTATAGTGTAGGCAAAGCCGGGACTTCCTTTGTCAGCAGCTATACCCATGACTTTCCAGCCCGGTTCCCCTTCAACATTTTTAAGAATGTCGTTTAATAAAGCAACATAGTCTGTCATAAATTTATCTCTAAATCGATTTTATTTACTATCTTGCTCTAGGTCGGGCTAACAGCTAATTGATAAAAGCTAGCATTTAGCTGTCTTCCATTAACGACTATCCGTATGATGCTTGCAATAAGTAACTCATGCAGTGTCCCATAAGAAAGTAAACAACTAACATGGCGGCAGCTGCAAGAGCGACCAGAGTCCCAGCCAGCATTAAAGAAAATTCTTTATTCGCATATGCTTTTTCCATTAAGTGTAGCGACCAGGCAACCAGTGCTACATCAAATACTAAAATAGGTATCAACATATCTATGACTATATTAATTCTTGTTAACTTATATTAACATCGTTTCCAAGAACTGTGTTGAACTACTCTAGCTGTGGATACAAAAGGGTTTGCTGCTTGGGTTTACATTCTAACGGGAATTTTGCGCTCGCTTAAATAAGACTTTATCTCAGCTACGCTTAATTGTCCGTAATGTAAAAGCGATGCCAGTAAAGCAGCTTCTGCTTTACCTTCTGTTACAGCAGTATAGATATGCTCGCAGTTGCCTGCGCCACCAGATGCAACCACTGGAATTTGTACGGCTTCAGCAATAGCACGTGTCAATTTTATATCATATCCTGCCTGAGTACCATCAGCATCCATACTGGTAACTAACAGTTCTCCTGCTCCACGCTTTTCAGCTTCTTTTGCCCAAAATAAGGCATCTATGCCAGTATTTTCTCGTCCCCCTCGCACGTACACATCCCAACCTGGGTTCTTGGGGTCTTGTCGTTTTCTGGCATCAATTGCAACAACTATGCACTGATTGCCAAAGCGATCGCTAGCCCGATTGATAAAATCTGGATCTCGTACCGCCGACGAATTAATACTAACCTTGTCTGCACCAGCTCGTAAAAGATTTTTAACATTTTCTAAGGATTGAATACCACCACCGACAGTCAAAGGAATGAAAACTTGTTCTGCAGTGCGGTAAACAACGTCAATAATGGTATCCCGGTCTTCATGAGTGGCTGTAATATCAAGAAACACTAACTCATCTGCACCGGCATCGTTGTAAACCTTAGCCATCTCTACCGGATCGCCAGCGTCCTTTAAATTAACAAAGTTCACTCCTTTTACAACACGTCCCGCCTTCACATCCAGGCAAGGTAAGATTCTCTTAGACAGCATCAGTACTTTTGCACTCCTGTTGTGATTATCCGGAACTTAAATTTTACGGCGAGACTATTACAAAATGAAAATTTTCTTAGAGCGCTAAGGTGGAAGTTATGGGTGGAAAATAGAAAAGGGAGAAGACGACCGCAGTCGGTATTTTCCCGCCCATTCCCCTTGTCCCCTTCTTTATAAACGTTGATAGCTCGAACTATGGCGATTATCTCCTCCAAAAAACAGCCTCAAGACCCAAATGAGAACCCAAAGAAGCGTCATGAGTCAGGCGCATCACCCCCTAAAGCCCCTAAAGATAATTTATTGCAACCCGAAGCTGCTATTGACGAAGGTAAGCAAGAAGAAAGCATACGACCACAACGCTTTGCAGACTATATTGGGCAAAAGGATTTAAAAGAGGTATTGGAAATCGCCATAAAGGCTGCTAAGTCAAGAGGTGAAGTGCTGGATCACCTCCTACTATACGGTCCTCCGGGTTTGGGCAAAACAACAATGGCGATGATTTTAGCGTCGGAAATGGGGGTAAATTGCAAAATTACGAGTGCTCCTGCTTTAGAGCGTCCCAGAGATATTGTTGGGTTGTTGGTGAATTTAAAACCAGGGGACGTTCTGTTTATCGATGAAATTCATCGACTGTCAAGAATGACAGAAGAAATTTTATACCCGGCTATGGAAGATTATCGATTGGATATTACAGTCGGTAAAGGTTCTAGCGCCCGGACACGGAGTATACCACTATCAAAATTTACCTTAGTTGGAGCCACAACTCGCGCAGGCGCACTGACTTCACCACTGCGCGATCGCTTTGGCTTAATTCAAAAATTGCGGTTTTACGAAGTCGATGAACTGAGCAAAATTGTAATGCGAAGCGCCCAATTGCTCCAAACCGCGATCGCTGAAGATGGAGCAGCAGAAATTGCCCGCCGTGCTCGCGGAACACCGCGTATCGCCAACAGGTTACTGAAGCGAGTGCGAGATTACGCACAAGTCAAATCTTCCGGAGTCGTTAACGAACTCGTAGCAGCGGAAGCATTGGAACTGTTTCAGGTCGATCCATGTGGGCTCGATTGGACAGACCGCCGAATGCTAACCGTTATCATAGAACAATTCAATGGGGGTCCGGTAGGATTGGAAACAATTGCTGCAGCAACGGGAGAAGATACGCAAACTATTGAGGAAGTGTACGAACCTTACCTCATGCAAATCAGTTATTTGCAACGGACTCCCCGTGGAAGAATGGCGACAGCATCAGCATACAAACATTTGGGTTACAAGCCTCCCAATCAACAGTTATCTCTTTTGCCGTAATTTGGTGAAAGGCGTTAGATAATTATTTTTGGAGTCTCACGCAAAGCCGTAAAGGATTTTTGAGCACCTTTGCAGCTTTGCGTGAGGTGTTTATTTGAAAACGCCAAGAGTTAAACACCAATGCTAAGACTTATTGGGATTTTGCTAAGTGTATTGCTAATATTTGGTTGGATTGAACCTTCCTTAGCTGCAACTCAACCATTGAATCTCACTCCAGAACAGTTACAACAGCAAGATGAGTTAGCAAACTTTGCTTTTGCTGCCACAGAGAAGGGTGATTTTGCCGCAGCCGAATCCTACTGGACAAAGATTATAGAGCAATTTCCCGGTAATGCAGCTGCTTGGAGTAATCGGGGAAATTCTAGAGTCAGCCAGAATAAATTGCAAGAGGCGCTGGCTGACTATAATAAGGCTGTGGAACTTGCACCAAATGTGACTGACCCCTACTTAAATCGCGGTACTGCATTGGAAGGGTTGGGAAAATGGAATGATGCGATCGCAGATTACAACCACGTTCTGGAACTTGACCCCAAAGATGCAATGGCATATAACAATCGGGGAAACGCGCTATCGGGTTTGGGAAAATGGGAAGAGGCGATCGCAGACTATAAAAAATGTACGGAAATTGCCCCCAATTTTGCCTTTGCTCGTGCCAACTATGCCCTAGCTTTGTATGAAACTGGCAAAGTAGACCAAGCAATTCGCGAAATGCGAAATATTACTCGTAAATATCCCAAGTTTGCTGATGTGCGTGCTGCGCTGACAGCTGCGTACTGGGTTAGCGGACAAAAAGGAGAAGCTGAAAGCAACTGGGTAAGTGCATACGGGCTAGATCCTCGTTATAAAGATATTAATTGGGTAGCCCATATCCGTCGTTGGCCTCCCAGTTTAGTTGCAGCGTTGGAAAAGTTTTTGACACTTAAGTGAGAAGTGGGGTAGTCAGTGCATAAGCAGATGTCACTGACACCTATAAAGATACGAGCTGCTATTGCGTAGCTATACCCGGTACGGTTTCATATCTTTAAAGTCACCTTAAGTAACATCATTTATCATGACTCATTTTGGATTAATCTGTCCTGCATCAACAGGTCACCTCAATACCATGCTTCCCCTGGGGAAAGAACTGCAAAATCGCGGTCATCGCGTCACTTTAATTGGGGTACTCGATGCTAAATGTAAAACGGTAGCAGCAGGATTGGAATTCCAAGCAATTGGTGAATCTGAGTTTCCTAGTGGGGCGATGGCTCAAGGTTTGACAGAATTGGGTAAACTTAATGGATTGGCAGCAACGAAATACACCGTTAACCTGCTGAAGCAGGCAGCAATTGTTATTCTACGAGATCTTCCAAAAGTCATCAAAGAGATAGGTGTAGAAGCATTATTAGTAGACCAAGTTTCACCAGGAGGAGCAGTGGTTGCAGAGTCTCTGGGTATGCCCTTCATAACTGTGTGCAGTGCGATAGTTCTTAATTATGAACCTGGCGTTCCCCCTCATTTTACAAACTGGCGTTACAATCCTGCGTGGTGGGCGCTTCTACGCAATCACGTAGGTTACAAATTACTAAAAAGCGTGAGTAAGCCTATTGGAGAGGTCATAGCTGAATATCGACAAAATCACAATTTGCCAATACCCTCTCGCTCTAATGATGCTTTTTCTCCACTCGCTCAGATTAGTCAACAACCAGCAGAATTTGAATTTCCAAGGCAGAATTTGCCCGAGTGGTTTCATTTTACAGGACCTTACCATGATGCTGTAGGACGACAATCTATTGATTTCCCTTTTGAAAAAATAAATGAAAAACCATTAGTTTATGCTTCTTTAGGAAGCATACTAGGTCACAACCAGCAAATTTTTCAATATATTGCTCAAGCATGTAAAGGATTGAATATTCAGTTAGTAATTTCTTTGGGAGGTGCATTGGAACCAGAAGCCCTACCTAACTTACCTGAATCTCCTTTGGTTGTTAAATATGCGCCGCAATTAGAGTTGTTAAAAAAAAGCTCTCTGACTATTACCCATGCTGGTCTAAATACAACTCTAGAATCTCTAAGTAATGGTGTACCGATAGTAGCAATTCCAATTGCTAATGATGGACCAGGGGTAGCAGCACGTATTGCTTGGACCAGAACAGGTGAAGTTGTGCCGCTACAAAAATTAAGTGTACCTAGATTGCGAAGTGCGATCGAGCGAGTTTTGACACAAGACTCTTACAAGCAAAATGCTTTGAGATTACAAGAAGCGATTCGTAAAGCGGGAGGAGTGACTCGCGCTGCTGATATTATAGAAAAGGCTGTATTCACAAGAAAACCAGTACTGGCGTAAGCTCATTTTCTTTTAAAAGTTACGTATTTATTAGAAGATGTTTTAAAACTGGTGACTGAGATATCCAAAATATTAACTCCCCCTGAAGGGAGCATACCTACGAGTGCAAAAAAAGCCTGTAAGAACCGAATTTTAGGGCCATAGCAAAGTCTGCCTACACAGGCTTTGCTTGTATAGCGGCGATTACGAACATCGCAAGAGTGTTTTTGCCAAATTGCGATGCTTCCCCCCTAAATCCCTCTTCTAAGGCAGGTTAGGATAGGGGAAATCTTGATACAACGGTAGCCTTTACAACCATCTTCTTAAAAATCCAATAAGGAGCGTCAAGCATGGAATTTAAAAAGTTAACTTTGCCCAATAATCTGGAATGTTATTATCTTGGTAAAGAAGAAACTGAATATATATATTCCGAAATTTTTACAGAACAGCAATATATTAGAAATGGTATTGCTATTAATGAAGGAAATTGTATTTTTGATGTTGGAGCTAATATAGGATTATTTTCTTTATTTATTAATAAACTGCAAAAGAAAGTAAAAATTTACGCATTTGAACCTGTAAGGGAGATATTTGAGATACTACAAGCTAATATTCGGTTGCACTCTGTAGCCAATATATCATTATTTAATTATGGATTAAGTTCACAAAATAAAGCAGATGTATTGTTTACATTTTATCCAAATATGGCTGGTAATTCAACAATAAAACCAATAGAAAAATTAGAACAACGAAAAGTTATGACTAGTCTCTTAAATGAGGAAAAAGTAAAATATCTGTTTCAAAGTCAGCTAGTTAAGGGTGAAGTTAAAACTTTATCTTCTATAGTTAATGATTTAAATATTAGGTCTATTGACTTATTAAAAATAGATGTAGAAGGTGAAGAATATCAAGTTTTACAAGGTATCAATCAGAGTGACTGGAAGAAAATAAAGCAAGTAGTTATTGAGGTGCATGCCCGAGAAGGCAGATTAGAGAGAATTCAAGAAATCCTTACTAACAATGAATTTAATGTTGTAGTTGAAAAAAATTCTTTAGTGCCCGATACGCTAAATACTTTTAATGTATATGGTGTACGTCCTTAATCACGTAGATGTAGCAAAGCTTACCACTCCTTAAACGTTAAACCTAGAGTTAACTAACTGCATTAGAGAGTGCAGTTAGTTCCCAATTAACTTTCATATTACTAAAACGCGGGTTGAATCTATTCTATAACCTAGCACAAAGAAAGTTGAGGCAAGCATTATTATTATCAGATGGTAGCGTCAGAAATCAGGTAACAAAATTCACAAATAAACCGACAATGAGATGGATATTTCAGATGTTTCAATCTGTACATTTGTTGCTGATAGATGGACAGCAACAAATGAGCAATTTAACAGAGGAACGTCAAAAAATATTAAGTTATTTAGGTGAAAGTTGCCGTCAATACTATCTGATAAATTGAACTAAGTTATTTGACTCAAAAAGTTGGAGACATTTTGAAATATATCAGAATTTGAGCGAAGATTATAATAGTCTTGGCTAAGTTAACATTGATTGATTTTAGATAAGTTAGTTGATTGATGGCGAAAGCGAATATATTAGGAGAATCTGTAAAGTTAATTTGCTGGTAGATTCTCTAATTTTGGTTTTATAAAGTTAATTTAAACCTAAAAGATTAGACTGATAGAAATCTTCTAGGCTTGACTTTTCAAAATTACTAGTAACATCAATCACATCTGCGAAATGTGGGTTATTACCAAAAAAACAACAGCATATTCTTCCTCCATTACCAACTTCCTTTCGTATCGAAGACTTTGTTCCGCAATTAACTGGCAACGATATAATAGCTGTAGTTCAAATTGATTAAACATTTTATGCCTCTCACTGAACTTATGCCTCTTCTGAAGGAATTATCTCACTCTGATAAGCTTCTTCTATTACATTTCTTGGTAACTGAATTATTGAAGGAATCAGGTTTAGCTTCATTGGACACTCAGGACAGAGTAGCTAGTCAAGGCTTATACGATTCTTTTGAGGCTGCTGCTGTTTTAGCAAAGGCGTTGGTAGAGGAAAAAGCGACGACACATGGATGATCGAGTTAGATTTGTATTCACTGAGGTAAATCCACAACTTGGTGCATTAAGTACGCTGCCCTATCTTCCGCTAGTCCTAACTTATCAAAACCAATCTCTAAATGTATCGGGCTTGCTAGATACGGGTTCTAGCGTCAATGTATTACCATACGAAATGGGTTTAAGGCTAGGAGCAGTTTGGGAACGTCAAAAACTCTCTGTTCCATTAGGAGGTAATTTAGCTAGGTTTGAAGCGCGAGCATTGGTGTTGATAGCAAATGTTGAGCAGTTTCCTCCGGTAGAGCTAGCTTTTGCTTGGACAAGAGACAGGAATGCTCCTTTGATTTTGGGACATATGAATTTCTTTCTAGCGTTTGATGTTTGCTTTTACCGCGCTGAGTTGGCATTCGAGATTAGTCCTAAAAGAGCTTCTTAATGATGGGGTCGCTGTGGTTAAATATCATGCAGTTGGTTGTGAATAAACAAAGAGGAATTGGAGCGCTAAAATTAGGTTAAATATTCTTCAACATTCTCATTTATAGGTAGGGATTTCAGGGTTTGAGTTAAATCTATATAACTATTCCAGCATCTACGTGCAAAATCTCTCCAGGGTTTCTGGCAAATTACTAAGTTTTGCTGACGGGGCAACAAAAAGGCTAGGATGCAGATAGAATCACTGACAATCTTGCCTAATTTCGTTGTATTTCTCACTATTAACATTTGCTTCACTTCATTTTTTCTTGGTAGCTGAAAAATATCGTAATAATGCCTAGTAGGGAGCATCCAGTTTTGGCAGATAGTCTTTTTTAGACAAACTATATACTGAGGGTTCTGGCATCAAATAATTATGTTTCTTGCAAAAGTGTATGCTCCCGCCTAGTACTAGTTCCTATTGGTTCTTGTTGTTTTGAATAACTTAAAAATTTAGAGTGTATAGCAAAGAACTTTTGTAAAAAAGTTCTTTGGAAATGCAATAATTACATAGATTATGATTAAAAGCTTGGCTACCCTTTAACTCAAGAGTTTTGGATTCAAATTGGATTAAAAATATAGGGTTCTCACCTGAAAAAAGTACAAATTTATCCGCGTTCGTCTGCGTTCATCTGCGGTTCCATAACTTTTTAAAGATCGCTCATCTACCGAAGCAAACAGTAGATGAGCCGAACAAACTAGACAGATGTGACAGTTTCCAAGACTTTTTGAGATTGCCGCAATCCTTTCACCACCATTGGTACTCCGAGTGATGGTCTCATAAGAGCACCTTGACGTACTGGCTGCACGCGTTGACTATCATCTAGTTCCATTTGCCACATGGAGAGTACTGTTGCCAAAACTAGTTTCATCTCCATCAAAGCAAATGCCAGACCAATACAGCGACGATTACCACCACCAAATGGTAAATACTCATAGGGAGTAAATTGACGATCTAGAAAACGCTCTGGCTTAAAATGCTTTGAATCAGGATATAAATCTTCTCGATGATGGGTCAAATAAATACTAGGCACTACCAAAGTACCTGGTTCTAATTGATAACCCATGACTTCAAGTGGAGATTTAACCAATCGATTTAATGCCAGTGTTACTACTGGATAAAGACGTAATGTCTCAGAACAAACAGCACTTAAATAGGGCGATCGCAAGATAGCATTTGGCTCTGGGTTTTCTCCCAAACTATCAATTTCTTGTAACAATTTCTCGCGAACTTCTGGCAACTTATGAATCCAGTAAAAAGCCCAGGCTAAAGCAGTGGCAGTGGTTTCATGACCAGCCACTAATAAAGTAATTAACTCATCTCGCAATTCCACATCAGTCATTGGCTCACCATTTTCGTCACGAGCCAACATCATTAAAGAAAGAATATCATTGCGGGATGAATTTGCTTGCTCTTTACGCTCTCGAATTTCAGCATAGACAAGTTCATCTATACGCTGGATTCGCTGCATCATTCTTGCTCCTGGACTCCAGGAACCAAAATCTCTTTGCAGGATGGGAAAAAGAAAAACAAAAGCATTCAACAAAGGATATTTTGGATTGAGCGTTGCACTCAGCTGCTTTGTTAAATCTTCGTAACGCTCCCCTTCCTGTAATCCGAATACAGCTTTTAAAATCACTTGAAAGGAGATGGCTTGCATGGAAGGCCGTATGGATAAAGATTCCCCAACCTTCCATTGACTAGTCACTTGCTTGGTAATATTGTTTATAAGCTGGGTGTAGTCCTGCATTCGTTCCCCATGAAAGGGAGGCGTTAATAGCTTTCTTTGCCGTTGGTGGGGTTTTCCTTCTAAAGCCAGCATGGATTGTCTCCCTAACAATGGAGAACTGATGCCAGCTGATTCGCCAGAGTCCAAGTATTTTGGATCGGTGGTAAAAATCTGTTGAATTGCTTGAGGATTGCTAATAAAAACTTGGGGCGTAAAACGGGGTCCTATGCGGAGAGTAAAAATCTCACCGTAGCGCTTTGCACAATCTTCCATATATTCCAGAGGGTTCGTCAGCCACTGGAGTGTTTGAATCCAAGGATGGGTCTTGGGACCGTCGGGTAGTTGAAAAACTGTCATTTTTGATAACTTCTTATTATTTTGCAACACCAAACTTTACTGCTGCTTTGTTACCCAGTTATAGAGAGGTTATCGATCTCGAGAATTGGCAAGATCGGCTGTTCCATCTAATTTGCATATTAACTTGCAGAGACGCTGAGGGCGCAGACCGAGAGGGAAGAGTCTGGTGCTTTTTCTCAAACCTCAAAAATTTGCCAGTTAAACGTGTTTTAGCTTACCTGACTTCTTTAAAAAGTGAATTGTCCAAAATGACTACAGTTAGCCTAACACAATACAGTAAGAAAAGGGCAGGTATGATACCTGCCCTGATACTGAACCAGGAAACTGTGAATTTTTTAAAGCAAAACTTTTGCCAAAATGGGTTGGAAACTTGTCGCAATCTCTGGAACGTACACCTGAGATACGTAGTCAGCAATCATCCTATCTGTATTAAAGAGGGGTGAGTTGGTCTTAATTGACGCTTTCATCATTTGCACCCAACGGTGAGGAATACCATTGCTGTCTTGGTCATAGTATAGAGGTACTATTTCCTCTTCCAGAAGCTTATAAAGCGACTCTGAGTCTATACTATCTTGCAAATCTTGATCGCTGGTGTGAGCATCCTCACCAATTGCCCACCCATTTATCCCTTTACCATTTGCATCTGCTATGTAGCCTTCACACCACCAACCATCTAATACGCTGCAATTAATGCCTCCGTTAAAGCAAACTTTTTGCCCGCTCGTACCTGATGCTTCTAGGGGGCGGCGGGGATTATTCAACCAAACATCAACGCCTTGAACTAGTTTTTGACCGACGTAGATGTCGTAATCTTCTATAAAAGCAACTCGATGCTGAATTGCTGAATCTCGACACCATTCCATCAAACGCTGAATAATGCGTTTGCCTTCTTCATCTGCTGGGTGAGCTTTTCCTGCAAAAATAATTTGCACCGGACGTTGGGCGTTGCCAAATATCCGAATTGCCCGTTGGGCATCACGCAACAGCAAGTGACCTCGTTTGTAAGGGCTGAAGCGTCTGGCAAATCCAATTGTCAGTACGTTGGGATCGAGTAAGGTTGCAGCTGCTTGAATTTTGTCGTAATCTTCACCACGCTGTTCGCGAGCTTTCTGAATTCTGTAACGCGTGTAGGCAATTAGCCGCTCTTTCAAAACTCTATGTCGCCACCACAGTTCTTCATTGGGAATGTCGTCAATTTTCTCCCATGTCTTGGGATCGATAACGCGTGTCTTCCAATCTGCTCCTAAATATTGAGAGTACAACTCTGCTAGTAAGGGCGCAGTCCAAGTGGGAGCGTGGACTCCGTTGGTAATATAACCAATGGGAACTTTGTCCTCGGATCGATCTGGATATAAAATCGTCCACATCTTCCGGGAAACATGACCGTGCAATTCACTCACACCGTTGGCTGCTCGACACATTCTCAATGCCAGTACAGTCATGCCAAAGGGTTCCCAGGGATCGCCCAATCTTCTTGCGCCCAATGCCAAAAATTGCTCGCGAGAAAGGCGTAACTTGGGCCAGTATTGAGCAAAGAAGGAATCTATTAAGTCAGGTGAGAAAACATCGTGACCGGCGGGAACGGGTGTGTGGGTTGTGAATACGCACCGAGAACGGACATCGGCTTCTACATCGTAGAAGGATTTACCCGTGCGTTCCATTTCCTGACGGGCAAATTCTAAAGTACAGAAGGCGGCGTGTCCTTCGTTGAGGTGATGGACGGAAGGTTGAATGCCTAACGCTGTTAGGGCTTTGACGCCTCCAATTCCCAAAACCACTTCTTGAGCAATACGGGTTTCTTGGTTACCACCATATAAATGCCCGGTGAGCCATCGATCTATGGGATCGTTGTCGTGGCGATCGCTATCCAATAAGAAAAGATTCACCCGTCCCACTTGCACTCGCCAAATTTGCAGTTTTACCTGGCGATGGCGAATGTCTACATCTATAACGATTGGTTCCCCTTGCTGATTTCTAATTAACTCCAATGGCATGCGATGGAAGGGGTTATCTACATAATAGTCTTCTTGCCATCCGTTTCGATTCAATCTTTGTCGGAAGTAACCTTGACGATATAACAAGCCAACGCCGACCATTGGAACACCTAAATCTGATGCTGATTTGAGGTGATCCCCAGCCAGGATGCCTAAACCACCAGAATAGACGGGTAAGGATTCATGAATTCCAAATTCGGCGCAGAAGTAGGCAATGGGATTTTCTCTGGAAATTTGCGGTGCTACCCGGCTCACCCAAGTATCTTGTCTGGTGATGTACTCATCAAACTCTTTTGAGAGTGCTGCAATCTGCTTGAGGTAAAAGGGATCTTCTGCTAACTGGGTAAGACGCTCGTATGATGCTGCTTCTAAAATTGCTACTGGATTGTGACCGCAACGTTCCCACTCTTGGGGATCGATGGTTTGGAAGAGCGTAATGCGATCGCTCGTCCAACTCCACCAATAGTTATAAGCTAAATCTGCCAAACGCTTGAGCGGGAATGGTAATTTCTGACCCAATACCTGCGCTGCGGTCATTCCACTGCTGATATTCATATATCTCAACTTTTTTGCTTAGTTGTTCTCTCTTTCAGTCCACACTTGCTGCCAAGCAATTAGTCTTACTTAGTTTGTTGTGCTTAAGTCTTCCTCTAGAAACTATCCAAGTAAGCTTGGGAGCAGATTTTGACTGTTGTTATTTTTTGAGCTACTCAAGATCATCCTTCTTTTCTGATGATTTTGACAACTTTTTTACATCAAATTAATTGACATTATTTTAAATAAATTTTTTTCTTATTAAGTTTTTCTTTAAAGCTCTAATGCATAAAACTAAATCTCTGTCAAGAATGCGATCGCGTGAAAATTGTGTTCCCCCTGCTCCCGATTCCCTATCCTTACGAGCAGCACTCACCCTAGTCTTTTTTTATACTAACTTCTTAGATTGATTTAGGAAAAATAGATTTAATTTTATTACAACAAAAAATTATTCCTTCTGTATAAACAAAGTTTTGTTATACATTTCTTGATACTTTTTACACCAAACTTCATTAAATTTTCATATAAGAAATAACAAACAAGTTATAGGATTTCCAATTCCCTATCCTCCCAATAAAAAGCATAATTGTGTCAAAAATATGTACCTACAGCGATCGGATTGTGTCAAAAGAGTGTAATGCCCTCTTCTACACTAAAATTTTACAATTCTATTAGGTATTATGAGTTTCAATTTTACATTTTTTTTGATAGACGTATATATTAAGTGGAAATTAAGGAGTCAGTGAAAGATTCTATGAAGGAAGAATATTTACATGAAGAAAGTATCTGACGACTCAAACCTACAAAGCTCTTACAAAGGCACGTACACAAATACGTGGAGAATACATATATCTGTTTCTATGAAGAAGCAGATTCAAGCAAGCTGCTAACCACTACATACTCAAAATTCACTTCCCTATGAGGAATGAACGCCACTTATTTATTATGTTTGGTTGTTCGTGACTTCGTTCTTCATCGTTTCAAATTTTTTTTGACAAAAATACATGGAATAATCGCAATGCAACTTTATACACCAACCGATCTCAACCAACTTGAGCAAGACCTTCCCTACTTAATTAAAACTATGGAGTGGGTTGAAAATTTTGTAGGGCGTTCTCATCCAGATTTGGGCAGACCTGGTCCTGTGTGCCCGTTTGTTCCTCACTCAATTAGATCGAACAGTATGTCTCTAGCAGTTCTCAGAATTCAAAACTTGGAAAAGCAGCAATTGATAGATAGTATTTTACGCTATCGAGATATTTTTCTTGAGACAGAGCCACGAGAGGGAGTAGCCGCCTTAAAAAAATCGCTGTTAATCGTTCTACCTGATGTCGATCCTGACGATGCAACTCAAATCATTGATAGTAACCACCAAATACTGAAGCCTTTTTTTGTAAAATTAGGGCTGATGATTGGGGAATTTCACAAACATACTCAAGGAACAGGAGCACACAATCCAAAATTTCATCCATTTCAAAGCCCTATACCCATGTTTGTTATTCGTTACATGGTGGAATCCGATATTTTGTTTCTTCAGGATAAAAACCCATATTTACGAATTCAGTATCTCCAAGCCTATTTAAATTACCTCGAAACTGTGTATTCACAGAGGTTTGGTCAGAAGATTAAAGATGAAACTAAGTTAGAGAAGGCTCGCCAATTGATACAGATAGCACAAGAGCAATTGCAAGCAGAAAGTTTAGATTTTACTTATTAGTTTTCCTCGTAGAAAAATATAGCAACGCTTCCAACAGAGTTTCTTCCGTGTCTCTACAAACAGTTAGATGAAGATGCACAACCAATTCCTAGAGCGTTCGTGCAGAAATCAATATGAAGACAAACAACCTGGTTTCTCTGGATCGAAAAGCTCGATTTCTCGTAAGCTCAACTTGAAGAAAACGGGTTTTTGGGAATACAATACCGACGCTCTAGATATGTCTGACCTATGAATACATCTCTGAGGAAGAGGAGAACAGCACTGGCAATCATTGAGAAATTCATGGGGAAAAACTCTTCTCCTCTCCTTCTATCTCAAGCAGCAAAAACTCAAGAGTCAGTATTGACTTTAGTGAGGAAATGCAAAGAATTGTGTATCCAGGTATGTGTATATGTTTTTTTGTGATAGTTAGTTTTTCGTTTTTTTTAGTTCGTTGTCTTGCTACACAATAATTTCATAATGACAACCAGTATTGCAATGATAACTTTACATTTTTTTTGGTATTTGTTAAATATGGCTCTTTGCAACCATTAAAAAACCAGGGAAATACTAAATTTTTCAAAGCTGAAAATAATTGCAACTTAGTCTTAAGAAATTTTCTTAACGCTTATACCGAAAGAAAACTCGAGGTCCTAAGAAAATTCTGAAAAATAAGTTTTTAAAAATTACGATAATCCTTTCTAAGGCATTAAAATTAGTATCCCCATGAACACAAATTTATCCTATCCATCCACTCTTCAGTTAGAAAAACAATTGAATTATTGGAAACAACAACTAGTAAATGCTAGCTTAGTTCTGGAATTACCGACAGATAAACCACGACCTGTCGCGCAAACACGCGAGGTAGAAAAGCTATCTTTTACACTTCCTCAAAATCTATCGCAAGAACTGCACGCACTATCGCAACAAGAGGGCGTGACTATTTTCTGCACGTTATTAGCAGCTTTCCAAACTCTGCTGTCTCGCTACAGTCGCCAAGAGGACATTTTAGTTGGATGTCCCGTAATGGCAGATGAAGGACAACTCATGGAGGCAAAAGCTAATGCTTTAGTCTTGCGTACTTGTATGTCTGGCAATCCCAGTTTTCGAGATTTGTTACAAAAAGTTCGTTTGGTTGTTTTAGAAGCAAGAGCTAACCAAGACGTTCCATTTGACAAACTTGTAGAAGAACTTCAAATAGAGCGATCGCCTTCGTATCATCCTTTGTTCCAAGTGATGTTTGTCTTACAAAACACATCCAGACAAACGCTAGAGTTACCCGAACTGACTGTAACTCCTATAGAAATGGCTAGTCTGGTATCTAAATTGGATTTAACTCTGTCAATTGAAGTCATCGAACAAGGATTGCGAGGAGTGTGGGAATACAACCCCAATCTGTTTAATCCAGGAACGATCGACCGATTGAGGGGGCATTTCCAGACATTATTAGAGAGTCTTGTTACTCATCTTGACTGCCCAATTTCTCAATTACCATTACTCAATGCAACTGAGAAACAACAATTGTTGGTTGAGTGGAACAATACTCGCAAAGACTATCCGCAGCAGTTTATTCATGAGTTGTTTGAGGAACAAGTGAAGCGCACTCCTGATGCAGTTGCGTTAGTGTTTGAAGGTGAGCAATTAACCTATCGAGCGTTGAATAGCCGTGCAAACCAACTAGCGCACTATCTCAGAAGTTTGGGTGTAAGACCAGATGTCTTGGTTGGCATCTGTATGGAACGATCTCTGGAGATGGTTGTAGGTTTGTTGGGAATTCTCAAAGCAGGAGGAGCTTATGTACCTTTAGACCCAGAGTATCCTCAAGAGCGTTTAGCATATATGCTAACGGATTCCCAAGTATCTGTGCTGCTCACTCAAGAAAAACTCGTCTCCAGGCTGAATCATCAGGCACTCGTTATTTGTTTGGATACTGATTGGGAAAAAATTTCTGGAGAACAAACGATTAATTTAAACAGTGGAGTTCAACCAGACAACTTAGTATATGTCATTTATACTTCTGGCTCTACTGGAAAGCCAAAAGGTGCAATGAACGTTCACTCAGGGGTTTGCAATCGTTTGTTATGGATGCAAGAAGCATATCAACTGACACCCGTAGATAAAGTCCTGCAAAAAACTCCTTTCAGTTTCGATGTTTCTGTTTGGGAATTCTTCTGGACTCTGATAACAGGCGCATGTCTGGTCATTGCCAAACCAGGTGGACATCGAGATGCAAATTACTTAGTGAATCTTATTGTCAAAGAGCAAATTACAACTCTGCATTTTGTTCCTTCAATGCTGCAAGTATTTCTGGAAAGCGAAGGGTTAGAACAATGCAACAGCTTACATAAGGTTTTTTGCAGTGGTGAAGCTTTATCCCTTGACCTCCAAGAAAAATTCTTCAAGTGTCTGAGATGCGAATTGCATAATTTGTATGGTCCTACAGAAGCGGCGATTGATGTTACATTTTGGCAATGCCAGCGACAAAGCCAGTTAAGAACTGTACCTATTGGACGTCCTATTGCCAATACACAAATTTATTTGCTTGATGAGCATTTGCAACCAGTTCCTGTAGGTGTACCTGGGGAATTACATATTGGTGGTGTGGGATTGGCAAGAGGTTACTTTAACCGTCCTGAACTGACCAATGAAAAATTTATTTCCAACCCCTTTATTCAAGAAGAAACTGCACGCCTGTACAAAACTGGAGATTTAGCTCGTTATTTGCCAAATGGTGAGATTGAGTATATTGGACGTATTGATAATCAAGTAAAAATACGAGGATTTCGCATTGAATTAGGAGAGATAGAGACTGTAGTTAGCCAACATCCAGCTGTACTCCAAACTATAGTCATTGTTCGTGAAGATGTTCCTGGTAACAGGAGGATAGTGGCGTATTTGGTGATGAAACCAGAGCAAGTCCCTGTCACCCCAAGTCAACTGCGCGGCTTTGCAGAAGAGCGGTTACCAGATTATATGCTGCCATCAGCCTTTGTCTTCTTAGAAACTGTACCATTAACCCCTAATGGAAAGGTAGATCGCCGCGCTTTACCTGCCCCAAACGCATCCGATCTGCTTGATAGCAGCAATTTTGTCGCACCTCGCACTCCTACTGAAGAGATATTAGCCGCGATTTGGTCACAAGTTTTGGGTTTAGAACCCATAGGAATCCACAGCAACTTTTTTGAATTGGGCGGGCATTCACTGCTAGCAACGCAAGTGATTTCTCGATTACGCCAAACCTTTGGTGTGGAAATGCCGATGCAGCGTTTATTTGAGACACCAACGATTGCTGGTTTAGCAAGTGCAATCGCCACTTTTCAAAACCAGAGTAAAAATGAACATTTACCTATTCCCCGACAAGTCAACCGACGCTCAGTTCCTTTATCCTATGTTCAGCAGCAACTTTGGTTCTTAGCGCAGTTAAAGCCAGACAGTGCAGCATATAACATAGTTGAAGCGATGCAGTTGCAAGGCGATCTGAAAGTGGACGTATTGCAAAAGTCGTTAGATGCGCTTGTTGTCCATCATGAAGTACTGCGGACTACTTTTATTATAGAAAATGGAACCCCAGTACAAGTGATTGGTGAACCTCGGTCAGTAGAACTAAAAGTGGTCGATCTCAAGGATTGCTCGCTGAGCGATCGCACAACTGTCGTACACAAGCAGCTACAAAATGAAGCGCAACGTCCTTTCAATCTAGCATCAGATTTAATGTTGCGTGCGTGCTTGTTTGAGCTATCCCCACAAGAGCATATCCTCATGTTGACGATGCATCACATTGCCACTGATGGTTGGTCAATGAGCATTTTGTTTGAGCAGTTGACAACTTTGTATAAAGCATACACCGAGAATTGGCCCAATCCTCTACCAAAGTTGCCCATTCAATTTGCCGATTACGCAGTTTGGCAACGTCAATGGCTTGAAGGCGACGTGCTAAACAAACAACTCAGTTATTGGAAACAGCACTTAGCAGATGCAACAAATGTACTGGAGTTGCCTGCGGATAGACAACGACCACCCGTACAGAATTTTCGAGGTGCAACGCAGTATTTTGAAATACCCCAGAGTTTATCACAAGCACTAAACGCACTATCACGGAAAGAGAGCGTAACGCTGTTCATGACATTACTGGCAGCATTTCAAACTCTGCTATACCGCTACACGGGACAACAAGATATACTGGTTGGCTCTCCCATCGCAGGTCGCAATCGAACAGAAATTGAAAACCTGATTGGATTTTTTGTCAATACTTTGGTAATGCGTACCGATCTGTCTGGCAATCCCAGTTTTCAGAAACTGCTGCAAAGAGTACGAGAAATAGCAATATCCGCTTACGCCAATCAAGATTTGCCATTTGAAAAGCTAGTACAAGAACTCCAACCAGAGCGATCGCTCTCATTTCACCCTCTATTCCAAGTCATGTTTGTCCTGCAAAATACACCAAAACAAATGTTGGAGTTACCAGGGTTATCGATCGCTTCTATAGATGTTGATAAGCTAACATCTCAGTTAGATATGACTGTAGTAGTAGAAGAGACAAAGCAAGGTTTGCGTGTGATTTGGGAATACAATACTGACCTGTTTGATGATATAACCGTAACTAGAATGTACGGTCATTTCCAAACATTACTCGCAGGGATCGTTGCTAACCCACATCAGAAAATTGACGAACTGCCATTACTTACACCTAGCGAACACCAGTTATTAAGTGAGTGGAATAAAACTCAAGTAGATTATCCGCAAGGGTGTATCCATGAATTGTTTGAAGACCAAGTCCAGAGAACTCCCCATGCAGTGGCAGTGATGTTTGAGAATGAGCAGTTCACTTATGAGAAGTTGAACAATCGCGCCAACCAATTAGCTCACTATCTTAAAACTTTAGGTGTTAAGCCGGGTGTCTTAGTTGGCATCTGTATGGAACGTTCTTTAGAGGTAGTCGTAGGGTTATTGGGAATTCTCAAGGCAGGTGGGGCGTATGTACCTCTCGATCCAGAGTACCCAAAAGAGCGGTTAACCTTCCTTATAGAAGATACCCAAATACCAGTCATACTAACTCAAAAGAAATGTATTAAAAGTTTACCAACTCATGAAGCACAATCGGTTTGTTTAGACTCAGATTGGGAAATCATTAGTAGATATAGCCAACAAAACCTTAACTGTGAAGTGACAGCAGATTCCTTGCTGTACATTATCTACACATCTGGTTCTACAGGAAAACCCAAAGGTGTCATGATTCCTCACCGTGGAATCAGCAATATGCTCCACTGGCGTCAAGAAACGTTTAAGCTGACCGCACAAGACAAAGTATTACAAACCTATTCTTTGAGCTTTGACCCCTCAGTGTGGCAAATATTCTGGCCCTTATTATTTGGTGCTCAGTTGGTGATGGCTCGTCCTCAAGGACACAAAGACACAGCTTACTTAGTGAATGAGATTATTGAGCGGCAAATCACTGTTATTGGGTTAGTCCCATCCATAATGAATGCACTGCTAGAGGAAAAGAAATTGGAGCAGTGCCGAAGCCTCAGACATATTACCACTGGCGGTGAAGTTTTATCAGTAGAGTTGATGGAGCGCTTTCACGATCGCTTAAATTTAGGCAATCTTTTGGTCAATTGCTATGGTCCAACAGAAGCGTCTATCGATGTGACTGCTTGGACGAATCAGCCCTATGCCCAAAATATTAATGTTCCTATTGGTCGCCCAATTTCTAACGTACAAGCTTATATCTTAGACACAAATTTGCAGCCCGTGCCTGTTGGTCATGCAGGAGAGTTACATATTGGCGGGATTGGTCTGGCTACAGGTTATCTCAACCGCCCCGAACTTACAGAAGAAAAATTTATTCCCAACCCATTTAGTTATGAAACAGGCGCAAAACTTTACAAAACTGGAGATTTAGCGCGTTACTTATCAGATGGAAACATTGAATTTTTGGGAAGAATTGATTACCAAGTCAAAATTCGCGGTTTCCGCATTGAATTAGGAGAAATTGAAGCATTCCTCAGCCAACATCCCGCAGTGCAACAAACATTAGTCATGGCTAGAGAGGATGTTCCTGGAGACAAACGGTTGGTCGCGTATGTTGTTCTCAATGCCGATTCCAATGCCTTAAACTCAAATGAATTGCGAAGTTTTTTAAAAGAGCGTTTACCAGAGCACATGGTGCCATCTGCCTTGGTCATCTTGGATAAGATGCCACTATATCCTAACGGAAAGGTCAATCGGCGTGCATTACCTGCTCCAGATGTATCTCATGTTAGCAATCGCAACAACTTTGTTGCACCCCGCACTCCTACAGAGGAAGTTCTCGCTGAGATTTGGTCAAACGTTTTGGGTATAGAACAAGTCGGCATTTACGATAACTTCTTTGAACTAGGGGGACATTCGCTGCTAGCAACGCAAGTGATTTCTCGAGTGCGCGAAGCTTTCAGTATAGATCTGTCGTTGCATCGCTTGTTTGAAGGACCGAACATTGCTGAGCTAGCGGCAATAATCGTCCAACTTCAGCTTGAGAACACGGAAGATGAGGAAATAAATCATTTGTTAGCTGAGTTAGAAGATCTATCAGATGAAGAAACTCAAAACCTTTTAGCACAAATAATGCAAGGTTCTTAATCGACAATTTGGGCTAAGACAGTTCAAAGCTTTACCCCGTAGCCCACTGTCAAATTCTTATTAATAAAAAACTTGATGTAGTTTAGCTGTGCAATTTAGAGAAGGATTGGCAAGTATGGATAATATTAACCAAAAGATAGCTGCTCTCTCACCAGAAAAAAGGGCGTTACTGGAGTTAAAGCTCAAAAAAAATAAGATGTCTGATGCCAAGACACAGCAAACTATTCCGAGAAGAACTAACACATCATCAGCGCCTCTATCTTTTGCACAGCAGCGACTGTGGTTTTTGGAGCAGTTGGAGCCAGACTGTTCGTTGTATCATATTCCCCATGCTCTAAAGTTACAGGGAAACCTTAATGTAAATATATTGCAACAATCTCTAGATGCAATAGTCAACCACCACGAAGTCCTGCGAACTAACTTTATTGCGCGTGATGGTGAACCGATACAGGTTGTTGGTGAGCCTCGCTCGGTGGAACTGGAGGTGATTGACCTAAAAGATTGTCCGTCAAGCGATAAGCCGGGTACGGCTTGCGCCAAGGGCGATCGTGCCACTATAGTACAACGGCTCGTACAAGAGCGGATGCAACGTCCCTTCAACCTCATATCAGATTTGATGCTGCGCGGTTGTTTGCTACAGTTATCACCGCAAGAACATATTTTGCTGTTGATAATGCATCATATTGCCACTGATGGCTGGTCGATGAGTATTTTCTGCGAGCAGTTGACCGCCCTTTATCAAGCTTTTATCAACGGAAAGTCCAATCCCTTACCAAAATTACCCATTCAATATGCAGATTATGCAGTTTGGCAACGGCAATGGCTTTCTGGAGAGGTATTAGAAAACCAACTCAACTATTGGAAACAGCAACTAACAGGTGCAACCCCTGTTTTGGAATTGCCCACAGATAGACCGCGACCTGCAGTCCAGACTTACCGAGGCGCAAAGCAGTTTTTTGTACTTCCTGACAAGTTGTCACAAGCGTTGTCTGCATTATCGCGGCTCGAGGGTGTGACCTTATTCATGACACTGTTAGCAGCATTCCAAACCCTGCTATACCGTTATAGCGGACAAGAAGACATTTTAGTTGGTTCTCCAATCGCAGGACGAAATCGCACAGAGATAGAAGGGTTAATTGGATTTTTTGTCAATACCCTAGTACTACGCACCGATATGTCGGGTCATCCCAGTTTTCAGAAACTATTGCGTAGGGTGCGCTCCGTGGCCATGTCTGCTTACGTCAACCAAGACTTACCATTTGAAAAGCTAGTCGAAGAACTGCAACCAGAGCGATCGCTCTCGTATAACCCCTTGTTCCAAGTCATGTTTGCCTTGCACAACATGCCCAAACAAACACTTGAGTTACCAGGGCTAACTATTTCTTCGATAGAGGTAGATAACATTATCTCCAAGTTTGATTTGACGTTGTTTGTGCAGGAGACGGAACAGGGATTACAGGGAGTATGGGAGTACAACACAGACTTGTTTGATGCCGCCACAATAACTCGGATGAGTGGACATTTTCAAACATTGTTGCAAAGTATTGTTGATAATCCACAGCAGAATATTGACAAATTATCAATGCTTGCGTCTGCCGAACAACACCAGTTACTGTATGAGTGGAATGACACTCGAGCAAACTATCCACAGCAATGTATTCATGAATTGTTTGAGTTACAGGTAGAGCGTAATCCTGATGCAATAGCAGTGGAGTTTAAAGATGAACAATTAACCTACCGAGAGTTAAATAATCGCGCTAATCAACTCGCGCACTACTTAAGAGCTTTAGGTGTGGAACCAGATGTACTGGTTGGCATTTGCATGCAGCGCTCCAGTGAAATGATAGTGGGTCTTTTGGGTATACTTAAAGCCGGAGGGGCTTATGTACCTTTAGACCCAGCGTATCCCCAAGAGCGTTTGACTTATATGCTGTCTGATTCAAAAGTACCAGTGCTACTAACAACTAGCGAGTTGGTAGCCGCGCTTCCAGAGTCAAAAGCACATATAGTCTGCTTAGATACCGACTGGAAGGTCATTACCCAAGAAAGTCATCAAAACCCTGTAAGCACCGTACAAATTAATAACTTAGCTTACATTAACTATACTTCAGGGTCCACAGGCACACCTAAAGGAGTAAAAGTTCTTCACCGTGGCGCGATCCGTCTGCTGTTTGGTGTAAATTATGTTCGGTTGGACGCAACACGAAAATTCTTACACATGGCTCCGATTTCTTTTGATGCTTCCACATTTGAAATATGGGGAGCATTGTTACACGGAGCGTGCTGTGTTCTTTTCTCCGAAAATATTCCTACAACTCAAGAGCTAAGTAACGCCATTCATAAATACGGCATTACAACCTTATGGCTGACATCAGCATTGTTCAATTCTATTATTGATGACGATCCACTAGCATTGTCAGGAATTCAACAACTACTGACTGGTGGGGAAGCACTGTCAGTTCCCCACGTTCAGAAAGCTCTTGAAAGTTTGCCATCTACAGAAATCATAAATGGGTACGGTCCAACAGAAAGTACAACTTTTACTTGTTGTTACTCTATACCCAGACAACTTGATAAGACAGTACAGTCAATTAGTATTGGGCGTCCGATTAGCAATACCCAAGTCTATTTGCTCAATACTCAGTTACAACCAACTCCTATTGGTGTACCGGGGGAACTTTATATAGGTGGTGCAGGTTTAGCCCAAGGCTATCTCAATCGCCCAGAGTTAACTGCCGAAAAATTCATCTCCAACCCCTTTAATCAACAAGACGAGGAACGCCTGTACAAGACTGGAGACTTAGCTCGCTATTTACCTGACGGTAATATTGAGTTCCTTGGACGCATCGATAACCAAGTAAAACTGCGCGGTTTTCGTATAGAGTTAGGAGAGATAGAGACAGTACTGAGCCAGCACCCAAGTGTACTCCAGAATGCAGTCATCCTGCGTGAAGATATAAGGGGTGACAAACGCTTGGTAGCTTATGTTGTTCCCAATCCAGAAACAGCACTTACAGTAAATGAGCTGCGCCACTTTTTGCAGGAAAAGCTACCCAAGTACATGGTTCCAGCTAGCTTTGTGATGTTAGAGGCTCTACCCCTTAGCCCTAACGGCAAAGTTAATCGTCGCGCTTTACCAGCACCCGAACAAGTGAGACAAGAGTCGGAAACAACGTTTGTTGCACCATGTGATGAATTAGAACACCAGCTAGCACAGATTTGGGAAGAGATTTTAGGTGTCAAACCTGTTGGTATAAAAGATAACTTTTTTGAATTGGGGGGACATTCGTTGCTAGCCGTGCATTTATTTGCACAAATAGAGCAAAAACTGGGCAAAAAACTACCTCTGGCAACCCTTTTTCAATCAGGAACAGTAGAAGCTTTAGCCCAGATGTTGCGCGAGCAAGAAAAAGCAATGAGTCATCAGGTCTTGACAACAGCGCCTGCAAAAGACAAATCTGTTGCTTTGTGGTCATCGCTAGTAGCAATTCAACCTAAAGGTTCTAAACCACCTTTCTTCTGCATTCACCCTGCTGGTGGAGAAACTCTCTGTTTCCGCTCTCTGGCACTGCATTTAGGATTGGATCAACCATTTTATGGATTACAACCACGAGGATTAGATGGAAAGCAGCCACCCTTAACTCGAATTGAAGATATGGCAGCGCTTTACATTCAAGAAATCCAAACTATTCAACCCAATGGTCCTTATTTTCTTGGCGGGTACTCTATTGGAGGGGTCATTGCCTACGAAATGGTTCTACAACTTCAAAGACAAGGCTACAAGGTTAATCTTCTCGTCATCTTTGACAGTGGTCTTCCAAATTCAGTCAACCAGCGTTTACCATTTCATCAGCGAAGCCTCATACATCTTGGTAATTTTATCCGACGCGGACCTTCTTATTTAAGGAAAAAGCTTGTCGGTTGGTCCGAGTGGGGCAATTATCAAATCCGAGAGAGATATACGCAGTTGTTAGGTATTTCTAAGCCTTTACCTGAAGATGACAAGCACATAAATATTATCGACGCTAATCTACAAGCTCTAAAGGCATATACCATGCCAACTTATTCAGGTCAAATTACTCTGTTCCGGACGGATGAAAACAGTGATGACTCACAAGATCATGCTGTTGGCATGAAACCCGAACCGCTTTTAGGTTGGGATAAGGTAGTCACTGGAGGAATAGATGTTCATTATGTTCCTGGTTCTCACACAACCTTATTTGAAGAACCTAATGTACGGGATTTAGCTGACAAACTAAAAAATTGTTTAGAGAAGGGTTATCTCACATCTTGCACCTACACCCTAGAAGAGTGAGGCTATACAAACAAAGCCTGCCTACGCAGGCTAATAAGCTAGATTTTACGTTTTGATGACAAAAACATATGTTTATTACAAGACGGTATTTTCAGTACTAATACGTTTGTACAAGATGTGAGTTATAATCTCTAAGCTACTTTGTCGCCCCTTCAGAGGACGTATTTGTTCGTGGTTTAGCGTTATAAATTCAATAGGATTGCTATATATGGCGTAAGTAGTTTCAGGACTTAATGTCTCATTTTTTACAAATAAGAATCAACATTACCAATTGCGAAAGCGCAAGCCGTTGCGCTCCTACATATCGGGAACGTTTGTTAACCGTTAATCCGGGTAGTAGTCAAGTTACAAAGCTTCGTATCAAATGAGGTACACCTCAAACCGAACCTCTCCTTGCTAAGGGGAAGGTACGCAATAGCGCGGGTGGGGTATTTCCGTACTTTATCAAGTTGAAAGCTGCTGTAAGCAGTACTTAAGTCCTATAAAGTTCTCATAAAGAAAGTAGTAGGAAAAATTTTGATTCAAAAAAGTAGGCAATTTTTTGTAATTTTACCTCTATCCTCAGTATATATTAAATAAACATACTTCAGAGAAAACAGGGAACGAGGACTGGGGAATTCTTGCCCACTCTTAAAAGTGTGGAATTAAATAAGGATGACCTTTTTCCTCACACTATGCGCTGTAGAAGAGCATCTTTTTTGTTAAATGTGCTTTACCATAACTCAAGTTTTTTACAAAAAATAAAGAACGAGGTTTTTATTTCTTCGTTCCCTGGCTTCTTGTTTTGTATTTTATTGTCCTAACTGTCTTCTAGAGGTCATTTAAATTTATAGGGAATTGATAACAATCAATTTATAAATAATCTTTAGATGACGGGTTAGTGCAAGTCAAAAAGGGGCTCAATTTCTATTGATTTAAAAAAAATGAAATCTTACATAATTATATCAAACTAAAATTACGCTTTTATCTAATTTTTTTAAACAACATAGAAGCTAAATTTCTTACTTTGTAATTATGCACCAACAAAATCCTTATATTCCTAATATTCCATCAGTTCGAGAGACTGTAGCACGTCCCTTATGGTCAGTTATGATTCCTCACTATAATTGTGTGGAATACCTGCGTGAGACCTTGGCTAGCGTATTAACACAAGCTCCTAGTTCTGATGTCATGGAGATTGTAGTTGTCGATAATCAGTCTACCGAAGGCGATCCGGAAGCAGTTGTGGCAGAACTAGGACAGGGACGTGTAAAGTTTTATCAGCAACAACGCAATGTAGGTATGTTGAAGAACTTTCAAACCTGTTTGGAATTGTCTCGCGGTCAGTTAATTCACATATTACATAGTGATGATTGCGTGCGTGAAGGATTCTATCAAAAAATGACGGAAACCTTCAGCAAAAATCCAGATATTGGTGCTGCTTTCTGTCGCAGTGTTTACATTGATATGTATGGGCAATCGCAAGGTTTATCCTCGTTGGAACTACCTGAAAGTGGTATTTTGCCGAGTAACTGGATAAAGCGAATTGCCGAAATTTGCTGCATCTCAGTGCCCTCACTTGCTGTAGTACGGCGCGAGGTGTACGAAAAACTGGGAGGATTGGATAGTCGCTGCGGCTTGAGTAGTGACTGGGAGATGTGGGTAAGAATTTTTGCTAACTACCCAGTTTGGTTTGAAGCTGAACCTTTAGCTATGTGGCGTATTCACGCGTCGTCTAATAATGTCACAAATGCCAAGAGTATGACTTTTATTCAGGAAAACTTTCAAACTATAGAAATTATTTTTCAATCTCATCTACACAAACTCGTTAACAGTAAACTCCATCGGAAAGTTAAGAAAAACTGTGCTTTTCTGGCTTTAGAAGCTGCGAAATTATTAATGCAGAAAGGTGATATATCTGGAGCACGCGCTTATCTGCAAACAGCACTTCAATACAGTCGCTCCTGGAAAGTTCTGCTTGCAGCTAGTCGTATCATCTTAGTTAATGGTTTACTGGCTATATTACAATACAGTTCACTTAAGGTTGAAAGTCGTGTAAATTAAAACTTATTCCCTTGCTAGCAGGTCTAGTGAATTCAGACATCAACCGATCGAGAGCACAGTGCAGGTGGTATTGCTTTAAGATTACCGCACTGGCTCTCACTTTACAAAATTGAATGAGCCTGATGTCTTGAAATTGCTATACAGGCTCAACTTATTTACCCGCTTTGCAAAGTTTGCAAAGCGGAATCCAGAGATAAACTTACCTTCATTGAGGTGGTGATGAACAAGATGGACAACCCAGAAATTCTTTTGAAGTTGTTGCATAATTGACCTCTCTCCTATCTGAAGTATCTCTTATTAAATTTTAAATAAAAACACCCCGTAACAACTAAGTTACAAGGTAATACCTTTGGTAGTCTCGGCAACGATGAAATCAACGACATCTTCCAAGCGTCCTGTATGCTTGTATACCTCGCGCTGCCGTGTCGCGCCGTTCCCTCGCTGCATCGTTTCCCCTACAAGTGATGAAATCTCGTCCCAGTCTCCATACTCTTCTAGCGCTGGGCGCACAAAGGCTAAAAACTTCTCAACCAGTTCCCTCGCTGGAACAGCACGCATTTCCCCAACATCTACTAGTTCTGTATTTAAACCATAGCGTGCAGCACGCCATTGAGCAGCACGTACAAGTTCGTAACGCACTGCTGGAAACGGTTTGTCTGCAAGTGCTTGCAAGTAACAGGTTCGTGCCAAAGCCCGCACCAGTCCTGCGATCGTGACTGCTTCGTCCACCGTCATACATACATCCGTAACGCGAAACTCCACAGTCGGGTAACGCTCAGAAAGACGCATATCCCAGTAAATTTTCGTCGCATCCTCTACACTTTTAGTTGCGATCAAAGCTTCTACAAGCGTTTGGTACTCAGCAACTGACTCAAAAATTAATGGCGGACCTGATATAGGCCATCTGCTCCAAATTTCTGTGCGATAACTTGCATAGCCAGTATCCGTACCTAACCAAAAGGGCGAAGAAGTGGAAAGTGCAAGTAATGGAGCAAGCCACACTCTCGCACGGTTCATGACACTAATTGCCATATTGCGATCGCTGATGCCAACATGTACGTGACAGCCAAAGATCATCAGTTCGCGACCGAGTTGTTGATACTCTCGCAACAGCCCTTGATAACGTTCTTTGGGCATCATCTGCTGTTGTTCCCACGATGAAAATGGGTGCGTCCCAGCTGCTGCGATTTGGTTACCGTCAATGGCTGCAGCGGTAATGACTTCCCGTCGCAAACGTACAAGTTCTGCACGCACGTCGCCAAGTGTTCGACACACGGGTGTGCCAATCTCTATTTGTGAGAGTTGAGCTTCAGGCTGCACCGTGTCGCCAAGAGCTTTCCGTGCGATCGGGAGGATTTGCTGCACGCGAGAACAAAGCTCACGTGTTTTGGGATTGATAATTTGATATTCCTCTTCAACACCAATGGTGAAGTCTTCTGCCCTCTGTATTTGCCCTGACATACCAAATGTCTCCTGCGCTTAAATGCTTTGACGGTTGCTGTTTGTCTGTCGCCGATGGTTGATATCGGAGTGGCAATTATACCTGGAGGCTGTAAGGTTTTTAGACTTTCCACCGAACCCAGGGTAAATATTTGCTCGCGTAAAGAAAGTGATACTTACTATTCAATTGACACTCTAATTCTTCCGTATTACGGATACCACTTTATCTACAAAGAAGCAGATGTTGTAAGTATGATTAATTCTGCCTCTAGATAGAAATTCTTACCGTGATAGTCGGGGAGCTAGTCAAATTTAATATTCCTCTGACTCTATCAGTTCGCCAAGGTTAAAATCTATTCTTACCCAACCTTTGAGTCTTCGTAGATTGTCGAGAAGGAGTAAGGGAATTTGCCAGTGATGTACCATCATAAAGGGTAAGGGATCGCTTACCGAAAAAATTGCTTCTTTACCCCGCAAAATGTTTCTTATCCAGGTTTGCAATTGCTTCAACGATCTAATCCCAGTCAGTCTCCAGACTTCGTGGTACAGCCAATAGGTAGGCTTACTATCAGCTAGAGGTTGCAAAGGTTCAACTAGAGGCTCTTTATTAAGATAGGCATTTGCTACCCCTGGATGGTTGTAAAACATAGTAATCGCGGAGTGAGTGCGGGGGTTGCACTCGATCGGATAAACAGTTCCATCATCCGCCTGAATGATGTCAAAGGAAATCTCTCCGGTAAGTCCCACTTCTTGAACAAACTGTTGCACCCATTGCCTAATTTCAGGTCGATCGACATTTTCGTAATTGACTTGAAAGGCGGATGACTCACAGCAGCAGTACAGTCTTAACTCACCATCTCGCACGGTACTGTGAGTGCAGTATTCCTTTCCGGGGATGAATTCCTGCATAATCCAGGGCTTCTCCTCACTGATTGGCAAACTTTTGACAAATTCTGCTGTCATATCAAAAGTATCGCAGGGTAGCTTGGTCATGTTCAAGCGACGCAAACAGTCGTAGGGAATGCTTTTGAGTATGTACTTGCGCTTTTCCTGGGAAAAATCGAAGTTGAGAACTTGTTCTGGATCTGTAATTTTGAAGGATTTGGGAACTGATAAACCCAACGAGCGTGCTTTTTCGGCAAAGGCAAACTTGTCATCCAGCATCTTTGTTATATCAGCATCGAAGTGAAAAATCTCACAACACCCGGATAAAACTGGTTCGCCCTTGGAGTCAAAGTAGCTAACGGCGAAAATGGCTACTGGGATAAAAAAATCTATGTTTTCTTTTTTGGCGATCGCACGTAGGGCTTGAGTGTAGCCTTCTAAATCTTTTTGCGGTGCTGGGACAGTGTAATAGCCTGCGACAGCACGGGAAAATCGATGACCGCTTAACCAGTATTTGTCGATGTCTACTAAAATGACTCGATGCCCTGCAGCGTGAAACGATCGCGCTAGTTGAAGCGTTTTGGTCATCCTACCGCCACCAATCAAGATATTTTTGGGATTTTCCGTTAAAACTACTTGCTTGTGAGACGGGCGACTGAAAAAATTCCATAGCAACGATACTAGTACCACGCTACAGTTAATCGGAAAAGCGATCGCCAGTAATAAAAGGGTTCCCAAGTTTTGGAAAACTGCAATAATACGCGCTTTTATCGGTTGCAATTTTGTCATCTGGTCTTCTAGGATGTGTAGTGTGTGAGTTTTCTGTTATAAAGTAATCCTAGTTTCTGTCGCTTTGATAGTGCCAAAAGACGTAAAAAGCCAAACTCTACACATTTTTAATTTCTGTTTTATCGCTCGTAAGGAGTGTCATCAAAAGGTAACTCAATTTTGTGACGTGCAGCTAACTTTAATAAACTCGCTGGTTAAATAGAACCTTCTAAGTAACTGTGCAATTCTGCTTTCGAGATGCCTTGAATGAACTCTTTTATCTATGGGGTAAGAAGCTGTTCGCTAAAGACTTATGTCTGGGCAAGTTGAGCGCAACGCTAAATTACAGGCGCAGCTAGCGTAGAGCAAATAACTAATCATATATGCAATGATTAGTTAGATATTTTTTACACCTAGAACTAGACCATGCCATCAGTTCACCCTTGAAGCACAAGTGCATGATGCCGAATGTGATCTTCAACAAAAGTGGCTATGAAATAATAGCCGTGATCGTATCCTTCTTGATAACGCAGAATAAGAGATTGATTCACTTCTGCACAAGCTTGCTCAAATAATCCAGGTAGCAACTGCTCTTCGAGGTATTTATCGGCAGTACCTTGGTCAATTAAAATAGGGCTGTGGTATCCATACTGCTTGACCAATTCGCTAGCATCATACTCACGCCAAGTTTCGCGATCGCTACCCAAGTAACCATTAAACACTTTTTGACCCCAAGGACAACGCGTTGGTGCAGTAATGGGTGCAAAAGCCGATACCGATCTGTACTGTTTGGGGTTTCTTAAAGCACAAACAAGCGCACCGTGTCCCCCCATAGAGTGACCGAAAATACTTTGGTTCTCCGACTGCACTGAGAAATTCTCTGCAATCAAAGCTGGTAATTCACGTACAACATAGCTGTACATATGGTAGTGCGATGACCAAGGTTCAACAGTAGCATCCACATAAAAACCTGCACCCGTACCAAAATCCCACTCGTCATCCTCACCCGGAATGCCAGTATTGCGAGGACTGGTATCTGGTGCAACAAGCATTACACCGTATTGAGCAGCATATTGTTGTGCCCCCGCTTTAACCATAAAATTTTCTTCAGTGCTCGTCAACCCGGAAAGGAAATAAAGAACGGGTACTGGTTGTTGGGTTGCTTGTGGTGGTTGGTAAACAGCAAAGCGCATTTCTCCGTTACAGGTAGAGGAGTTATGACTGTAAAAGCCGAGTTTTCCTTCAAAGGATTTGTATTCTGAGGTAAGGGTTAAATGAGCCATTCTTCAATATTTATTCAAATCTTAAATTTAACTACATTATATCTATATATTTGTTTGCGTAAAATTTCTCTGGTTATTTGCTGTTCCTTGAGTTTATAAAAAATATAGACATTTTAGTCGATCGGCAATTAAATCTTTCTTTTAGCGGGTGAAATCATGTTTTTGCACTATGCATATGTAGGAATGTGCTTGCTATCAATTGCAATCTCTTTTTATGTGAAAGATAAACTTGAGAAATTTTTAGCCAAAAATCCCGCGATCGCAAATAAACAATCGTTAGAAGAGTATAAAAGTATTGTCCGTCTTAATATGTATGGAGCACTAGCTCAAATAGTTTTATTGGCAGGTGCATTTATATGTTGTATAGGGAATATTCTTAATTTAGGTTTCAGAGGAGCTTTTTCATTATTTTTGGTGGGAATTGCAACTGGTTTTCTAAAACAAATAGGCGAGTTTGAAGAAAAAGCACGCACATTGAGTTGTGCAACGATAGAATTAGAGCGTCAATACCAAACAATTTCCCATGTTTGGAAGAAAAAAGCCCTTCCTAATTTCTAACCTTTAAAAATGCATAAATAGGGCAAAATAAATTTGGATTGATTGGTAAAAATAGATGAGATCTCAAGAAGTGTTCGTGAGTGGATGTTTTAAAAGTAGTGGCTGAGGTAGCCACTACTTTAGATCCCCCCTAGCCCCCCTTAAAAAAGGGGGGAACTTAATTCCAATTCTGCCTTTTCACGATGTTTCATCTCTTTTTTAGAGATCTGTACACCACCGTAGCCGATAAATTTGGGGGACTACTCTTAAAGTCCCCGTTATTAATGGGGATCTTGATACAACTATAGACTTGACAAACATCCTCTGAGACATTATCGCTTGGGAGATGCAATAGCATCCTTCCCAACTTCCCAACTGGCAAATTAAACTGGATGATATTATGCCAAGTTAACGCACCTGTATTTTACACTTTTCTCAACAAGGCAGGAAATTGCAGCCAAATCAATCCACACGTTAGGGTCGCAAAATTTTATAATTTGAAGATAATGTAATTTGCTATCATATTCCCTTTATAGTTACCATGACCACTTCACCCCGTCGCTATCACATCACCACCTTCGGTTGTCAGATGAACAAAGCCGATTCAGAACGCATGGCTGGTATCCTAGAAGACATGGGCTTTGAGTGGTCAGAAGACCCAAATGATGCGAATTTAATTCTTTACAACACTTGTACCATAAGAGATAACGCCGAGCAAAAAGTATATTCTTATCTAGGCAGACAAGCCAAACGCAAGCACGAACAACCAGACCTAACTATAGTTGTCGCTGGATGTGTTGCACAACAGGAAGGCGAATCGCTGTTGCGACGGGTTCCAGAAGTTGACATGGTTATGGGACCGCAACACGCCAATCGCTTGAAAGATTTGCTACAACAGGTATTTGATGGCAATCAAGTGGTTGCAACTGAGCCAATTCATATCATGGAAGATATTACCAAGCCACGACGCGATACCACTGTCACTGCTTGGGTCAATGTGATTTACGGCTGTAACGAACGCTGTACTTATTGTGTGGTTCCTAATGTACGGGGTATTGAGCAATCTCGGACACCAGAAGCCATTCGTTTAGAAATGGAAGAACTGGGACGACAGGGTTATCAGGAAGTGACCTTGCTCGGTCAAAATATTGATGCTTACGGGCGCGATTTGCCTGGAGTGACACCTGAAGGTCGCCATCAGCACACTTTGACAGATTTACTTTACTACGTTCATGATGTACCGGGAATCGAGCGAATTCGTTTCGCCACTTCCCATCCTCGTTATTTTACCGAACGCTTGATTAAAGCGTGTGCGGAATTACCTAAGGTGTGCGAACACTTTCACATTCCCTTTCAATCGGGGGATAATGAGGTACTCAAACGGATGTCACGGGGTTATACTCACGAAAAATACCGTCGCATCATAGATACAATCCGGCAATATATGCCAGATGCATCAATTAGTGCCGATGCTATTGTCGGTTTTCCTGGAGAAACTGAAGCTCAGTTTGAAAATACTTTGAAGTTGGTTGAAGATATTGGTTTTGACCAACTGAATACCGCCGCCTACTCTCCTCGTCCGGGAACACCCGCCGCACTTTGGGACGAGCAATTGAGTGAGGAAGTGAAAAGCGATCGCCTCCAAAGGTTAAATCATCTCGTAGCGCTCAAAGCAGCCGAGCGATCGCAGCGTTACATGGGGCGCACGGAAGAAGTTCTGGTAGAAGAACAAAACCCCAAAGATAAAACTCAAGTGATGGGGCGTACCCGTGGTAATCGGTTGACATTCTTTGCTGGTGATATTCACGAGCTTAAAGGTAAGTTAGTTAAAGTCAGAATTACGGAAGTGAGGGCTTTCAGTTTAACAGGTGAAGCGTGTTTAACAGTGACCAGTAAGCGGTAGACCAGTAACCAGCGAATTTCCTGGCTTTGTACGGGCGCAATGCCTTACGCCCGTACTCCCTACTCTCTACTCCTAATTATGAAGAAACTTGAAACTTTCCTCGGTCATCTTTAACAAGGATTTTCAGGGTTTTATGTTTTATTATAGAAATAAAAAGGAGCACAAGAATGCAAGCTTACAAGCTGAATGCAACAGTTGATGACTCAGGTCACTTAATCATAGATGAACCCCTTAATATGGCTCCTGGGAGGGTGGAAATCATTATTTTGCACTCAAATTCACCCGTGGAAACTGCTATAGAAAATCAACCACAACCTGCAAAGCCAAAAAGAGTTGTAGAATGCTCTATTCCTATTTTGAAAGAGTGGTTAGAAAGCACAGAGCCGACCCCTTCAGACTTTGACCCCGAGCAAGCAAAATGGGAATATTTGAAAGGGAAACATCATCTATGAAAGTCTTGCTAGACACTAATATCATTCTTGATTTTGCTCTTGAAAGATATCCCTTTTACAATGATAGTGTACAAGTTTTATCGTTTATTTATCAAAAACAAATAGAAGGTTACATTTCTGCTTCTACTTTTAGTGACCTTTATTACATCATCCGCAAAGATAAAGGTCGAGCATCTGCTTTATCCCTGTTACACAGAATTGTAACTTTCTGCCAAGTCGCTACAGTAAACCAAGCAGTCATCTAAATGGCGCTAACTGCAAACTTCAAAGATTTTGAAGACGCTATTCAATACAGTACAGCGTTACTTAATAGCTTAGATGCTATTATTACTCGCAATCCAGTTGATTTTCCAGTAACGATTCCACGAATAATTACTCCTGAATTGTTAATTCAAGAACTAACAGAATGTCAGAATTACTGAGATGAGGGCTTTCAGTTTGATTGGGGAAGCGTATGTGGTAGCAACCGCCAACCAGTGAATTCCCTAGTGAGGTTAAGGTGAAATGCTACAGCGGTAATGACTGCTGGTATAGAGCGTTGCTTCGCCGCTCCCCAACTCCTCTTAAAAAATTAAGACGAAATGTGCAAATTCCCTTCATTATCCTTCACAGTAATTTTCAAGGTTTTGACATTGCCTTTGCTATCAGCAGTTTTACATTGAAAAGTGTCTTGAGCGATAGCAACACGGTATTTTTTCTGAGAGCTTCCACAATCAGCTTTAGCAGTTATACCTCGCTGCTTAAATCCTTGCACAATAAAATCTTCAACTTTTGTCAAGATTAACAGCCCTTTCGTACTCCAACTGAGCCTCCCTCGATCGTCCTTGAAAGTTACTTTAACTTTGAAAGGAGTATTATCAATAGAAGCGGGACACTCAAAGCTGTTACCTGCTTTAATATTAAAGTTACTCGGACAATCAATGGAATCGAGTTTACCCACTGCGTCCATCAACACTGTTTTAATAGTGCTTTCTAACTCTCGGATATTTTGACTTTTTTCTGATGCTTGAGAAGTTACAGTCGTTGTGGACGAATTGTTTATATCTAATTCCTGTTTTGTATAAGTAATTTTATCAAGTTGTATTGTGAATTTGCCATTTTTTTCTTGAGGCGGCTGAGTAATTTTAAATGTTCTTTCAATAGGACCCAAACCTATCTTGAGAGTATCTTTCGTCAGAGTTGTCGAGCCACCTGTTACCTCAGAATTGGAGGTTTTTAAAGCTCCGCTACCATCTAAAAAAATATGTACGAAAGTTCCATCACTTGCTACCCACTTCCCGGCATAAATTTGCTGCTGTTCGGTAAGGGGAGTTTTACTGGCGCAACTAGCAAGCAATGGCAGAAGTGCAAAGCTTGTTAGCAAAGTAAATTTAAGTCGTCGAGCAAACATAAGATAAAAATTTTTTACTCAGTCATATGGTTTACACTGAGTATTCCCTGCTAAAAGCACAAAATATCAGACAAATTTGACTCTTTGCAGTAACCTGACTTAAGTATGCTAGGCTAACTGGGTTCTATAGCGATCGAGGTTTTTGAGATGGCAAAGGTGCGGGTAGGATTATTGTTTGGGGGACGTTCGGGAGAACATGAGGTTTCTATCAATTCAGCACGTGCGATCGCAGGTGCTTTAAGCACGGGGCAAAATGCAAGCAAGTACGAAATACTGCCTTTCTACATCCAAAAAGATGGGCGCTGGTTGGCTGGGGACTCACCACAACAAGTTTTAGCATCAGGCAAACCACTGCAGTTATCTCAAGCTACTGAAGTTGGCGGATCGGATACCAATTCTCAATTATCCGTTGCTCAGACTCAATCTTTACATCGGTGGCAATCTCCCGCTCAGGTTGCAGAGGTAGATGTTTGGTTCCCGATTCTTCACGGTCCTAACGGTGAAGACGGTACAATTCAAGGGTTACTCACCTTAATGCAAGTCCCTTTTGTCGGTTCTGGGGTCTTGGGTTCGGCAGTGGGGATGGATAAGATTGCAATGAAAACTGCTTTTGCTCAAGCTGGATTGCCTCAAGTCAAATACGTTGCTGTGAATAGAGCGCAAATTTGGTCAAATCCTTGTGTTTTTCCCAAGCTATGCGATCGAATAGAAACCACTTTGGGCTATCCCTGTTTTGTTAAGCCTGCTAACTTGGGTTCATCAGTGGGAATTGCAAAAGTGCGATCGCGACAGGAGTTAGAGACTGCTTTAGATACTGCTGCTAGTTACGATCGCAGAATTATTGTAGAAGCTGGAGTTGTCGCAAGAGAACTAGAGTGTGCGGTTTTGGGAAACGACCAACCTAAAGCTTCTATTGTCGGTGAAATTACTTATAATAGTGATTTTTATGATTATGAAACAAAATATACTCAAGGAAAAGCAGATTTACTGATACCCGCAGCTGTTGGAGAAACTGTTATCCATCAAATACAAGAAATGGCATTGCAAGCCTTTGCAGCAGTGGATGCGGCTGGATTGGCAAGAGTTGATTTTTTCTATGTAGAGGCGACAGGCGAAGTATTGATTAATGAAATCAATACTCTACCGGGTTTTACAGCAACTAGTATGTATCCCCTTCTCTGGTCGCATAGTGGCGTACCTTTCCCAGAACTCGTTGATACACTCATTCAACTGGCTCTTGAAAGGCATTCTGGGGAAAGATAAACTATCAAGAATGAAGGATAAAGTATAAAAAACAAAAAAATTTATCCTTTATTCTTTATCAATTCTGTTACAAAAAATACTGATAAAAAAAATGAGGATAAAGCAGGTTGATAGATTTTTATAAAAAAAGTTACTAAAACATAAATGCAGCTACGGATACGAGATGCTTAAGCCTTAAGTACAATTTAGTACTTGAGGGCAACGTCAGACTTTAATTTACTATGGAAAACAGTCAGAGTCTACAGCAACAGGCATCCCAAGCGGAAGTGTCGGTACCGATCTCAAGGACAAAAAACTCCAAGCCAGCAATAGGTAAAAATTCCCCGATAAACGTATTGGTAAAATATCCGTTATTTTTACCTATAGGCTTGTCAGCAGTTTTTCTTGCTAGCGGTACTCTTGCCCTTTACAGTTTGAGTTCTGTTGGCAGTGTAAAAGATGAAGAACCCGAAGTGTTGGAAGCAGAGGTTGTTCAGCCAATTAGCAGTACTCCCACAGAGACAGAGAATTCCATGCCTTTATGGATGATACTCGCGATCGCTTTAAGTTGCGGAAGTGGCAGCTTGGTCTTGTTTCTACTGTTAAATCGCCCAGGAAAGCGTCAAATGGTGACAAATCATTTCAATCGCTATCAAGCACGTTTAGTGCAACGTCACCAAAGAATGGCACCACGTCCGCCAAGAAACAAACCCGTTTTAGTACCAGCGAAAATGGCTGCTGTCGCAGTACCAGTAGGTCAAGCACAACCAGTTGTGACGGTTATGCCACAAGAACACGGTATGTCCCGCAATTCCAACCAAGAAGCCCTTACAAGCGTGTTTGACATACGCAAACACACTCCTTTATCTACAATCTTGCGTAAGGATTAAAAGAACAAAATTTTTGGGCAGCATGAATATGAACTCAGGGACACTTAATCTCATTGCTGATGACTTATGAGAACCCCAGAAATTGAGTATTTGTAGATTATTCACCAGCAATCCCTCATGTTTCAAAAATGGCTGGAAATACTTGCGAAAAATTTTTTTGAGTTGCTCAATTTTATCATCATTGAGTCAACGAATTCTTAAATTTTGGGGCATGAAGCCCCAAGCTGAGATTGGGTATCTGACACTCGACTATGCCAATAAGGACTGAAATCGCTTATCCTTACGGATATTGCCAAAATCAGGGTTATTTTTCAGATTGGGTAAGTATTTATTTGGACATAAACGGATGGCTCGCTGTAAATTTTTAATAGCTTCGTCAATATTATTCTCTATAGTATGGCAGCGAGCTAAGTTGTACCAAACGATATCATCATTTGGCTGTAATTCTGAAGCTTGTTTGTAACTGGCTAAGGCTCCAGAGTAGCGCTGTAATTTTTCCAAAACTACTCCGCGATTGAACCAAGCTTTGTAGTAGTCTGGCTGAATTTCCAAAACTCGGTCGAAGCTTTTGAGAGCTTTTTCATAACGCCCCCACTCAAATAAATTCATACCTCGATTGTGCCAAGCCATTGTGTTACTTGGATCGAACTCAATGGCGCGATCGTAGCTATCAAGCGCTTCTTTATAGCGTCGTAACTGTTTGAGAGCATTTGCTTTATTGTTCCACGCCCAATAAGCATCGGGTTGAAATTCTAAAGTTCGCTCAAAGCTTTTGACTGCTTTCTCGTATTTTCCCCAATCACATAAAGTCAAACCGCGATTGTGCCAAATCGTCCCAGCTTTAGGGTTTAACTCAAGGGCGCGGTCGAAACAGTCAACAGCTTCGCTGTAACGTCCCAACTTTCCTAAAGCAATCGCTCGGTTGTGCCAAAGCCAGCAATCAGCTGAGTTGAATTTTAAAATAAGATCGAAGCAGGCGATCGCTTCCTCATGACGACCCAGAGAACCTAAAGCAAAACCTTTTTGCGACAACGCTTCAGGGTAATCGGGTTTGCAATTCAACGCTCGATCGAAACTTGCGATCGCTTCTTCAAACTTTGCCGCTTTGTTTCGACGCAATCCTTGGTTATAGAAAAACTCTGCCTCTAAGTTGACTGTCAATTTCATAAATTTCGCATCTCACCTTGGATAGATTTTTCTATTTTATAGATTCCCCAAAAAATAGCACGGTTTAACACCCGAGCTAAAAATATTTTGGGAGAAGGGGGTAAACAAGGGAGAGGAGTAGGAGAAAAGATTCTAGCGACTGCTTATCCCCTTGTCCCCAATCCCTACTTTCATAGAGTACCCACTATCTATTGGGTTTTAACGAGAAACCTGATAGCACGACGTATACCGACCTTAAAAGGTTCAGTTTGAGGTTTAATACAAAATATAAACATTATGTAACTTATCACAAGAGCGAGGATGAAGTCGTTATCTACACCTTGATGAGATTTCACCTTGCTCTTTAGCGCGATGGAAGACTTGGCGGAAAGCTTTACGATAAATTTCAGCAAACTCAGGATTGCTGGTTGAAGTACTGACAATTTTGACCTCTCTCCCGCATGAGATGCGATCGCTCCGTTACAGTCTGTAGAGCGAACATAAGACTTAGTAGACATGAGTCTGTTAAGCCGTTGCGAAAAACCTGCAAGGGAAGGTAACAGAAACTTGAATCGTGAGGTTTAGGTTCCACCGCCCCAGAAGTGCGGTGAGAATGTCAAGATTCAACAAGTCATGCGATAAACCACTAGCCAAATTTTGCGTGCCGAGCCAATATTATTAATTTCCTAAATTAATAATACTACCATTAGAAATCAATCAAATTATTCTTTTTTTGAATGAAAAAATTTTATTTACTAACTTAAACAGTGGTAAAAAGTCAAGTTCAAATTTTACCTTAATTATTCTAATATCAACATATAAATTTTATGTAAAACGAGCGTAGAATTTGGATGCGCCAGTATTAATTTGTTGTAAAGTTGCTTGTCACCGTATGGCACTCATTGTAATGTTTATCTAGCATCAACCACCTAAGTATTATCTCTTAGGATACAAGAGGCATCACCATGACAGCTTTAAGTTTTAAGTTCATAACCCATAATGCTTTTCTAAGAAAGATAGCTTACAAAATTAAGATTAGACGGCCCGGATTGCCTAATATTGTTGGTATGCCTTACTACCAAAAGTATTCTTCTTGGGAACTCGATACAACAAAGTGCCCGTGCGATATAGAATTTGTGGAGTACATGAAAGAATCAAAAACTGAAGGCAAAAGTATACTCCACTTTGGTACGGGCGTACACCATATCATTGGTCTAGAAAATCAGAAACTAACGCAACCAAACGAAATTATTGGCATTACAGCCTCAGAACCCGAACATCAAGCATATGTCCGGTTAGCCCTAAAGGACAGAACATTAGCAAAATACTATAAAGTACTTTTTGCAGACATTTACACATTAACAGCTAATACTATACCGCAGCTAGATATTGTTAACCTGTTTCACTTATGTGAATTTTATATGCATGAAGATGCTCCCTTTATTCATCAAAATGATGAATCGCTAGTGCAGCTATTTCTAGACAAACTGAATCCCGATGGAAAAATTTTATTCTACACGCGTTCATTTGCTTGGAACGATCCAAAGTTTAGTGTTAAATCTTATGATGTCGTTAAATCTTTTGAAGAATCTGGAAAAATTAAGTTAGTTGATAAGTACAAAAGCTTGCTGATTTATACGAAAGCTTGAAGAAATCGTGTTTCTGGTACTTCAACCATTGTTAACCCATTGACCCGCGAGTGACACCGAGCTGATTTTGTAATTTCAACTCCCGCCAAAGTTGAGAACCTGTAATCTCTCCCTGCAACAATTGACTGTAGAGATGTACTGTTTGTATCACTTTTTCTGGTGTCTCATTCACAAATTCAATGCGGAAGTGACGCAATCCAAGCTCTAAGAGCCGATTTACGTACTCTGCTCCTGTTTGTGCTGTACCATTGAACACCGTGTTACGACAGCCTGCATCAGCATGAAGGATGTGTTCTATTCCTACTCTGTCCCGCAATTTTACCTCGTGCTTTTCGCAGGGGCGTCCGCAATTCGTGTAGTCCGTTCCCTCAGATAAGAAAGCGCAAAATACACAATGTTCCATGTGGAACATGGGCATGTGCTGGTGAATGGTTACCTCAAACCAGTCGGGTGGACAACTTTTTAAAAGGTCTTCCAATTGAGCTACGTTTAAATCGTAAGAAGCCGTCACTCTTTCTAAACCAAATTTGTTTTTAAAATAGTCTGCTGTCAGGGGATTGGCAATGTTCAGGGAGAAGTCTCCCACACAACGATCTTGGGCAAAGTAGTGGAGATGATCGTAGTTTCTGATGAGATAACCATCAGCATTGCAAGAGCGCACTTGTTGTAAAATCCAATTTTCACCTGGTTTGGTGATTCTAGGTGGTGCAACCCAAATTTTAGACAGAGGAGAGGAACGGACTATCCGTACTGCTTCTTTATAAGCACGGGGATCTTCAAATTCACAATAAAGTGTTTCAACTCCGGCTTCGAGTGCTGCTTGCAGTTGCTTTAAGTTTCGTACTAATGCTATTAGGGAGGGGGAAAGAGGAGGGGGGGAAGGGGAGAGGGGGAGAGAGGGGGAAGGAAGTAAGTCTTTCAGGGAAGCTTCAGAACTGAGTTGCCATTGTTTGGGTTGGGAACGCAACTCTTCTAACTGTGTTACAATTTCCCGCCGGAGTCGATTCAGTTCGCTTACGGGAACCATCACTGCACCACTTAAATGGTTTTTTAAAGTTCCCAAACAAAAGGAAGTGTTGCCAAGACGACCCAATTGTTCTTGTAACCGTTCTGTGGTTAAAGGCTTGGTGTGTGCTTCTTCTAGAACCATCGCAGATTCTACTTGTACAATATGACCGTTTTGGTCGCGTGCGATCGCAATCAACGGCTGACCGACTTCTCCATAAACTTCTAAGTCGATCGGGCGTTGGAATTGTGGGTTTTCACCCGCAAAACTTTGCCGCAGTTGTTTATCAAGTTCGGGATCGCTGGTTTTCCAAACCTTATCACCCGTGTGTATCCGCCGCCAATTCAAATCTCGCCGTCCAAATGTCAGGAAGGCGTCTTGTCCTTTGTGTTCTACTGCATAAACCCGACCGCCTTCTTCTTGTGCTTCGGGATGACCGCAATCAAAAACAACTCCATCCCCTGGTTTGACTGGGGCTTGCAATCTGATGATTACCTTCTCGCCAACAATGCGGGTAACGTCGCCTAAATAAACTCCACGCTTTTTGCCAAAGTGTGCGTGAACCAGTTCCTGATTGTTAATTCCGCGAAACCAACCCGTGTAAAGTCCGCGAGAAAATGCCATTTCTAGGTTGTAACGTTCTTGATTTGTCGCTTTTGGAGATAAGGAGTGGCGTGTCTCTACTTTTGCAATGACTTTATCCAGTGCTTGGCGATAAACGTTAGTCACATTAGCAACATACTCGGGGGTTTTCAAGCGACCTTCTATTTTTAAACAAGATACCCCTGCTTTCACTAAATCTGGTAATACCTCCAAGCCAGCCAAATCTTGAGGGCTGAGCAAATATTTGCGATTTCCTAAATGGACAGCTTTACCATCAGAAATCAGATCGTAAGGCATTCGACACGCTTGAGCACATTCACCACGGTTGGCAGAACGCCCTCCTAATGATTCGCTTGTCAAACACTGACCTGAATAGGCTACGCACAGCGCACCATGGACAAAGACTTCTAATGGTAAGTGTGTTTGTGAAGGTTTTGCGTGCATTTGCTGCTGAATTTTCTCAATTTCTTTGAGAGAACATTCACGAGCAAGAACCACTAACTGACAACCAAGGGATCGAGCAAATTCTACCCCAGCCACACTGGTAACGGTCATCTGCGTGGATGCATGGATGGGGAAATCAGGAGAAAGGTGACGAATGAGACGGCAAATACTTATATCTTGGGCAATAACTGCGTCTGTGCCTGCAGCGATAATTGAGCGGAGGTATTGTTCTGCTTCTTGAAGTTCTTGTGGTAGTATAAGGGTATTCAGAGTTACATAGCCTTTGACACCTCGCAGGTGCAAAAATTTCATTAATTTGGGCAAGTCGGCTTCTGTAAAGTTTTGCGCTCTCATTCGTGCATTAAACCGATCCAACCCGAAATAGATGGCATCCGCCCCATTTTCAACAGCAGCTTTGGCACACTCCCAATTACCTGCGGGAGCTAGTAGTTCGGGAATTTGAAGTTTGGGTGAGGTGTGTTCGGAGGTTGGTTTGCGATCGGCTTTCATTGAAAGTTGAGATGGATAAGAGAGCACCATTAAGATTCTATCGTTTGTCCGTGGCAATGGCAGTCAAGTTGCGCGATCGCTTTAGGAATTGCTTTATTTGGAAAAGGCAGAGGGCAGAAGGCTTACTCTCTGAGACTCTGCGGTTTTACATACAAATTAAACGGGGAGCATCCCAAAGAGCGCTATTTGCCCTCAGAATAGAATTCTACGGCTATACAAAAAAAGAGGATATGGAAAAGCCAGTGATTGTCAATCCTGTGATTGAACCAGCACTTTTTGTTGTTGGCTGGAAAACAAGACTTGCCAAAGCTGTTCCAAAGGTACAGAGCGCTGCTCGCGAACAAAAATTAAAGGTAACAGCGCAAAAAGTCGCAGGATACCTGAGAGAACAAACAGCACCAGTAAACCACTCGCACTCCATCTAGTAGCAATTAAGCTACCCGTAGTAATTCCCATTGCTCCCATCACACCTGCAATTGCTCCCGCGATCGCAAAATATTTAGACTGAGAAGCAACTGGTGCGACTCCCATCATCAGATTGTTGGTACACAAATCGATCGCCGCCCAGGTTGCGCCAGCTAACAGATGTAACAAAGGCAACCAGATCCAAAGAGAAATTTCATCGGCTCGAACTCCCAGCCACAACAAAGGTGTTATCCCTACCAATAATCCCACAACGACTAAGATTGGTCGATTCCCTATCCTGTCTGCAAGTTTGCCCCATAAAAGCAGCATTAACATATTCGCACCAGTTCCCAAACCGTGATAAATAGTTATCGCGCTAATATCTATATTTAAGTTATCCAACATATAGAGGTTAAAGAAGGGAGCGCTAATATTAACAGCAAAGCACCAAATAGCAAGGTAAAACAAAAACTTTAAAAAATTAGTGTCCTTGAGAAAGCCAAAATCTACACCCTTAGGTTGTACTTGGGATGTCTCCGCTCCTGCAACTTTCAAAAGTTGCGGGTTCACATCAGTGATAAACAACTGACATATCTGACTGATCAGACCAAGTACAATTCCTAAAGCCAAGACAGCACCGTAGCCTTGAACTGTCCCACCAGGCCAAGCCGAAACTGTAAAACCTAAGAGCGGTACACCAATAAGATTCATCAAGCTGAGAATACTATTGCGAAAGCCAAAATACCTTCCCCGCAATCGTTGTGGGACTAACACAGCCGTCCAACCAAGCCATGGAGCGCGACCGAGTGATTCGATGACATTGGCCACTGCAATAATTACCAACGTCAAATGCACCACTTGATGTCCGGCGATTTGAGATGAAGTAACCAACCAAATCGCTGGTAGCAGAATCACCCACAAGAGTCGCGATGGAGTAAAAATGCATATAGCATACCAGCGGAAGCTAGTATTTCGGTCAATTAAATATGCTCCTATTGGTTGCAGCAAATTTACTACCTGAGGAATAGATGCAAGCAATCCTATTTCTACTGCACCAGCACCCAACTGTAGTAAGAAATTACTAAGCAATGCGCCACCAATGATACTGTAGAAAGTTGTAGCAAAAACACTCTCGAGAGTTAAGGCTTTGAGGCTTTTTCTGATTTCCGGTTTAGAAATTTTAAAAAGCGGCTTTAAAGTTAAAGGAAGTACTGTTTCTGTTATTGCCCTATCTTCTAAGATTTCTTGAATGGGGATAGGACTAGTTTCCATGAAAAGATTATCTTCTTGTTCCCCGGACATAAACTTGTGTAATCTAAATTTAAATTTCTACTTTTAAGTATGAGAACGAACTGTTCACTGTTAACAAATAACTGTTCTTATCTCCTTGAACTTCTTCCACAAGGATGAATTTGCTATACATTTATTAGGTGAGAATCCCAATTTAGAAAAAATACTTTGCGATTGAAAATCGCGTCTATACAAGCAAAGTCCACCTACGTGGACTTTTTATTAAGTTCGCGTAGCGTGCGCTTTGCGCTTAGGCGGACGAGCGTTTGTATAGCAAGAGAATTCTATTCTGAGGGCATTTTGCCAAAACGGGATGTTTCTTATTTATTGTGCTATCCAACAACAATTTTCAGGGGGCATCTCCATGAGGGCAATTGGCGAATTTGGGATGCTTCCATTCAACCTGTTTGGCGTTTTCCATGCTTGGAGCAAATGCGCTCGGAACAACTACGAACAGAATTTTGATATTTACACTTATTTACAAACTTTGTTGTTTTGAGTAGTTCCCAATCAACTTTCAACAGTTGTATTTATGAGATTTTTTAAGTTCAAAATTCTTTTTTGTATTCGGCTATACAAATAAACTTAATACAAAAAATACATTAGGATAGACATAAATATATCGCTTGATAGAATATTGTATAACAAGTTAAGAGTATATTTTTAATCAATAGAGGAAATTAACATTCAAGTAAATATAATTGGCATTTCCTCAGCCTTCAGGAAAGCGACCGCCGCTTTTTTATTAAATGAATAATTGCCTTAAAATTCAAATAAGTTTCATAGAAATATTTGGGCAATTTCTATTGCAGTTTAATAAAAAAGCGATCGCAATTCTATTTTCTATTAACATTCAATTGAAAGAAGCTATGTCAGGCGAAAAAGGTTACACAAAACATAACGTGCTTAATAATGGTAGCTCCAGAAAGACAGTTGAAGCTAAGCGTTCGGTACTTAATGAATCACAACCATCAGGTGCATTATTAGATAAAATATCTATACCAAATGAAAATTTTCCAGAAATATCAATAGATACACCCGATCTAGTTTGTTTGTCTCATTTGCGTTGGAATTTTGTCTATCAAAGACCGCAACATCTTATGGCTCGTTGCGCTATTGGACGGCGGGTTTTCTTTATTGAAGAACCGATATTTGACGGTGAACCTTTGGGGCGTTTGGATATTAGTCAAGACAAGCATGGGGTAGTCGTTGTTGTTCCGCACTTACCGCAAGGTTTGAGTGAGGAGGCGGTGAACGCAAACCTTAAAGTGTTGGTTGATACTTTATTTGCAGATCGTAACATCCGCAAGTATATTTTTTGGTACTACACACCAATGGCGATCGCATTTACCCAACACTTGCAACCTGAAGCAGTTATCTATGATTGCATGGATGAGTTATCTGCCTTTAAAGGAGCCTCACCTGCTTTAAAGAATTACGAAGCCGATCTTTTCCGTCGTGCAGACGTAGTATTTACAGGTGGGCAAAGCCTTTATGAAAGCAAAGTCAACCAGCATTCTAACGTATATGCATTTCCCAGTAGTGTAGATGTGCAGCACTTTGCACAAGCAAGATCTCTAACAAAAGAACCGGCAGATCAAGCAAATATTCCCCATCCGCGCCTTGGGTTCTGTGGAGTGATTGACGAACGGATGGATATTGAACTGCTAACTGGTATTGCAGATGCACGTCCTGACTGGCATTTGGTCTTAGTTGGTCCCGTGGTGAAAATCGATCCAGCCATTCTGCCTCAACGGGAAAATATTCATTATCTCGGTGGTAAAGATTATAAAGATCTACCTGCATATATGGCTGGATGGGATCTGGCAATGCTGCCGTTTGCGCGTAACGAATCCACTCGCTTTATCAGTCCAACGAAAACTCCAGAGTATCTTGCTGCGGGTAAACCCGTAGTGTCTACTTCTATTCGAGATGTTGTGCGTCCTTACGGAGATTTGAAGTTAGTGAGGATTGCAGACAGTGTTGCAGAGTTTGTTGCATCTGTCGAAAAAGCCATGCAAGAGGACACAAAAACATCGGGATGGTTGAGTCGAGTAGATGCCTTTTTAGAACAAATTTCTTGGGATAGGACTTGGGTATCAATGATGAAATTGATAGATTCTGCTATTTCTGCTCAAAAAGATGATAACAAAGTTAACTCAGGGGCTATTGTTGGCAAACAAGCACTCAATATTATTAACACAGATAAAGAGCCTGTATTTGATTACTTAATTGTTGGCGCGGGGTTTTCAGGAAGTGTCATTGCCGAACGCTTGGCAAGCCAGTCTGGAAAGAAAGTACTGATTGTGGACAAGCGATCGCATATTGGCGGTAATGCTTACGACCATTACGACGATAGTGGTATCCTCGTACACAAGTACGGTCCTCACATCTTTCACACCAACTCTCGCGAAATTTTTGAATACCTTTCGCAGTTCACCCAGTGGCGGGCTTACGAACATCGCGTGCTTGCTAGCGTCGATGGACAACTTGTGCCAATTCCCATTAACCTCGATACCATCAATAAAATCTATGGAATGAATCTGACTTCATTTCAGGTAGAAGAATTCTTCAAATCGGTTGCTGAACCAAAAGAACACATCCGCACTTCAGAGGATGTGGTAGTCAGCAAAGTGGGTCGGGAATTGTATGAAAAGTTTTTCCGCAACTACACTCGCAAACAATGGGGACTCGATCCATCAGAACTTGATAAATCAGTCATTGCTCGTATTCCTACCCGTACCAATCGCGACAGTCGGTATTTCATCGATACTTACCAGGCAATGCCCCTACACGGCTTCACTCGGATGTTTGAGACGATGTTAGCGCATCCTAACATTAAGGTAATGCTGAACACGGATTACCGGGAAATTGAGAAGGCAATACCTTGTCGTGAGATAGTTTACACCGGACCTGTTGATGAATTCTTTGATTATCGTTACGGCAAACTACCTTACCGTTCCCTTGATTTCAAGCATGAAACGCACAACACTGCAGTGTTTCAGCAAGCGCCTGTTATTAACTATCCAAACGAACACCTTTATACCCGCGTCACAGAGTTTAAGTACTTGACGGGACAGGAACATCACAAAACGAGTATTGTTTACGAGTTTCCTAAAGCTGAGGGAGATCCTTATTACCCCGTACCCCGTCCTGAAAATCAGGAAATTTACAAGCAATATAAGGAATTAGCTGATGCGACACCAGGAGTCTATTTTGTAGGGCGGTTGGCAACTTACAAATATTACAACATGGATCAATGTGTTGCTCAGGCTCTTTCTGTTTACAAACAAATTGCAGTTAAAGCTTGAGGTGCTTCTGGTTTTAAGTTGGCAAGTTGTTAAATCCATTGCTTTGTTTTAGTAGGGTGGGCAGAGAAGCGCCCTGTCAAGGTGGCTCATAAAATTTTGATTCAGGCGGCAATTCCTCATCTTCACTCTCTGCGTACTCTGCGTCTCGGCGGTTAAATAAATGTTTTTTGAACCGCAGAGTACGCAGAGTACGCAGAGGAAAGAGGTGAGAGAACTCTTGATTTCCTGAAGTTTTTACTATCTTGAGAGGGTTAGTAAGGCTAAAGCCTACTCATATCAAATTGTGGGCAATGGTAATTTAAGAGCCAAAAGGGAGTAGTGGTTAAGAAAATGAACCACTAAGACGAGCCAGTGCGTTGCGGTGAGTCCAGTCCTGATAGCGTATAGCCCTTACGGGCATAGCTTCGCAACGCTTAGCGTGTGCCTTGCACATAGCGTGGCGCTAATGCGCCATCGGAGGGTTAGCCCGACCTAGGGAACTGGCAAACCCGAAGGGGGTTTCCCCCGTTGTTCGCGCAGCGTCTCCGCAGGAGATAGCACCTGGCATCGCAAAGAGCGCGAAGAGAAGAAAAAAGAAGAATAGGATTGAGTTGTAAATTATGTCTTCGTTCAACTCAACACTCAACACTTCTAATTTAGAACTTCCTCCTTTGGAAGTCTGGGCTGGTGTAGAGTGTACGGTTAATCGTGTGGGTGATGAGTATTTTGACCAGTTGGAACGCAACGGTCATGCAATGCGGTTGGATGACTTGGATTTATTTGCAGGGTTGGGGATACGTGCTATCCGCTATCCGGTAATCTGGGAGCGAACTGCGCCCAACGGTTTGGAGTATGCCAATTGGTTGTGGGCGGATGAGCGACTCTCACGGTTGCGCGAACTGGGTGTCCGTCCGATTGTGGGATTGGTGCATCACGGGAGCGGACCCCATCATACCAGTTTAGTAGATCCAGAATTTCCAGAAAAACTAGCTTTGTATGCCCGTGCAGTTGCGGAACGTTATCCTTGGGTGACAGATTACACACCTGTTAACGAGCCACTGACCACGGCTCGCTTCAGTGGAATGTACGGTCACTGGTATCCTCATGGAAGAGACGATTTCACTTTTGCTCGTGCTTTGTTAGGGGAGTGTCGTGGAGTTGTGCTTTCAATGAAGGCGATTCGGGAAGTGAATCCCAATGCCCAACTCGTACAAACCGATGATTTGGGTAAGATTTACAGTACGCCAAAACTGGCTTATCAAGCAGAATTTGAGAATGAGCGTCGCTGGTTGACATTTGATTTATTATGCGGTCGAATAACACCGTCTCATCCAGTATGGAGCTATTTAATTGGCTGTGGTGTTACTGAACTCGATCTGGAATGGTTTTTGGAAAATTCTTGTCCGCCAGATATCATCGGGATTAACCACTACTTGACAAGCGATCGCTTTTTGGATGAGCGCCTAGAACGCTATCCAGTTTCTTCTCATGGGGGGAACGGGCGGGATAAGTACGCAGATGTAGAGGCTGTACGAGTTTGTGCTGAGAGTACAGGGGGTATTAGCACTTTACTAAAAGAAGCATGGGAACGCTACGGGCTACCCCTTGCTGTTACTGAAGCTCACCTGAGTTGTACCCGCGAGGAGCAACTGCGCTGGTTTTATGAGATTTGGCGGGGGGCGCAACAATTGCGAGATGAGGGTGTAGATGTCCGTGCTGTCACTGCTTGGGCTCTCTTGGGCAGCTACGATTGGAATAGCTTGGTAACGCGCTCTGCGGATTATTACGAGTCAGGCGTGTTTGACTTGCGATCGCCAAGTCCCCGACCCACAGCAATTGCCAAGCTGGTGCGGGATCTAGCGGCTGGGCGCAAACCAGATCGCCCACTCTTGGAATCACCAGGATGGTGGCATCGCCAAGAGCGTTTGTTGTACCCGCCTGTCAGTTGCCTTCCTCACTCCCTCGCTCCCTCACTCCCTCACTCTCTCAGTCCCCTAGCCATTGTAGGTGGAACGGGAACCTTGGGAAAAGCTTTTGCTCGTTTGTGTGAATTGCGCGGTATTTCTTATCGGTTACTAACACGCAAAGAAATAGACATTACCGATATTGCTTCTGTTAATGCAGTTCTAGCCGAGTTAAAGCCTTGGGCGGTTGTTAACGCGGCTGGATACGTGCGGGTGGACGATGCAGAACGCGAACCCCACGTTTGCCTGGAGGTGAACGCCAATGGACCCGCGATTTTAGCTGCTGCTTGTGCCGAGCATAATGTAGGTCTGCTGACTTTCTCGTCAGATTTAGTATTTGACGGCGCTATGTTCAACCCGTATGTAGAAAGCGATATCGTTGCCCCCCTAAATGTTTATGGGTGCAGCAAAGCTTTAGCAGAAAAGTTAGTCTTGAAGGTGAATCCCGCATCGTTAGTGATTCGTACCAGTGCGTTTTTCGGTCCTTGGGATGAGTACAATTTCGTCACCATTGCACTGCGTCATCTAAGCGCTGGCAATACCTTTGTCGCTGCAGAGGATGGAATTGTTTCACCTACCTACGTACCAGATCTTGTCCATACCAGTCTCGATTTGTTAATTGACGGCGAGAACGGGTTGTGGCATTTGGCAAACAAAGGTGCGATCGCATGGGCTGACTTAGCACGGCTAGTAGCGAAAAAAGCTGGTATAAGTGCCACCAATTTGATTGCTCGTCCTACAAAAGAACTCGGTTTAATCGCCAAGCGTCCAAGTTACAGCGTTCTTGGTAGCAGTCGGGGTGAATTGATGCCATGTCTTGACAGTGCAATCGATCGCTATTTTCACGAGCGTCAATAATTTCAACAGAAGGCAGATTGCGCTTGAAACGCCCTCATATTGGAAATATGGGGCTATACAAACAAAGCCCCTTCGGGTTCGCCAGTCGCCAGGGCGCGGGAAACCCGCCTGCAGCGCTGGACTCACCGCCTGCGCGGGCTAATGAGATGCATTTTCATACACAAATGGTACAATCGCTAACTACTAACTCCTTATGTCAACTATTTTAGTGACGGGTGGAGCCGGATATATTGGCTCTCATGCTGTCTTAGCCCTGAAAAATGCAGGTTATGATGTTATTGTTCTTGATAATTTGTCAAACGGACATCGAGAACTTGTAGAAGAGGTTTTGCAAGTAAAGCTGATTGTGGGCGATACGAGCGATCGCTCACTTTTAGATAACATATTTACAACTCACAATATAGCTGCTGTCATGCATTTTGCTGCCTATATTGCTGTTGGTGAATCTGTCACTGACCCAGCTAAATATTACCAGAATAATGTTGCGGGTACTCTCACACTTTTAGAAGCAATGGTTGCTGCTGCGATCGATAAGTTTATCTTTTCTTCTACTTGCGCTCTTTACGGGGTACCTCAGTTTGTTCCACTGACTGAAGACCATCCACAAGACCCCATTAGCCCCTATGCCACTAGCAAATGGATGGTAGAGCGAATTTTGTCTGATTTCGATACAGCTTACAATCTTAAATCTGTTCGTTTCCGCTACTTCAATGCTGCAGGAGCCGATCCAGGAGGGCTATTGGGTGAAGACCACGAACCGGAAACCCACCTCATACCACTGGTACTCATGGCTGCTCTGGGTAAGCGGGAATCTATTTTGATATTTGGTACTGATTACCCTACAAGCGATGGTACTTGTATTAGAGATTACATCCATGTAACTGACTTAGCACAAGCACACGTTCTGGGTTTGGAGTATCTAGTTAAAGGAGGAGACAGTGAAGTTTTTAATCTAGGCAATGGCAGTGGATTTTCAGTGCGAGAAGTCATCGAAACAGCAAAAGAAGTCACGGGAAAAGACATCAAAATAGAGGAGCGCGACAGGAGAGCGGGCGATCCACCTATCTTAGTTGGAAGTAGCAACAAAGCAATTAAAGTTTTGGGTTGGCGTCCCCAATACCCTTACATTAAAGAAATTATTGCCCATGCATGGCAGTGGCATCAAAAACGTCACGCCATCACAAGCAAGTAATACTGTATTAGGCGGGAACTAAAATTCGTCCGCTATGACCTGTTTGGTTGTATTGTTCGAGCACCTGAGTGGCAATACCTTTTGCCTTGCCTGTTATTACTAAAGCAACACAAGCACCCCCAAAACCAGCACCTGTCAGCCTTGCACCGAAGACTCCTTCTGTTTTCTGCAATATCCCTACTAACGTATCTAACGCTGGTACGGACACTTCGTAGTCGTCCCGCAAACTTGCATGAGATGCATTCATCAATTCACCAAAGCGATGGGATGAGACTCCTTGCAAAGCTTCCAACACCCGATTATTTTCCGTAATTACATGACGGGCGCGACGTTGCAACAGTTCGGGTAAATCTTGGGTTGCGTCAGGGTCGGTAATATCTCGCAGTGCCTTCACTCCTAGCAACCTCGCAGCCTCCTCGCACTCCGCACGTCGCTGGTTATATCCGCTACTGGCTAGAGTCCTAGGAACTCCGCTATCAATGGCAACTATCTCTGCTCCACTTGGAAAAGGAATCACGCGGCGTTCCAGTGTACGGGTATCTAAAAATAACATATGCTCGGTGTCTGCGAGACTCGAAGCCATCTGATCCATAATGCCGCATTGAACACCAGCATAATGAATTTCCGCTTGTTGTCCTATTTGGGCAATTTCAACATCATTGATAGGGAGGTTGAGGAGTTGGCGTATTGCTCTAAGAGTGCTGACTTCTAGAGCGGCGCTGCTAGACAAACCCGAACCCATAGGGACTGTCGATTTGACGTAGACATTGAGCTTTGGAATTGCGTGTCCCTCTTTTTCCAAAAGTTGAATACAGCCATAGATATAACTTGCAAATCCAGACGGTGTACGATCCATTTCTGAAATGTTGACTTGCTCGTCTAAATCTTCTGAATAAAAGTGGTGCTGTCGATCGGTACTAAAACTGAGTTGTACCTTTGTACATTGAGGAATTGCAGTTGGCAGAACAAAGCCATCATTATAATCAGTATGTTCGCCCAGTAAGTTAACTCTTCCCGGTGCAGTGGCTTCTGTTTCCGGTGATTGACTAAATATCTTTTGGAAGCTCATAATGCTTTTGCGATCGTTTTACTCAAATATGCAAAAGTCTTAAGAAAGGTATAAGACTTTTGCGCTGTTTTCGTTCACAGTGTAAGTTCTTTTATCCTATCTCCAAAGGTACGGGACGCAATCTTCCCTGTATCTCAACATTGGGAAAATTTTCATCAAAAGTAAGATTTTCTAACTTCCCATCTTGGAGGATAGCAAAGGTGTCTTCAACTTTTGCCCCCGGTAAACTTGGATTCCAAGCAACGGCAATACCTTCTGCTAAAGTTTCAGTAGTAGTGGGATTTGCGACAATTTCTCGCGCTAAATATCCCGTAGTTCCACCTTGATGATGTTCTTGGATTGCGCGATCGAATCCGATCTGTTGATAGGCTATAGCTAAAGCGTCATAAATCGAATTCAGTGGAGTTCCGGGTTGGCACAGATTCAATACTTGGGCTTCAATTTCGCGGACTTGATGGTGTAGTTTGGTATGTTCAGCAGAAAGCTTACCAAAACAGACAAATCGCGTGAGATTCGCATACAATCCATATCCCCTAGCACAGAAGACCAGCATTGCTTGCCGTCCAATTTGTTCACTAGTGGCTGTAGCATGGCGGTATAGGGGTAAACGTCTTTCACCGGCTACCAATGTCAGCGCTGGATGCAGCCCCCTTGTCCATAATGCCTCTGCACCTGCACCTGCTAACTGATATTCTGTCCATGCAGGCTTGGCAGCTTTTAAAACTTCTGTCATCGCTTCACTGGCTTTACGCCCCACTTGACGATATCGCTCTAGTTCGCTTGACATCATGATTCTTTTCCGGCGTTGCAAAGAGGCTGGTAATGCTTTTTCTAGATCGGCGGTAGGGCGATCGCTCAAAACTTTCCCGCTACTGGTGACATCCCGAACAAAAGATTCACGTGCAGCAGCATCAGCCCAAGGATGGGCGTAAACTTTAAAATTACCTGGGAGTTCTTCATCTTGCAAGCGCTGTGCTTCAATTTCATCTGTCAAAATCCAAGCGTCTTGTTTTGTTATTAATACCTCTGCAACTCCAGTTTCAGCAGCAAGCAGAACCGTGTTAGAACCACCACCCGTCGCCCAAGCAAACCAGTCTGTTCCGCGCAGGCGTAGGCCCTGTGACTCAGTCTCTGTTAGAGTTTGACGTATGAACTCCACTTTAGTGGAGACTTCTTGATTTAAATCATTCATATGACACACGTGTTGAAATTTCCTAACTCAATTACCGGTATATGTCGGGTTCGCCTCTACATAATTGTGAGGTGTACCTTGATAAAATTTCTAGATTTCGCTTGTAGTGTTGCTTTCGCACTAAAGCGCCACTACAAACAAATAACGATTATTTACACCTACTTATTTATGATGTTCCAATCAAAGTTGGAAGAGATTTTTCTCTACTTAACTCCAACTCTAACTGAAACATAACAAGACAAGACTTAACAACCCTATTGTAGGTAAAAAAAGTTTGTATTAGTTTGTGATTTTAAATACTTTCCCAGTTAACATTGACTTTAATTTAAAAAAAACCTGTGAAAAAACAGAAACAGCTAAGTTTCAGCAATTGAGCACAAATTTATCCTATAACCTCGTTCTCTCAAAACTTTTTGTAAAGCATTTATATGAACAGGTACAACTAAAAATTTCATCTATCTATTGGTGGTGAAAACCTATAAAAATTTTTACTAAAACTGGAAAGTTAGAACAATACTCCAGTTGCCCTGCTAGCAAAAGGCTTTTTTCTTTTAGGTAGAATGGATATGACAAATACTCAAAAAAAAGATGAGAGCGGTAACCAAGAAGAAATTCTGACAAATCGCCAGGGTCATCCAATAACAGATAACCAGAATACACGGACTGTGGGAGACAGGGGTCCTACAGTATTAGAAAACTACAACTTTTTGGAAAAAATTACCCACTTCGATCGCGAACGCATTCCAGAGCGAGTGGTTCATGCGCGAGGAGCAGGTGCTCATGGCTTTTTTGAAGCCTATGGTAAAGTCGGCGATGAGCCTGTAAGTAAATATACACGTGCTAAGCTTTTTCAAGAACCAGGCAAAATCACGCCAATGTTTGTTCGTTTTTCTACCGTTATTCACGGTGGTCATTCACCTGAAACACTTCGCGATCCGCGTGGATTTGCAACAAAATTTTATACAGAAGATGGCAATTGGGATTTAGTAGGAAATAACTTAAAAATCTTCTTTATTAGAGATCCAATAAAATTTCCCGATCTTGTTCATGCTTTCAAGCCAGATCCAGTTACTAACCGTCAAGACCCCAACCGGATATTTGATTTTATCAGCCATACACCCGAAGCAATGCACATGATTACATGGCTGTTCAGTCCTTGGGGAATTCCTGCAAGCTACCGATTCATGGAAGGCTCAGGTGTAAACACTTATAAATGGGTTAATTCTGATGGTGTAGGGCATTTGGTGAAGTACTTTTGGCGACCCAAGCAGGGAGTAAAATGCCTGACTCAAGCTCAAGCTGAAGAAATTCAAGCTAAGAATTTTAACCATGCAACAGAGGATCTGTACGACGCGATTGAAAAAGGCGATTATCCGGAATGGGAGTTTTGCGTCCAAATTATGTCTGATGGCGAACATCCCGAACTGGATTTCGATCCATTAGATCCCACAAAAATTTGGCCACCAGACCGATTCCCATTGCTACCCGTTGGACGAATGGTGCTTGATAAAAATCCGGTCAACTATTTTGCAGAAGTTGAGCAAGCCGCCTTTGGTACGGGTGTGTTAGTAGATGGGCTAGACTTCTCAGACGACAAATTACTTCAAGGTAGGACTTTCTCCTACTCAGATACTCAGCGTTACCGCGTGGGACCAAATTACTTACAGTTACCTATCAATCAACCAAAAACACCCATCGCTACAAATCAGCGTGATGGTCAGATGACTTACCGTGTTGATGGAGTTGATGCTGGAGAAAATCCCCACGTGAATTACGAGCCAAGCAGTCTTGGCGGACTCAAAGAAGCACCGAAATCTGGCAAACCTCACACTCCTTACGTTCAAGGTCCTGTTATCGGTCAAAAAATTAGCCGAACCAACGATTACCAGCAAGCAGGCGAGCGGTATCGTACTTTTGAAGATTGGGAGCGTGATGACCTGATTTTAAACCTTACTACACAACTCAAACAATGCAGCCCCCATATTCAACAGCGCATGGTAGAGCACTTCACGCAATGCGATCCAGAATACGGGAGACGCGTAAGAGAGGGACTTGAGCAAAAATAGCCTGTCTTTCTTGTTCCCAGGCAAAGCCTGGGAATGAATACTTGAGGCTCTGCCTCAAATTTTACAACTCCCTCTTTGCCCTAGCGATTAGAAATCGCGGCTATAAAAACAAAGTCTCTCCGGGTATCTCCTTACGGAGACGCTTCGCGATGCCGCAGGCTATGCCCGCAAGGGCTATACGCCAGTCGCCAGGGCGCGGGCGCCTACAGCGCTGGACTCACCGCCTGCGCGGACTGAAGAATGAGGGGGTATAGAATTCGGATTTAGTATAACTCCGGTACATATCGAATTTTTTTAAAGTAATTCTCTCAAAGCCTGATTGATACAATGGCAATTGTGAAACTACTTAATTTCACAGTTGGTTAATTTGTAACTCTACAAAAGGAGTATCCGCTCGTCGCGACCAAACCTTGGGCGATCGCGTTTGTTCAATTGATTTTCGGACGTATTCAATCCACTGTTTTTTTCCAAGAATTCTTGATAGCTAAAACGTTTTCTTTTTCTTTGATTTTCCAGATATATTGGCTATCTTTTCTTTTAACAGTCATTTTATGCGTTGTCAATTTCAGCAGATTTCCAGTTTGTGAGTACACCAACTAGATCGCTTTATAGTTTGACAAGATGGAATTCTACAAAGGGCATAGCTATCCACCCAGTCCAAACTTTTTCTAACTGTCACCTTAACTTGTCCCAAAACAAGACGATGCTGACTCGACCATGCACTGACTAGAGTGCCTACGGCTGGCACTTGATGATTTTGAACTCCGCGCTGTGCTGTTTGCGCTGCATTTCCTGTTGTCTCCATAGTTCTGCTAGTTTTGTAAGCAGCTACTCTATCTTATTCCTATGTCCAGGTTTCGGGGTACATCATACTAAGGTCCTGGGTTGTACGACTAGCAAGCTTGTTGTAGACACCTTCGTAACCATCTGTCATCTGCTTAATCGTGAAGTTACTTAGCACATGCTCTTGGCAGGCGTAGCGGTTTAGCTCAGGCATTCTATCAATGGCAGAGAGACAGTCTTTGACTGAGCGACACAAGAATCCTGTCTTACCGTGAACAATCACTTCAGAGGTGGAGCCCAAATTCATAGCAATCACAGGTGTACCTGTTACCATCGACTCAATCATGACCAGTCCAAAGGGTTCACGCCAGGTAATCGGAAATAGAGTTGCAACTGCTCCTCCCATCAGGAGGCTCTTTTCAGCATGGTTAGCTTCTCCCAGGTATTCAATCTGCGTTCCATCAATGTGAGGTTTGATCTGTTGCTCGAAATAATCCACATCAACTACATCGACTTTACCTGCTATTTTTAAGTGCCAGCCCGAACGTTTAGCAATTTCGATCGCTAAATGCGCCCCCTTCTCAGGTGAGATTCGACCCAGAAATGCAAGATAGGGAGACGACTCTGCCTGCGGGTAAAACTTGTAAGTCATTGGATCGATGCCGTTGTAGACAGTGGCAACGTAATTAAGTCCCACTCTTGGTTCTCGCTGCGCGTTGGAAATGCTGACAAACGGCTGAGAGCGAGCATACTTGAACACCTTTTCACTATCTAGCGTCAAGATGCCATGCAGCGTATGAATGGTCGGTGTCTCCACCAATCTGGCGTAGGGTAGAGCAGGGTAGCCAACGTGAGAGTGAATGACATCAAACTTGTGCGCCTGTTCGTACACTCGCATTAGCTGCAGTGTTTCGTAAACGCTTGGTTCCTTAACGGTAGGGTCTAACCTCAATGCCTGTGAGTGAACAGATTCTATCTTGGCCAAACTACTCGAATCACCCGATGCAAACAGAGTCACCTCATGACCCCGACGAATGAGTTCTTCAGCCAAGAGACTAACCACCAACTCAACTCCTCCATAAGCAGGAGGCGGTACTTGTTCCCATAAGGGAGAAACTTGAGCGATTCGCATCACGATCTCTTCAGAATGTATACAACTAGACCTAGGGCAAACCCTAGTGCTCGGCGGCACTGCAAGATGGGTTAGAGATAGAGAGTTCATACTGAACCAAGAGTCCTGTAGCAAAGTCGTTAAGCACTACAAAAAGCTAACCTGCTTCGCAGCACGAGCGCGTAGCTTGGCAAGGCTTTGTTTTCCCGATTCCTAACCCACTCTCTTGAAAGGCTGACCGATTGAGCAACTTCCTTTCTTCTATGCAACTTCATCTCAATCTGGTATAATATGTGCCAGAAGCGGTAGAGTTCTTCTACTAGCTTGTTACATCGTCTTTTCAACTTTGAGCGATTGGTTCATGGCCATTGCCTCTTGTGCTTGTTGTGCAATCGAGCGTTTTCGAGCCTCACCGCAGTAGAACAGGTTGAGCGTCGATGCGAACGCGAAAGAGCGTATACGGCTTTTGGCGCAAGTCTTTTCCCTTTTGGTATTTCGCCTGACGATGCAACTGATTTGCTGTGACGTAGAGGTATCCATCTGCCGCAACGGACATCGTATCGGGCCACAGAAGGCGGGGGTCGTGTACTACCGTTTCCCACTCCCCACCAGAACGGCGACGCAAAATCGCATTATGCTCGTAGTTCGTCGAGTAAATATACCCTGCCGCGTCTGTTTCGAGTCCATCTGCAGCACCGCCCTTGTCTCCTTCATCAATTACGGTTGCAGCAACAGCGCTATCGTCAATCGAGCGATCCACGAGTGCATCAATAGCAACACTGTAGAGCCGTCGGCTAGCAAGCGGACAGTAGTACAGGCGTGACCCGTCTGCACTAATGGCAATCCCGTCTGACCCCATTTTGATTGGCTTGGTCTTCCCGTCAGGCTGGCGTTCCAACAGTGGACGACCCTCGACAATTGGGCGGAAACTTGATAGCGCCTCAGCCTTTGTAGATGGATGATCGTGCAGCTTGCGCCAGCTCTCGCCTGATGCCAAATCTACTACAATAATTCCGTTTGCCCCTTGGTCAGACGAATCCGTAATGAATGCCATGCCTTCGGTACCGCGTCGCAGATCGAAGCGGACATCGTTCAGGTAAGTGGTAGGCAAGGCGACATCTTGAGGAAAGAGGATTGTTTTGATAACGCGATCGCTCGTCAAATCCACACAGACGAGCTTCGGTCCACCATACTGCGTTGGCTGGAACATCGGACTGCCCGTGTCGAGAATCCATAGGCGATCGACCGGATCGACAACCACACTTTGCACAGACACCAGCGTGCCAGCGAGGTCATTTGGGTCTGTACGATTAATTGCCTCGTCAGGGTAAGCCACAGGACGACCTTCCCGGATTTCTGCCACTGTGAATGCGACCTCATCACCCCACTTCGGAAAATTGACGAAGATGCGCCCTTGATGTGACACTGTCACGCCGGTTAGCATTGCGCCGTCAAAGTGAGCAACTGTCTCCAGTGTACCTAACGAGTCATCGGTGGGTAACTTCTGCAACTGACTAACCATTTTTCTATGTCTCCTCTAAACGTCGGCTGTTTGAATCTCGATTCCGTCTGCTCCACGCTGGTTTACCCTGGCTTGTTTCTCCCTTGCCGCCAGCTAGATTGTGTGAGCTTGCTGTTTCAATTTCAGCCCTCTCAGCCCAGGATGAGCCACGCTTCTGGCAAACCATCATCGTTTTCATCGCTGTGCTGGCGATCTATGCACCATTGCTCGCATGGCTATACGTATCTGCGCGATCGCTTTCTGGTAGGCAGTCCAGCAATCCTCCAACCTGCTCAGATAGGAGCAATTGAACTACCAATGATGCTGGACTGGCTGAATCATCAGCAATTCTAAAGTTGCCTCACTGGGATTTTAGGCACTCTGTCCTGGCTTGAGTACGACCTTGATGCAGCGATCCTTTTTGTGCTTAAAAATCTCGTAACCATGCGGGGCTTGCTCTAGCGGTAATCTGTGGGTAATCACAAACGAAGGATCGATATCGCCCTTCTGAATGTGCTCCAGTAGCGGGGTAAAATACCTGTGAACGTGAGTCTGTCCCGTTTTCATGGTCAAGGCTTTGTTCATAAAAGCCCCCATTGGAATCTTATCGGCAAATCCACCAAATACACCGGGAATAGATACGGTGCCACCTTTGCGGCATGCCACGATCGCCTGTCTGAGCGCGTGCGGGCGATCGGTTTCTAAGCGCACCGCTTGTTTGGTTTTGTCTAATAGTCCCTCCAGTCCCATCCCATGCGATTCCATTCCCACGGCATCCATCACGGCATCAGGACCACGACCTCCCGTCATTTCTTTAAGAGCTTCCCCAACATCAACCTGTTCAAAATTGAGGACTTCTGCCCCACCGTCTTTTGCCATTTGGAGGCGTTCAGGCACACGATCGATCGCAATTACCCGTTCTGCTCCCAACAAAAAAGCGCTGCGAATCGCAAATTGAGCAACCGGTCCACAGCCCCAGATGGCAACAATGTCACCCGGTTGAATATTGCAGTTCTCCGCTGCCATATATCCAGTGGGAAAGATATCCGAAAGAAACAGCACTTGTTCGTCTGTTAACCCGTTGGGAATCTTGCATAGACCGACATCAGCATGAGGAACGCGAGCATATTCGGCTTGACCGCCCGCATAGCCCCCCAACATATGGGAGTAGCCAAAAATGCCTGAGGGTGAATATCCCATAATCGCTTCTGCCATAAAGGCATTGGGATTGGTGTTGTCGCACAGAGACGTTAGCGATTGTTTGCAGAAGAAGCACTGACCGCAGGCGATGGGAAATGGATTGACGACCCGATCGCCAACCTTAATTCGCTTAACTTCGCTGCCGACTTCAACGACTTCTCCCATGAATTCATGCCCCAGAATATCGCCCTGCTCCATCGTCGGAATGAATCCATCGTAGAGGTGTAAATCAGACCCACAAATTGCGGTTGACGTAATTTTGATAACAGCATCTTGTGGGTTAATAATTTTGGGATCGGGGACCGTGTCAACTCCCACTTTATTAGCCCCTTGCCAACAAACTGCTTTCATGATTTTTCTCCATTGTTTGTAGTGAGATGAGCCACTAGTCGGGCTGCAACATGACTTTGATGCATTGGTCTTTCTTGTGCTTGAACATTTCAAAACCCTGCTTTATTTCAGCCAAAGGCAAGCGATGCGTCAGCACAGCCGAGGGGTCCACGTCGCCGTTCAAAACGTGCTCCACCAACTTGGGAATATACTTCGGACCAAACATCTGCCCTGTTCTGAAGGTGAGGGCTTTGTTCATGGCTGCCCCCATTGGCAACTTGTCCACAAAGCCGCCATACACTCCCATGATCGATAAAGTGCCGCCTTTGCGACACGCTACCATCATCTGCCGGAGCACATGCGGGCGATCGGTTTCCAGGCGGACGGCTTGTTTGGCTTTGTCATACAACCCCTCTGGGCCTGTACCGTGTGCTTCCATACCGACCGCATCAATACAGGCATCCGGACCCATTCCTCCCGTCATTTCCTTGAGTGCTTCGAGGACATCTACTTCTTCGTAGTTGACGATCTCTGCTTTAGCAAAGTCTCTCGCGAGTTGCAGTCGTTCGGGAAAGCGATCGATGCCAATAACGCGCTCTGCGCCCAGCAGGTAGGCACTCCGCATGGCAAATTGCCCCACCGGGCCACAGCCCCAGACAGCAACGACATCACCCGGTTGAATGTTGCACAAATCTGCCCCCATATATCCTGTGGGAAAGGCATCAGAGACAGGCAACAGTTTTTCATCCGGAATGTCTTTCGGCACAGCGATGGCTGTGAAATCTGCAAATGGGACGCGGATGTAATCAGCAAAGGAACCCGCATAACCTCCAAAGGCATGGGAGTAGCCGAAGATTGCCCCTGTTCCATAGCCATAAACTTTTTCTTGCATCCAGCCATTTGGATTAGAGTTGTCACACAGGGACCACTGCTGCTGTTTGCAGTACCAGCAGTGACCACAGCCGATCGCCGAAGACACAACCGTGCGATCGCCAGTTTTCAAGCGCTTGACTTCACTGCCAACTTCAACGACTTCTCCCATGAATTCGTGACCAATAATGTCACCGGGTTGCATCGTTGGGATGTAGCCATCGTAGATGTGCAAGTCAGAACCGCAAATGGTTGTAGCAGTCACCTTGACGATCGCGTCGCGCGGGTTGAGGATTTTGGGATCTGGGACTGTTTCTACTCGCACATCGTGCGTACCTTGCCAACAAGCTGCTTTCATAATGGATTCATCCTTGACCTCTAGGTTGACCTTCGTTTGTTGCAATTTCGCCTGCCTCCATCAGCATTTTGAAGCGGGCAAGATCGTCTCCAATTTGCTGTTTTGGGTTTTCACCAAACAGCTTGGCAATTGCATCTCCAACGACTCCAGCAGGCGCATCATAGGTTGTGATGACTTTTACCTCAGTCCCCCGATCGCCAGGAGCAGGTTGAAAGTGAACCGAACCAGAGTTCGCAATGTCTGCCCCTTCCACTGAAGTCCAGGCAATCACTTCATTCGGTCGATCTTCAGTGATTCTGGCATCCCATTCAACGCTGTTGCCCATCGGTGCGCTAGTAACCCAGTGCGATCGCCCATCGTCATAGACATTCACACTTTTAAGATGCCTGGTAAAGCGTGGTAAGTTTTCTAAGTTGTGCCAGAAGCGGTAAAGATCTTCTGCGGATTTTTCAATGGTTACCGTTTTTTCGACTTTGATAGGTTGAGCCATCTCAATGTCCTCATAATATCATTTGTGAGTAGCTGTTGTTCATCAAACAGCTAGCAATGCTTCACTTTCAGGATTTGCCCCTTCGGCTGGCATCTGTAAAAACTTAGATTTCCTTCGTTTGGTCGAGGTATCTTAAGCCTAAGATGACAGCGCTAAATGTCCTCTGTCCAAGTTATGAGAACAGTTTTTGTTTTGTTCTATACTCATTTTGTTTACAATGTCACCATACCCAAAAGATTTCAGGGTCTGGAAGCATAAGCTAGCATTTCAGTGTCTGAAACCCTTATTGTTACGTGACCTGATTGTCAGAGAGTCCTAACAATGGAACCATAACTTGGTTCTTGGCAGATTTTGGTTTAAGTAGAAAGGCGCAAAAAAACCGAAGTATGTAACGAAAAGTAAAGTTGCCTAAAAACCTCTTCCCTTCTGCCATCTGCCCTCTGCCATCTGCCTTGTCATGACGATAATTTTTAATACTGACCTACTTACCAGTTATACTTGATTGCTCGTCAAAATAAGGTTTTAATAGGCTGAAACGATGATTAGCGTTAATTAAATCAAAGATTATTATAAATCTAACTTAGGAAAGAGTCATTTAGAAATTGTAAGGAATTACACTAAAAAATTAAATCTGTGCCAGCTTAGAAGATTTTACTATAATGGTGAAAATTCTCACACAATTTTCATCATACAATTGAGGAATTAAGAGAGCCTCAGCACAGTAATTGGACTTTAATTAAACTGTATTGCATCCTGGTTTGTATGTTCAAAGGTAGAACACTAATAAATTCGGAAACATTAGAAAATTAGTTGAATATCACCTAACTATTTAATTAGCCTTTTAGGGCATATTAAATATGCGTTTGTGAAATTTTCTCATTGGGGATTTCACAAACTACTGCGTGCCAAGAAAGCCTCTGAGGAATTTTCTAGGATTTTTCCACGGATGGCTTAGCTACACGGATGAAACCTGTGGTCTTATCCGAATTGTATTGGTATGAACTCCCACATTTTACAATTGGGTGCAATCGGTAATAGTTATGACACACGAAGCCAATCAATTTCAAGATTTTGAAAGCTACAACGTTAATAACGGCAAGTTTTTAACGCCTTTTCAGCGGAAAGTTCTGCTGAAGGCTTTGCAAACGCATTTACAACCAGAATACCGTCGTCGCATCGAAGTTATGTTGCTGGCAGATCGGGGTAAATCTCAAACCCAAATCTGTGAAATATTAGGTTGTTCCTACCATATGGCGCGGTACTGGATTGGCGCAGCAAAAGCTGGTTTAGCTCACAAATGGCAGGACCAACCGATAGGCAGACCGAAGAGTGTTAACGAGCAATATCTCGATCGCTTGAAAGAATTGGTGAGCCATAGCCCTCGTGAGTACGGCTATCCATTTCAATGCTGGACAGCCCAATGGTTAAGCAAACATTTAGCAAGTGAATTTGGGATTGAAATTACCGAACGCCACATAAATCGCCTGCTCAAACAAATGGGGCTGTCTACAAAACAAAGACACGATCGCTCCAAACAAGAAACTGACGATACCAAAGATTCTGGGATTACAATTGGTGACCTGCAATTATTGCCTGGTGAGTCTAGTTTGCAATGGTCACTCAATTTTATGAAGACCGATCGCTAGTTGTATTGTACAGGTGAGTGTATGCCAAGAGAATTTTCGTATCAACAGCTAGTTGCACAACTCACCCAAAGTTTGGGTGAAACCCTTCCAGACACGGAGCTAGCAGACTGCACTAGAGCAGTAGAAATCCAGAAACCACAAATAGCAAAGCTGTTCTGGCGAGCATTAGACGCAAACCCCGGAATTTATATAGTTTTAACGGGTAAAGTCAGACTGCTGGATACCTCCAATAACTTAATTGCTACTTTTTCAACTGGAGGTTCATTTGGTGAAATGACTCTGTTTCCCGAAGAAGAATTTCAGCCTTACAATGCCAGAGCTTCTACAGATTTAAAGCTTTGCTATCTCAGCAACGAAAAGTTGCAAAACTTAATGGGCAAATATCCCGATATTCGCGCTCGCCTGTTCGCCCGTGCAGAAGTATGGGATTTGCTGCTGTTATACAACCACAACTCGCAACCTTCCCGCATGGCTTCTATGGAGGGGATGCTGAAAGTATTATCCCTGTTTCAACGGCACAATCTAGAGATTGGCTTTTTACCAGCAAAACTTACACAAGACAGCAAACTGTGGCTGCTGCGTCGCGGAGAACTGCTGCATTCTAATGGTAGCACCCTCACTCCTGGCACAATTTATGCTCCGGCACATTGCAATGCAAGAGAGGGTGGTTGGCAAGCTATTCAACCAACAATAGTTTACAGTCTCAAAAATTCTGATTGGCAAATAGCACTAGATTATTTACCACAATTACCAGACTTAATTACAAAAGACTCTGGTAATGATTCTGACTTAGGAGATGAAGAAGACACAGAAGGGGAAGACGCGGGGAGGGGAAGACGTTTTGATCTGGGGAGTTATTCATTTACATTCCCTACATTAGAGCGTCCACGCGTCTATATATCCTCTTCCCAGCATCCACATTCTTCCTCCCGTCAGTCTCGACGCGTTTATTTTCCTAGCCCAACTGTCACCATTGGTCAGGTGTGGGGTCGTTTAACCAAGCGGTATCCATTATTTCAACAACAAAGCGCTTCTGACTGTGGTGCGGCTTGCTTAGTTATGATTGCTCGCTATTGGGGCAAGCGCTTTAGTATAAATCGAGTGCGGGATTTAGCGAACACAAGCCGCAGTGGAGCGTCACTGCGGAGTTTAGCAGCAGCAGCAGAAAGCATTGGCTTTTCTACCCGACCTGTGAAAGCTAGTTTGGATAAATTGGCACAACAACCCTTGCCTGCGATCGCTCACTGGGAAGGCAAACACTACATCGTCGTTTATGAAATCACAAAACGGCGGGTGATTGTTGGTGACCCGGCGATCGGCCAACGCACTTTCACAATAGCTGAATTCAAAGCCAATTGGACTGGTTATGCATTGTTATTGCAACCCACAGCTCTGTTAAAAGAAACCGAGGAAGCAAATACAGGATTTTGGCAGTTTTTTGAGTTAGTCAAACCGCACTGGGTAGTCCTGCTAGAAGTGTTCATTGCTTCTGTGCTTATTCAGGTGTTTGGACTGATAACGCCCTTATTCACCCAGTTGCTATTAGATAAAGTCATTGTCCAGGGCAGTACCTTAACTTTAAACGCTGTAGGGTTAGGCTTGCTCATTTTTGGGCTGTTTGGAGTGGCTATGAACGGACTGCGGCAATATTTGCTGGATCACACAGCAAACAAAGTCAGTCTGTCGATGATTGTAGGTTTTATTAAACATACCTTCCGACTGCCGCTATCGTTTTTCGAGTCTCGTTATGTCGGCGACATCGTTTCTCGCCTGCAAGAAAATCACAAAATTCAGCGCTTTTTAACGGGTGAGGCACTATCAATCTTTCTGGATTTGCTAACAGTGTTTATCTATGTGGGAATGATGTTCTGGTACAGCTGGAAATTAGCATTGCTAGTACTGGTCATTGTGCCGCCAATGGTGTTATTAACCCTAATTGCAACGCCTTTTTTGCAACGTATTTCCAGAGAAATATTTAATACCATGAACGCTGAGAGCCGTTATCTCATTGAAGCTCTTACAGGCATTCGCACAATTAGGTCAATGGCAGTTGAGCAAACGGTACGCTGGCAATGGGAAGAACGCTTGCATCAATCGATTAAAAAAGGCTTTTCCGGACAGGTCGTTGGTAATCAATTGCAAGTCATAAGTGCCACAATTAGAACGGTAGCAAACACCGTATTACTGTGGTTTGGGGCATGGCAGGTGATTCAGAACCAACTCACAATTGGGCAATTAATTGCTTTCAATATGTTGTTAGGCAATGTCATTAACCCATTCCAACGGCTATCCGTACTATGGAATCAATTGCAGGAAGTGTTCATTTCCGCTGAACGAATTAATGATGTGTTAGAAGCCGAGCCAGAAGAAGATTTACACTTGTCGCCCCGTCAGTTTTTACCAACATTACGCGGTCATATTCGCTTTGAAAATGTCACCTTTCGCTATCATCCTGACAATGATAGTAACGTGCTAGAAAATCTCAGTTTTGAAGTGCAATCGGAGCAAACTGTGGCGGTTGTAGGGCGTAGCGGTTCTGGTAAAACGACACTCTTCAAGTTGATTTTGGGTCTTTATCAGCCGACAGAGGGCAAAGTGTTAATCGACGGTTATGATGTGACAAGTATTGCTTTGAGGTCGCTCCGTTCCCAAATTGGTGTTGTAGATCAAGATACCTTTTTGTTTGGCAGTACGATTCGGGAAAACATTAGCATTGCTCACCCAGAAGCCACCCTAGAAGAAATTATGGAAGTGGCGCGACTGGCTGGAGCGGAGGAATTTATTCAGCAACTGCCAATGGGTTACGAAACTCAAATTGGTGAAGGCGGCGGATTGCTATCTGGTGGACAACGCCAACGACTAGCAATTGCTCGCGCTTTGTTAGGAAATCCCCGCTTATTACTATTAGATGAAGCCACCAGTCACCTCGACTCAGAATCCGAGCGTATTATTCAAAGCAATCTGAACACAATTATCAAAGGGCGCACAACCCTGATAATTGCTCATCGCCTTTCTACCATACGTAATGCTGACCTAATTTTGGTTTTAGATCGCGGCGTATTAGTTGAAAGCGGTACTCACGATGAATTAATTAAAAGAAAAGGTCATTTCTACTACCTCAACCAACAACAACTGCCTCAAGTTGCTTGAGTTTTACGCTCATTACCGGGCTTAGCTTGGTAACGTATTCCGGAAGGCTCTGCCTTCTCGAGCAAAAAACCACACGAGGGTTTCACAAAGATTTTAGGGCATTCCCAGGCAACCAAAAACTCAAGGGTAAAAAATTAATATGGCAAATCCATCTTTTAATTCATTGTCTGTTCTTAGCAAACCACCTCAGGAACAACTTGATACCCTCGACTCTACCACTGTTCATCATCAGACGCTAACAGCAAGCCATCCTAAAGATTGGCATTACGGCACCGAAGAACTGCTAGATGCATTACCACGAGTTTGGACACGTTCTTTGCTGTATTTAATAATAGGTTTTACAGGAATTATCTTACCTTGGTCAATGCTTTCTAAAGTTGATGAGACAGGAACTGCCAGAGGGCGGATAGAACCTAAAGGAGCAACACAAAGATTGGATGCTGCTGTGGGGGGAAATGTTATTGCTGTGAAGGTAAAAGAAGGAGAGCAAGTTCGAGCAGGACAGATACTGGTGGAACAAGAGTCTGATATACTGCGAACAAATGTGCAGGCTAGCCAGACAAAACTCCAAGGAGATAAAAATCAACTGGCGCAGTTGCGGCTACTTAAAAATCAACTGATGCTGGCGGTTAACGTCACTGAGCAACAAAACCAAGCTCAACAATTGGAAAAAAGAGCGCAAGTACAGCAGGCACAACAGAATCTTGATACCCTTAAGACGGGCTATAACTTACAAAAAGAGGAAAAACTGGCTAAAGTCAACCAGATGCGGCAAGCACTTGATTCTAGCCTTGCCGCCTATAAGTTAGCAGAAGTTCGTTTGAAAAGCGCTCGGGAAAAAGTACCGCGCTACAGAAAAGTTTGGAACGAGGGTGCGATTTCACACGATCGCTTTCTAGAAGTGCAACAGTTAGCACAAGAAAACTACCAACAACTTGTGCAAGCTCAGTCCAATATTTCTCAAGCCCAGTCCAATGTAAAAGAGCAACAGACTAATTATCAGAGAACTATTCATCAAGCTGAATCTGATATCCAGCAAGCCCAGCTACGTTTAAATGAGCAGGAAAATAATTATCAAAGTGTGGTTCAGGCAGGGAAACTGACTTTGTTAAAAAGTCAGCAACAACTGAAAGATTTGCTATCTCAAATAACCGTTTTGCAATCGGAAATAGGTCAAATTAAAAGCCAAATTCAATCTTTCAATCTCCAGTTAGCTCAACGAGTGATGCGTTCTCCCATTGATGGCACAATTTTTCAGTTGCCGATTCAACAACCCGGAGCCGTGGTACAACCCGGTCAAATGATTGCACAAGTTGCGCCCAAGGGTTCTACTTTAATACTTAAAGCCCAATTGACTAGCCAACAAAGTGGTTTTTTGCGAGCAGGGATGCCTGTCAAAATTAAATTTGACGCTTATCCCTTCCAAGATTATGGAGTGGTGCAAGGGCGCGTGAGTTGGATTTCACCAGACTCCAAAGTCAGTGAAACTAACTCCGGCAAGTTAGAAACTTATGAGTTAGACATAGCCCTGCCGCAGCCTTATATTCAGACGGCAAACAAACGCATAGAGTTAACACCTGGTCAAACAGCAACAGCAGAGGTGATTATCCGTCAGCGCCGTGTGATTGACTTCTTGTTAGATCCGTTTAAGAAATTGCAAAAAGGCGGTTTAGATCTTTAGTTATTAATATTAGGCAGTCACTCATCATTACTACCTAATATAGCCATCCTGAATCATTTATAAAAAATCCTGTTTCCTGTCCCCTCCCTTCATGAGGTAATTCCAACTCAAATAGGATGGCAATAAACAATAACTAATGTTAATAATTCAAGGAGTACAAGCATGGCAAAAACTTTTAATTTTTCCGCTGAAGACATTCTGCATCAAATCAAGCTTTCCTGCCAAATTCCTGACATAATTGAAGCAATGGCTAACCGTAAAATTATTGCTGATGCTGCTGCTCAAGCAAACATTAAAGTCGAGCCAGAAGAACTTCAGCGCTCAGCAGATAGCTTACGATTAGCCAACAAACTTGTAAAAGCTGAAGACACTTGGACATGGCTGCAAAAACATTTTCTTTCCCTCGATGATTTTGAGGAATTAGCCCATATTAACCTACTTTCTGCGAAGTTAGCGAGTTATTTATTTGCAGAGCAAGTCGAACCGTTCTTTTACGAACACCAACTTGATTATGCCGGGGCTGTGACCTATGAAGTCGTGTTAGATGATGAAGACTTGTCTTGGGAACTGTTTTATGCGCTGCAAGAAACCGAAATTAGTTTCCAAGATATTGCCCGTCAATACATACAAGAGCCAGAACTGCGCCGCGCTGGGGGTTATTGCGGGATACGACACCGTAGTGATATTAGACCGGAGATTGCAGCTTGTATCTTTGCCGCCCATCCGCCACAGATTCTCAAGCCAATTGTTACCCAAAAAGGAGTCCATCTCCTGAGGGTTGAAGAAATCATTCCACCGCAATTAAACGAGGCGCTGCGCTTGAAGATTGTGGGAGATTTGTTTTCTACTTGGTTAAAGCAACAACTTGAGGAAGTTAAAGTTGTGGTGCGGCTTGAACTAGATGCTAATTTTAAATCATCCCAGGAATTGCCAAAACTAGCTTAAGATAATGAACTACCCCGCGCAACATAATGGTTGAGGGCGGGGTAAAAATTAATGGATAAATTTGATAAGGTTTTTCGCAGCGCACAGGGAGCATCCTAATTTGGAAAAAACACGCTTACGATTGGAAATCGCAGCTACACAAACGAAGTCCCTCCGGGTTTGCTAGTTCCCAGGGCGCGGGAAACCCGCCTACAGCACTGGACTCACCGCTTACGCGGACTCATGTATCATAACCTGCAAAGGCAGGCTTTGTTTGTATAGCCCCAGAATTATATTCTGAGGGCAATGTACCAAATTTGAATGCTCCCATCGCACGGCTCTTGCTAGAACCTACTTAACAAAAAAACAGGCGATAAGCTGGAGGCTTGACGCTTCGCGGAGCGCAAGATGTGTCCGTGAAACATGCATCACTCTCAAAATCGCCTGAGTGTCTGTATTGCACCTCTGTCCTTCACAGTGATGTCAGTTGAGGCGAATCACTGTGAATCGGATAAATCTAAAATCTCGTAAATATCTTCAGATTCGGCATTGAGGTAAGGACGCTGCAATTCAATTCCCTGTTTGCCGAAGTGCTTAATCATCAGTACCATCCGATTGACTTTTGACTCATTTCCTTGTTGCCAAGCTTCCAGCAAACTATTGGCAACAATTTGGCAGCGATTTAAACCAAAACTTTCTTTCTCACTAAATTTATTGTCTGGTTCTTCTGCCAGAGCAAGTCCTGGTGCTAGCAATTTTGTGAAGAGTGGCACTTCCTGACTAAAATACGACTGATACTTTGTATAAATAGATTGCAGCACTAGCCGAATGATTCGATAGTCACTTCTTTCAAAGTAAAGCACGGCTGTATCGTAGCGCTCGTAGTCGGAAGGATTGTATAGCGCTTTAAAACTGAAGGGAATGAACATAGTGTTGAGTTGCCGTGTTAAGCTACCCATAACCGCAACTGCACCTTCAGGACTTAAATTAAAGTAGACGCGCACAAGCTGCGAATTGATGAGTGTACGAGCATGACTTTGTGGTCCCGCATCACCAACTGCCATGTAAAAACCATTTTGCACCAAATTAGGAGGCATCTTGATAGCAACCGAGTCGCCAACGAGCGCATATTGCTCTACGCCTTGGAGATGGCGCTCGCGTTCTATATGCAAAGTCAATTCGCCCTTTTTCACCGCTAGAGTGCGATCGCTCTCAAGCCTCAGCACTTGCCAACCGGGGTCAAAATAGCCTTTACCGTTGTTGGCTCTGTGCAATTGCTCGTAAAACCCCAAATCTACTCCTAAAAAGGTATTGTTCTCTAGATTCTGGAGCTTTGTCGAATCCATTAACTCTGCATCTAGAGCAAGGAGAGTTTGAGCTGCGCCGTTATAATAGATGCCGTAGAGAAAATTACACAATTGCGAATTGAGAAACTTGTGCTGAAGGTTCAATGGTAATTGCTGAAAGCGGGATACGACTTCATCTGGAAGTTTTAAGGGTTTGTAATCTGGATGGCAAATACAAAAGTTGGATTGAATCTCAACTTTTTTGGCTATGTCTTGTAGAGTAGATAGTACTTGCTTAAGCGAAGTCTCTGATATTAGTAATGTCGGCGAATCTAGTAATTGCATAATTGTATGCCCATAACTTAAATTACTTAACCAAGCGCAAAACTCTGCGGTGAATCAGGTCAAAAGCCGTCATGCCAAACACAGTCTCAATGGATTGTTCCGGACGGCATAACAAAGCCTTGGCAACCTGTAACATACAGATACCGAGATTACCAAAGGTTTTTTCGTGCTGTATTGTTGCCAGAATTGCTTGAATCAAGGCAAGACCGGAAAATTGCACAACTCTGAGCAAAAAATCCCGACGCCGCAAAATTTCTGGAAAGTTATTTAAATAAGCACTAACCAGGGCTGCTATTGAAGGCTGGAGCCGTTCCAAAGGAGTCGTGCTCAGGCGCAAAGACTCTTCAAGAGTAATCGTTTTACTAACTGTCAAGCCATACAACCAAATTTGCAAGTAATTGGCAATTAGCGTTCCTAAATCGCTAGCCGGATCTCCCCAACTCGATTTCTCCCAGTCAATTAAGCGAATCATGCTGTGAGTTGGCGACGATGTTTGAGAAACCGCTTCCTCCCAATTATTGGCCAGTAAGATATTATTCAACTTCAGGTCATCATGGGTGAGACAACACAGTTCGATGGCCGCGTTCAATTGTGAGATCGCCTGTCTCAGGCTGTCGAAACGCTGATAGAGTACAAAGAATTTCAAACCATCGCCCGGAACAGTACCAAAAATTTCCGGAGTGATTCGTTCCAAATCACTCGTCAGGTTAAAAGTTTGGTGACTAAATGCTCCTGTGTTAGATTGTAAGAATTCCCGATAGTCTTGAGCGTCTAAAGTCAGGCGATGGATTGAAGCTAAAGTAGCTCCCACCGCAGCTGCAATGGCAGTTGGAAAAATATTTTCCTTGATGTAGAAATCCGCTAAATCGCGATAATCATTGAGATAATTGAACACAATGATTGAATGCTCAGCATCAAAATAAATCGCCTCGCAAACGGATGAACGAATGTGGCTAAGTTCTGGAAATTGTTGTAACAACCTTTGAACTTGCCATTCTCGCAAAAACTCACCTGCGGTTTTTCCTTGATGGTCGTGAGGCTCTTGCTTAATCAGGAGTTGACGACCTTCTGGCAAACTGAGTAACAAGTTAAAGTTTTTGGCAGGTTTTAGTTCAATCTTGCTCAGAGACTGCTTTTGGTGAGTAGAGAGTCCCTTTTCAACTAGGTACTCAAAAACATTTTGAGAACTTAATAGAAATGTCATGATGTCAGAGCTTTTTCAAGCTTTAATGACTGTATAGTTAGGTAAAAGTTCATGAATAATCTTCGCAAAATTCAAGACATTTAAAGCGATAACAAGTGCTGATTTTGTAAGTGCAAACAAGCGGGAAAAGGAGATACCAACTAAAACCGATGTCGAGGAGAGGTCATAAATAACTTGACTAGCGACACAATGTTATAGATAGCAAACCCGATTAATGCATACTCTAAAGTCTTAACACCAAAGTTTAGAAACTGAGAGAGTCCGTAGTCCACACCACCTTGTACAATCGTGGATTCTATATCAGTTATTTCATGCAAAAAGCTTTCGGAATCTTCAGAGTCAGCGGGACGTAAATCAGAAATTATGATTTTAGCCATTTATGCCTCCACTCCTCAAACAATCATTGCTTAATTGGAGCAGGATTAGTGGTTTGAAAAGCACTAATCCTGCTAATTGGCAGCTTGCAGCTTCAGCAGGATTAAGCGATGACATTCCTAAATCCTGCTAAATAACGACCTACAAATTAGTAGAGAAGGTCATTATATGATGCCACCAGTACCAATGCCACCTAAACCGTTGGCGCTAAATGACTTGACTAGGGAGACAACGTTAGTAACTCCCAATCCTACCAGTCCAGCCTCAAGAACCTTGTAATTCAAGCCGTAAAATTCACCTAATCCGTAGCCTTCACCACCTTGAACGGATGTTACATCCATGTCGGTTAGGTCGTTGAGAAAGCTTTCGGAATCCATGAACAGTTCAGAACCAGCAAGATTCATGTCAGAAACTTTAATGTTCGCCATTGTTTTTTCTCCTATTAGTTGGTAAATTAAACACGCTCGAGCTTTTGATTGTTGCGTTCTGCCCGCACAACCAAATACAAATGACTAGATAGTCAGCTGCAGAGTACTAGCACCAGCAGTAGTAGCACCAGTACCAGCAGCAGTAGTAGCACCAGTAGTAGCACCAGTACCAATGCCACCTAAACCGTTGGCGCTAAATGACTTGACTAAGGAGACAACGTTAGTAATTCCCAATCCTACCAGTCCAGCCTCAAGAACCTTGTAATTCAAGCCGTAAAATTCACCTAATCCGTAGCCTTCACCACCTTGAACGGATGTTACATCCATGTCGGTTAGGTCGTTGAGAAAGCTTTCGGAGTCCATGAACAGTTCAGAACCAGCAAGATTCATGTCAGAAACTTTAATGTTCGCCATTGTTTTTCTCCTAAAAAATAGCGGAAGTTAAGTAGTCTTTGTGTGAGAATTAAGCTTTGATTGCTTAACCTTATAATTGCCATTGTTAAATAGAAATTTTGAAAATTCAAGGCGATCGCTCTGATGGAATCGACATATATAGACAAATTATGTCTTTTTCAAAATAGTTAGCTTTAAATACCCCCATCTCCGAGAGTCAAGGGGACTGAATTTTAAGAGATTCATTTTCGCGTAACGTGCGGTGGGCATATTTTGAATTCCCCAAAAGGGTAACTAGCCTCAAACTTCCAGTCTGAGACATCAAAAAAGTTTTGCAAATAGTCTATTAAAAAAATATTTTAAATAAATTATACCTACAGCTAATTCACGTTAGTTGTAGGTACAGTAGATGATAAATTTGTTGACTATGTCATTGCCAAGTTATGAGACCTAAAAAATTAATAAGAATTCCCAGGATGATCCAAAGTATTCAAAGTAATAGTTATCGGGTCTCTATCCGGATTGTTAAAAACAGAAAACAACTTCAATATTTCTAGTTGTTTGGGACTAACGTTGTTTAGTTTAAAGACTAACGCTCCACCAACTACAGTCCTCATTTCCCTAGCAGTTAGTTCATCGAAAAGCCGTTCGTTATCAATAGGATGCAGGTGGGAAATTGTGATGCTAGCCATTGGTCGCCTCCTTAATATAGTGAAACGGTATGGGGTAGGATTAAACTTTAATCGCCAAGTTCTTCTCTTATATTTTCCGATTCCATCTGGAGATTCAAGTTTTACAGCTAAATTTTGCAGACATAATTGGACAAATTTTATCTTTTTAGTCTTTCTAAAATGCTCAACTTCAATCCTGAGAACTTCTTTAGGGACTGACAAAAATTGAGTTGAACAAAGGCACCAGAGCAGACGGCACCTAGCTAGCTGTCCTGAAGGAGCAATTCGTATGGCGCAGCACCTCCCCAGTTATATGTTGCTAAAATTCTGTAAGAGGCGATCTCCACGATGGCAGCTTGGTTTGTTGGTATGGTAAATGTTGATGGAACCTATCGCCAGAGAGCAACTAAACCCGTTGAGGCAAGCGCAGTTCCGCAAAATTCATACTAACTAAAGGAAATTCTACGATCCCGACTATTATTGTTCATGGTGGAGCAAAAACCATCACAGAAGACAAAATGGTAAAGCCCATGCCTCCTTTCCATGTAATACATCGTTTGGGTTTCTCTTCAAATGTTAAGTAATATTTCGCCAACAGTATCCGTATCTCGGCGGTCACCCAACTACGCGATCGCCTATCTTGATATTTTTGACGGCACTGCCCAATTCAACGACTTCACCCATAAATTCATGACCCAGGATGTCTCCTTTTTCCATTGTGGGGATGTAACCGTCATAAAGATGTAAATCAGAACCGCAAATCGCCGTTGACGTGATTTTCACAATCGCATCACGCGGTTTGATGATTTTTGGCTCGGGTACTGTATCAACTTGTACATCGTTAGCGCTGTGCCAGCAAACTGCTTTCATAATCTTTAACCTCCCTTTGGTTGACCTTCTGTTGTTGCAATCTCGCCTGCTTCCATCAGCATTTTGAAGCGGCGTAAATCATCTCCAATCTACTGTTCTGGTTCTTCGCCGAAGAGTTTGGCAAACACAGATGCAATTGCACCACCAGACGGGTTATATTCCGTGACGACCTTTACCTCTGTACTGCGATTGGCGGGTGCTGGCTGGAAGCGGACAGAAGCAGAGTTATCAACATCTGCACCTTCAACCGAAGCCCAAGCAATCAATTCGTTTTCCCGATCTTCAATGATATCTGCATCCCATTCAACACTTCCACCTAACACCCCACTGGTCGTCCAGTGCGAGCGCTTATTATTGTGTACTTTTACGTCTTTGAGATGCTTCATGAAGCGCGGCCAGTTCCCAAAGTTATGCCAAAAGCGGTAGAGTTCCTCTGCTGGTTTGTTAATCGTTACCGTCTTTTCAACTTTAATTGGTTGGCTCATGTCTATTGTCTGCCGTGCTTGCTGTATGGTGCTTTGTTTATTGCAGTTTGGACAAACAAATTTGGCCAAACTCTAATACTAGGAGCGGACGACAGTGTAGGATAAAAGCTTATTAGCGAAAGGCATATAGAAGTCTCTTGAAAAAATTTACCCTTCGTATCAGCCTTATAAACTACTAAAAAAATTAACTACTACAAATCAACACCTGAACCTTAAAGCTTTCAATTAAACCTAACCTCTAACTAAAGAATGAGACTGGTGTTAAGTTAGTTTTCGCTTGTATCTTGGCGTAATGCTAGGGAAGATACCGTAGGCAACTGTCAAGTGGTTTGCTGTTTGAGTACATAGTTTTGGTCAAACGGGTGTCTCTTTTTGACCACAGCCCAAGCAATATGCAGCAGTTTCCGTGCAGCAGCGCTATCGGCTAACAGATGAATTACTACAGTTACGAGTCATGCAAACGCGAAGCCACAAAGGTGCAAAAGCACTTGCTCTGTTTTCTGGAATAGATAGTACTATTAGCTCTGGCTCCCAAATTTCCATCCCTCTCCCATTTGCTTTAGGGGCTTTGCTTTTCTTTTTCTTTGATTTTCCAGACATATTGGCTATCTTTTCTTTTAACAGTCATTTTATGCGTTGTCAATTTCAGCAGATTTCCAGTTTGTGAGTACACCAACTAGGTCACTTTATAGTTTGACAAGATGGAATTCTACAAAGGGCATAGCTATCCACCCAGTCCAAATTTTTTCTAATACCCGTGACTCTAAGTTTCTTGCGCCATCGGAAACGCAGTATATGACTTGAAGTTGATATGATGCACCCACTTTGAGATCGGAAAAATAATCAAAGCCATTACCTTCATTAAAGCGGTGGCGAGTTTTATTAGGAACAGCAAGTTGAATTTGAACTTTAGGTTTTAATTGGAAACCATGTTGATGCTCGGAAGACCGTCGTCTGAGAGTCAAGCTTTTGTCAAAATACCATGTTTCTTGTATGTTTGTGCTTGGGTCTTCTTTATAACTCCAAAGAAGCATTGACTCTAAATTCAAAAATACACTTTTTCCTGGTTTAACTGAGTAATATTCTGGTTCCTTACTTCTCCCTCTTCCTGGTGGATCGCTTTGAGAATTTATTTCTTTACCGTCGTCACCTATTAAAATGGCTTCTATTGAAGCTTTTTGATAAAAGCGAAGAGTCATTGACGTATTATTCGTAATATGAATGCCCAGCTTTACACGCGTTTCTGATTTAGAGATTCTAAAAATAGAATTTGGCATCTCTATTTTAAATGTGACGCCATCCACTTCTATTGTGTGCTCGTCAGTGACTAATGGTTGAACTAGATGAAGATTTAGCCAAGGTGTTGATAATATTTCCGAACAATCTCCCCATACAGTTTCTTCTTGTTCGATTTTAGATTCTAAAACAGGTGTAGTCTCACGAGCGGTATTTAAAACAAATCGAAGCTGATATATTTTTGCTTCAAGTCGGTCAAAACACCAAAAATAATTCGAGTCAACCGAATTAATCAATCCGGAATTAGGAGAACTAGGAATTGCTAGCTGTAGGGAGCTATCACGCCAAAACAGCCTTGCAGTTAGATAAAAACTTCGCCGTCCTTCAACTCTGATTTTACAGTTTTCAAGTTTTTTCGTTTGATCGCCTTCTGTCAGGTTATTTGGCTGAGTATTAGTAATAAGTTCCTCAGTCACTAAACGTCCTTGTATTATTTGTCCATCCGATGTCAAAAGCTCTGGAATAAGGGGTTGCTCGGGGTTAAGATAAAGGGAATTTGAGGTTTTGTGGACGATATTCACGCGCAATTTGATGGGAGTATAGACCCCAAGTTGCTTCTTTGGAATGGAATAGACCATGCCAGACAAAATTCTTAGGGAGGAGCTAGCGATTTCTATATGTGTATCGCTCAGTTCATCAGAAGATGTCATATCAGTAACCCTGTTAATTGCTGTATGTTGTTCGGGCGCAGTCAATCCTCTCAATACCAAACTAGTACTGAAAGTTTAGCGATCGCCCCTTGGGCGGCTCCCTCCGGGAGCATCGCACCCTTTTTATTTTCATTTTATGGTTCGACAAGAGTAAAGTTGACAGAAGGTAGAGTTACCCAACCCGTCCACACTTTTTCTAAGATTTTTTCCTCTAAATGAGTTGCACTTTCAGCAACTTTATATGTAACTTGAAGCTGATAGGATTGGTTGGCTGTGAGTTCGCCGAAATGATAGTAAGAATCGTTTCCAGTAAATTGTTGGCGACTTTTCCTTGGAAATGCTATTTGAAGAACATTTTTGTCCCTCCATGAAATTTCTCCATTTAAACTAAAAAATGCACTTTTTCCCGATTGAACCGAATAATTAGTTAGGAGTTTTGGCTTTCCAGCGCTTATTTTTTCAGGAAGAGTTTGTAAGGCTCTTTCATTATCATCTATTAGATACATATTTATAGAACCTAGTTGATAAAAACGAAGTGAGTTGGAAGTATTGTTGATAACTTGAATACCTAGCTTGACATCAGTTTTAGCTCCGGTTTGTCTATTTGGTATAGTTAAAACTGATTCAGGCATCTCTATTTTGAATTGGACTCCATCAACTTCGATTGCGCGACTATCAGTGGATAAGGGTTGAACTAAACGAAGATTTAGCCAAGGGGTTGCGAGCATTTCTGAACTGATTTCCCCTACAGTTCTCGCTCGTTCGATATTAGATTCATCAGACCATTTATTTTCATTAGAGGTATTTAAAATAAACCGAAGTTGATAATTCTTTGCTTCCAGCCTATCAAAACACCAGAAGGATGTGGGGTAAAAAGAATTAGGTGAGAACATTGGAATAGTAGGAATTTTTAGCTGGAGAATATTGTTGTGCCAAAAAAACTTAGCAGGCAAATCAAATCCGCAACTGCAATTAGGTGAAATTTGAAAAAAAACGGCTTCCCGACTCTGATGTTGCTCAAGTGAAATATTTTGCTGATTATTCGTAAAACCCTCATCCGTCACTAAACGTCTTTGTATGATTTGTCCATCTCGTGTCAATAGCTCTGGAAGAATCGGTTGCAAAAGATGCAAGCGAAAGCGATTTGAAGTCTTGTTAAAGATACTTATCCTCAATAGAATTGGCGTATTTGTCCCTACCTCATTGTGTGGGATGGGATAAGCAACCTTGTTAGGAAAAAATATTCGTATTGGGTTATGAATGTCTAAACGTATACTGTTTGATTCAGAAGATGTCATGGCAGTCACCCTATTAATTAGGGAGTAGGGAGTGGGGAAAAAGTGTTTCTTCCATGCATGACGGGTTGCAACCGCTACCCGTGGGATGCTCCTAAGTAATTAATAATTACTTTTGGCAATTGAAATTGATGTTACTTTATACACTGATGTTAATGATTATACGCCCTATCGTATTCCAGAAGTTTACTATTCAAATAAAATGCCTATATAGACCTTTGTATTCAGCCTATGACTCTTTCTATAAAATTATTTTTTAAAATTTACAAGTAATTTTGCGTAAGTACTGAAAGGGTGGGGACACTATTAAATAAAGGGCGGACGAGGACGCCCGCACCACAAGAAATTTTGGGATATTTTTTAATTTGGAAATTTTTAAAAGGGAGAGGGCTTACGCAACTTCAAACGGTATTTTGAGGATTTCAAACGTTGCAGATCCCCCCATATCCCCTTAACTCTACGGTGGTGTACACAAGTCTTATATAGTGCATTAAAAGCGGTTTCGATCCCCCCTAACCCCCCTTAAAAAAGGGGGGAACTTAATTTCAATTCTGCCTTTTCACGATGTTTAATCTCTTTTCTAGAGATCTGTACACTACCGTAGCCTTAAAAAAGGGGGAACTTAATTCCATTTCTCCTTTTTTAGAATGTTTCATGTCTTTTCTAGAGATCTGTACACCAATGTAGCTTAAATAGGGGGGCTATGTGTAAGCCCTAAGGGAGTTATCACAACGGTACTGGTGTTTCGAAATTTACCAATACAGCCTGTAGCTCGCGAGCCTTTTCCTCTGGCAAAGCATCGTTGGCAAACATCCCTGCAGCAAGTTCTGTTCCGGCTAGATATTTTAGCCTTTCACTTGTCCTGTAAGGTGGGTAAAACTGTGCGTGTAAATGGGCTTCGGGATGAGCCTCACCGTCGGTTGGAGCACCAAACCAAGCCATTAAGTAAGGAAACGGGCGGTTCCACAAACCATCGTATTTAAGAGTGACGGTTTTTAATGCTCTAGCAAGTCCCTGACGTTGTTTTGCACTTAGGTCGTAAAAGTGACCTACTGCCTTAATAGGAGCAATCCAAACTTCATAGGGGTAACGAGCACACACTGGAACAAATGCGATCGCTTCCTCATCCCGATAAAGAATTCGTTTGTTGTCGGCGATTTCCTTTTGGATCAAATCTTCCAACAAAGAACGCCCCTGTTGCTGGTAAAACTGCCTTTGTTGTTCCAACATTTTTGCAGGGACAGGCGGTACAAAAGGATAGGCATAGATTTGCCCGTGGGGATGGTGCAAGGTGACACCAACCTCCACACCCTTGTTTTCAAAGGGAAGCACGTACTGAATTTTTGGATTGCCTCCAAGTACGCGGGTGCGATCGCCCCATACTTGTAACAGCAAATCTAGGTGGTCCAGTTTCAAAGAACTGAGGGAGGCGTGGGGGTCTTGAGTAAAAACCACAACCTCACACGCACCATTGGCGGGCATTGTTTCTACGATACTGACAGGTGGGTCTTGTGCAGTCACCGCCATTGATGGAAAGCGGTTATCAAACACGGCTACATCATACTCTCCTTGGGGGAGTTCTGTTGGAAACTGCGGGTCTTTAGTAGGTGCAAGGGGGTTATACTCTGGTGGTGGCATAAAAGTTCGCCCTTGACGGTGACTCGCATAAGCCACCCACTCCCCCCGCAAAGGGTGCCAGCGCAAATGCGGATTGGCTTGCACTGGCTCGTTGCTAGGACTTGTGGCTTGTAGATTGCTTGCAATGGGATATCGACTGTATAAGGTCAGTTGGCGACCATCCGGCTTTAACAGTGTGTGGGAGTACATAATCCTTCTCCTGAGAGGGTCGCAGCACGGATCGCCTCCAGAGGAATTTTAGGCGTGCGATCGGCGTATAACAACCCATTAGCTTCTTGGAAGGTATCCGTTAACTGCGTATAACAAAATCCACTAAATATCTCAATATTATTGATAGTTTCTAGTAGCGCAGCATATTTCATTTGTAGTTCGGAGATATTCCAGCAGCGTTCGTAGCCCCAAATTTTGTGAGCTTCAGGTTTGTCATCGGGAGCATAAGCTATACCGCCAAACTCGGTTAGCATGATAGGCTGTCCTTGATGGGGATAGTTGTCGAGCGTCAGAATACGCCCTCCAGGACGCTTGCGTTCAAATAAATCTGATAGCTTGACTTCAGGTCCATAACGATGAGCCAAGTGCTGCGGATTGGTGTCGTAGTCATGGATGGCAAGAATATCCGTATCTGTACTTTCCCAGCCATCGTTACCAATAACTGGGCGAGTTGGGTCGAGGGTCTTGGTCAAGTGATACATTGCTAAAACGTAGTTCTGATGAGCCTTTGTTTCAACCAGGTTCGGAACTCCCCAAGATTCATTAAACGGTACCCACGCCACAATACAAGGATGATTGACATCGCGCTTGATGACTTCAGTCCACTCATGCGTCATGCGTTCTACCGCTTTATTTGTGAATCGGTAAGCGCTGGGCATCTCCTCCCATACTAACAACCCTAACACGTCTGCCCAATATAAAAAGCGGGGGTCTTCAATTTTTTGGTGCTTGCGGACTCCGTTGAAACCCATTGCTTTAGTGAGTTCTATATCCTGCCGCAATGCATCATCATCAGGTGGTGTCATGAGACTATCTTGCCAGTAGCCTTGGTCTAGAACCAGCCGTAAATAGTAGGGACGACCGTTAAGCATAAAGCGATCGCGCTGTATGCTAACAGTTCGCATTGCAGTGTAAGTTTTGACTTTGTCTAGAAGTTGATCTTCATACCACAGTTCAATATCAGCATTAATAAGTGTTGGCTTTTCTGGGCTCCACAACAATTCATTGCGGTAGTCATCAATACCAGGATCGGCAAGAGCGAGGCGGCGGCTAATCTCCCCGTTGAACACTTCATAGGTGTCATTCACGAGAATGCGATCGCCAACATTGAGTTTCACCTTTATTTGTACGCCTGAAGCAGGTACATTACCCGCAAGTGCAGCAAAACAACCAATTTCCCACCGCTCAAAGTCAGGAGTCCACCGGATATGATCTATATAAGTGGTACCTACACGCTCAACCCAAACAGTTTGCCAAATACCAGTTGTGCGAGGATACCAAATACTGTGCGGTTCCCGCTGCCAATCCTGCTTACCGCGAGGTTTGGCAAGATCCTGAGGATCGTCCTGCGCCCAGACAGTGACTTTTGTTATTCCACTGTCATTTAAAACATGAGTAATATCCAGAGTGAAAGGAGTATGTCCGCCTTCATGCTCGGCTATATAACTGTCGTTTACCCAGACACGAGCGCGATAGTCTACAGCCCCAAAGTGCAGCAGCAACCTACCCGGACCAGGAAGCGTTTCAAATTCCTTCTCATACCAGCAGTTTGGATGGAATCCCGTGTCACCAATACGACTTTTGATAGATTCGGGAGCAAATGGAACTTCTATATCATGAGTCCACTGGGTCAAGTCAGTGGGTTGAACGCATTTGCCTGGGTCATCAAACGCAAATTTCCAAAGACCGTTGAGGCTTTGCCAATGAGATGGAGTCGTTTCTCCAGAAGCAATTCGTTGGAAATGCGGGCGAGGGTATGCTGATTTTTCATTGTCTGGTTTTGTCTCAATCTCGGTAAGAGACCTTAGCTCGGCTTGACGGTTTTCTACCTCTAATAAGTTCATCACAATTTCTTCCTGCTCTTTTACAAAATGATTTTTTTAACTTCAACTTGTTCCAAACACTTTTAGAAAATTGCCTGTAAAATTACCTAAACTTGGTCACTCGTTTCAAATATCACTATTCATAAATAGCAACCTCCTAAAAATAGGGATTTGCGCTAAGCAAAAGGCTCTCAGCCCCCTCATCCATGAAGGGGCTGATTGGGTATTAAATTCCGACTCGTGACATTATGGCACACTTAAAACAAATGTGAACGCGAATGGGAAAAAAAAATCAATAAAATTTTTTATACCTGAATATCAAAAACTGCTCCTATATTTACTATTTTAGAAGCAGATTTCCTAAATTTTCTAATTAAAATTTGTTAGAAAAGCACGCATTAGCTGTTTCTCAGGAGCAATAACAGCAACAAAAGCCAAAAACCATTTTTTAACAGTTAAAATGCAAGAATTTGAGAATTTTCTTAGAGAGAATATTTCCTTCCCTCACTTCAGTCACCTATTGATAATAGTTATAGAAATTTAGCAACCTAGTTAAAGCTAATGTCCAGCCATGACCGGATTTTTATCAGTTACCCTACTCTCAATTACGCTTTACTACTGAGATAACTACTGAGATGCTGGAGTTGGTTTTTTATCCAGTAAGCACCCATACCTATGCACTTAGGACAAATATCACCAAAACCATCACCTTGGTCGCTACAGACAATTAATCTCGCTTCCGTTCTCTGTATCGGTCGATCGCATATTAAGCAAAATTCATGTTTGATTAAGCTACTACATTCTATCTGAAATTTCATATTGTTATACCCGAACTGACTTTCCCATTCAATATATTGGAGACCATCTATCTAGATAATACCCACAATAAAGTTATTGTTAACAGCCAACTTCTATCTAGCGGACAAAAGATTGTAAACTGAAATAGTATTAAAAAACACAAATTAAATTGGATGATAAACTTCTATCAATTCTATATGAGGTGGCGCTTCAAATTCCCTCACATTAGAAATGTGGACGGCAGGCGCTACAACGGGGGGAACCCCCGCACAGCGCTGCCTCGGCTATACAAACAAAGCCCGCCTGCGCGGGCTAATTTGCAATCACCAGGTATTTTTTCCAAATTGGAATTCTTCCCACTCTAAATGAATTTCATCAATCAAATAATATTTTTAATATGACTGGAGAAAGATTAAAGAACATAGGAAAAACGATAAGTATAAAAGGAAGTATTAATTATTAAGCGTTCAAGCACCATTTATGGAAACTATTCATGGAAATACTCAATCATTAAAATCCAGTCAAATTAAGAAACTGCAACAAATTTACGAACAAAGAGAACCTTCACATAGCCTCATTACACCTGAATTTGCTCAAGCTGTAGCAGCGATCGCAACAGAAATTCATCAACCCATATGCAGCTATATAAACAGGCGAGGACAAGTCATCCGAGTAGCGGTAGGAACACCAAGCCAAACTCAAATTCCTCCCGAACAGCGCCCCCGGTCTGATGCAGAACGCCTCAGCGGTCTTCGTTGCATTGCAACTCAATTCAAATCGGAACCACCCGACGAAGCATCACTGATTGCAATGGTACGCCAGCGTTTGGATGCTCTAGTGGTGTTAACCTTAGCTGATGGCAAAGACGGAAAGCGAGGCAAAGACAATACCGATCTAGTCAAAAAAGCTTTCTTAGCTCACATTGTCCCCAATGAGGAGAAACCTTGGGAAGTTATTTCTTCTTTGAGTTCAGATAACTTAATAGAGCAGGACTTTGACGATTTAGTTGATGAATGGGAGAGGGAAATTTCCGAATCTGCTGTGGGAATGCCATTCCAAGACATTTTGTCTGACACCGATAAAGTACTGCTTGTGGGATTGAAGACAGATGATATTTCTCAACAAAGGTTTGAAGATGGATTGCAAGAATTAGTTAGGTTAGTAGAAACTGCGGGTGGAACTGTAGGAGACACAGTGCAACAAAAGCGCAGCCGTCCCCATCCTCAAACTGTTGTCGGTCAGGGAAAAGTCGAGGAAATTGCTCTTTCTGCACAGAAAATAGGAGCTAATTTGATTGTCTTTGACCGAGATATTTCTCCATCCCAAGCCCGCAATCTAGAGAACGAGATTGGTATCCGAGTTGTAGACCGAACTGAAGTGATATTGGACATTTTTGCTCAACGCGCTCAATCCCAAGCAGGTAAGTTGCAAGTAGAACTAGCGCAACTAGAATATATGCTGCCTCGGTTGCGCGGTCAAGGTCGAGAAATGTCCAGGCTAGGAGGTGGAATTGGGACTCGCGGACCTGGTGAAACAAAACTAGAGACAGAACGGCGAGCAATTCAGCGACGAATAGCCCAACTACAGCAAGAAGTTAATCAATTACAAGCGCATCGTGCTCGAATCCGACAACAGCGACAAAAGCAAGAAATTCCTGCTGTCGCCTTAGTTGGTTACACCAATGCAGGAAAGTCTACTTTGTTGAACGTGTTAACCCATGCGGAAGTTTATGTAGCAGATAAACTTTTTGCTACCCTTGACCCCACAACAAGAAAGCTAGTCATTGTAGATCCAGAAACACAAGAACGCAGGACAATTCTGCTGACAGATACAGTAGGGTTTATTCACGAACTCCCACCACCTCTAGTCGATGCATTCCGCGCCACCTTAGAAGAAGTCACGGAAGCAGATATTTTGCTTCACGTTGTCGATCTGTCTCACCCGGCTTGGGAAAACCACATTGCCAGTGTAGAAGCAGTGTTAGCAGAAATGCCAGCTATTTCCGGTCCTACTTTAATTGCGTTTAACAAGGTTGACGGAGTCAATAGCGAAACTCTGGCTTTGGCTAAGGAAAAATATCCTGAAGCCCTGTTTATTTCAGCAACTCATCAACTCGGTTTAGACACTTTACGACAGCGATTGTTGCAAGCGATCGACCGACAGGTTTTGCAAGTTCCATCTAGCTAGTTTTACTCCAAAACAAAAAATCTCCCAATTTATATCTTGCGCCTACACCTTTTAATAACTACGGTGGTGTACACAAGTCTTATATTGTGCATTAAAAGCGGTTTCGATCCCCCCTAACCCCCCTTAAAAAAAGGGGGGAACTTTGTTCCAATTCTCCCTTTTCACAATGTTTCATCTCTTTTCTAGAAATCTGTACACCATCGTAGCCTATTAAGTAGGGGGGCTAGGTCGATACACAAGTTCGATCCCAACGAGCGTACTATTATCCTAGCTTTCTGGTATTTCTACTTCCTTTACAATCCCAATGCTTCTGGTAAGCCCAGCATAATATTTAGATTTTGTATCGCAGCTCCCGATGCACCTTTCCCCAAGTTATCAAGACGAGCAACTAGGAGTGCTTCTTTTGTAGAATCGTTAGCAAAGACAAACACTTGAACAATGTTGGTGCCGTTCATTGCCATTGCGTCTAAGAACTTTCCGTCTCGCAGAAGGGTGGGTTCTTGGTATGAAGCAACTTGCACAAATTTTTCGCCTTGATAGTAGTCAGCGATCGCCTCATGTATCACTTTACCTGATGGTGGATTATCTAAAATCCACAGTGGCAAAGGTATCTGTACTAGCATCCCTTGCTCAAAATCCCCCACAGCCGGTACAAACAATGGTAGTGAAGACAAGCCCGAATGCTGGCACATTTCCTTAACGTGTTTGTGTCCAAACTCCAAACCATAAATGCCAAAAGGATAAAGTGATTTTCCTTCAACTTGTTTCTGATGGAAAGTTTCGTACTGTTGGATGAGATTCTTACCGCCCCCAGAGTAGCCCGATACGGCATTCACAGTGACTGGGAAGTTGCGAGTCAAGAGCCCCTTAGCTATCAACGGACGGATACAAGCTAAAAATCCCGTGGGATAACAGCCCGGATTGCTGACGAACTGGGCGCTAGCGATTTTCTCTCGCTGTCCCGGATTGAGTTCGGGAAAACCATATACCCAACCCTCAGCCGTTCGATAAGCAGTACTGGCATCGAGGATTTTTACCTTATCATTATTAACATAGCTGACCGCTTCACGGGCTGCGTCATCAGGTAAGCAGAGAATGGCAATGTCAACAGCATTGATCAATTTTGCCCGTTCTGTTGAATCCTTGCGTTTGGATGCCTCAATGCTAACTAACTCAAGGTCATCCCGTTGATTGAGACGCGAGTAAATCTGTAAGCCTGTGGTTCCCGATTCCCCATCAATAAAAATCTTAGGTTTAGAGGTCATATAAATTCTTAAACCAGTTAACAAAGGTTTGCGCGTTTGGATGCTGTGGATTCAGAATACGTTCCATAATAGCTTTATGCAACTACCTTCTACTATCAGCTTTTTGGCTATATACTTGCTCCTCATCACTAACGCACCTCAATTCCCCGTTGAGCAGCAATGACAATTTCACGTTCCGTAAATGCTATACCCGTTTGCTTCTCGCGTTCAATACGTTGAATTGTAATTCTATCTTCTGTTACTTTTTCCCGAGCGGCTATGTCAGCTAAACTTATCCAACAATCGTTACTATGTGTAGTCGCAAGCTCAAATGACTGAAAACCACGGAAATTTTCTATTTTTACTGTTTTCAACATAATTTGCCAGGTAGGAAGCAAAACGCAAGCAATATCTGATAGCCTAGATATTTGTTTTGATATCTCTTAATCTAGCAAAAGAGGAGTACCCATGACTTCATATAAGCGATCGCACTAGAACTTGTTCCCAGATTTATGGGCTCGCTCGAATAAAAACTCTAAATCCTTAACCATTACTTAGTGCTTAAAGTGGGAAAAAAGTAGTAATGTAGTAAGGTTCACTTGTATAACATGATATGTATTTTCAAAACCTACCAGGATAAAGGTTTTCCTGTAGGTGTTTCTTCCAAAGATAGAGGCATTTAACCCGATACCTGTTAACCTCAAGCGAACTTACATTTTTCCATGCCTAAAAAAGCACGATCTACATTTCCAACCACAACCACAACAACACTGGCTCTGTCTTCTATTCATATCCGTTTGGAAGCCATAGAGAAAGAGCATCAATGGCTGCTCAAACAAATCAAAAGAAAACAAACAGAACTAAACAACTTTGTTGAGCAAATGCGTTCTTTGGCTACAGACATATTTCATAGAGCGAGTCCTAGCTTTAAGAAATTGGCAGAACTGGATAAAGAAATCCATAGTCTATTTAACGAAATCTTTAATACAAGAAAATTTGGCAAAAAAACAAAAAAAGATATTGAAGAAATTTATCGCAACCTTCAAATGGCAGGAATTATCAGTCCCAAACTCAGTAATAATGAAGATGATGAAGAGTTAGACGAACTTTTTGAAGTGGATGAAACCGATAGTGCTTATTCGCGATCGCATGAAGAAGAGAACTATCAATATCAAGAAACACAACAAGAAATTGACTTTTCCTCTGGAGCAAAAACTGAGAGTTCAAGAAATGTTCGGCAGGCATTTTTACGGCTAGCTGAAATCTTTCACCCCGATAAGGTGACAGATGGCGAGACACAAATGCGCCATACAGAAATTATGAAGGAAATCAACAAAGCGTACCAAGAAGGAGACTTAGCGCGACTGTTGGAGATAGAAAGAAAACATCTAGCAGGTGAATCTGTTGAAAGCAACAGTGAAGATGACTTGACTAGAAAATGTACTCGTTTAGAGCAGGAAAATGAATTCCTCAAAACTCAATATGAAAACCTGAAACGAGAACTGCGGTTGGTCAAACATAGTTCTGAAGGAGCTATGGTCTCCGATTGTCGAAAAGCTCATCGAGAAGGAATCGATCCTATCGGTCAAATGTTAGAACAAGTGGAATCCGAAATTGAGGTTATTAGTGATATTCGCAATTTTGTCAAAGATTTTCGCGAACAGAAAATAAGTGTTAAGGAATTTCTCTGCGGTCCAGCCGCTTTACGTCAAAGGAAGCAAGAAATGATGGAAGATCTTTTAGACCAAATGTTTGAAGATTTGGAGCGAATAGTTATATTTTAACTGATGAGCGATCGCTGTTATTAGCGTAAAGTGATGCCACTCAATTGTTGAAACAAACTGGTGGCATAAGAGTCTGTCATGCCAGAAATATAATCTGTAACTCGCAGAATTTTCTGGTAAGTATCTTCTTCAGCAGTAGGGCGATCTTCTTTAGGAAGCATATGGTAAACAAATTTTCCCTTTTGAGTTCTTTCCAAAACGGCATCAACAAATTCAGCAAATAATTTACCTAAAACTTCATATCCAGCGACTCTGATACCGATAACATTGGGATGGTTGAAGACATCATTATTAGTTGTCTCTGCAATAACGTCAAGATGCTTGGCGTAAGTACTTAAAGATAACAGATGTTGGTCAAACTTACCAGAGAGGATATCTTCTTCGTTAGAAAGGAAAATAACAGCTGCCTCTTGGACTAATTTGTTGATAGCATTAGCACGCATATGCTTGACTTTTTCTGCATCACTTTCTGCATTGTCTTTAAAGTCAAGTTGTGCAATTTCATTCAGTAATTCTTTAGCTAGAGCAAAAGAGATATAGCCCATGCGATGGCTATCCTCTACATCAACAATTGAGTAGCAAATATCATCTGCTGCTTCCATTAAAAAAGTTAGGGGATGGCGAGACCACCAAGCTGCATTATCGTGACGGCGAATGAGTCCAACTGTTTCTGCAACTTCAGCAAATAAATCTTTTTCCGCTTGGAAAAAACCATACTTTTTAATACTGCTACCGGAGTAATCTTTGAGGATATGCTGTGGGATATAAGACTCTCTAGGGTATTTTGTGAAAGTTGCTAAAGTAGGGCAAGTTAATTGCATTCCGCCAACTCTGTGTGACATTTCTAGTTTTGTCAAAATACGAAAGCCTTGGGCGTTTCCTTCAAATAAATCAAAGTCCGTTTTTTGATGCGTGCTGAGAGGTTCATTGAGACTGGCGATAAGCTGGGTACAGCTTGCGCTAAGAGCGAACGCATTTGTACTGTACCAAGAATCAAACCCAGCACGGATTGCGTCTTCCCCAGCATGACCAAAAGGGGGATTGCCAATATCGTGCGCCAAACAAGCAGCAGCAATAATATCACCAAAATCTGAAGCACTCAGCCCCGATTCATCTAAGTTATGTCTTTTGATAATGGTAGAGCCAGCAATTCTACCAAGAGAACGACCAACACAAGACACTTCCAAACTGTGAATGAGACGAGTCCGAATGTAATCGTTTCTTGGTAAAGTGAAAACTTGGGTTTTATCTTTGAGGCGGCGAAAAGGAGAGGAAAATACCAAGCGATCGTAGTCTCGTTGAAAGTAAGTACGATCTAGCTGAAGATTTTCTGGTTCTCTTTTACCGAGTCGCTTTGGTGTTAGGAGTTTTTTCCAGTCCATTGTAAGAATCTTGTAACAATAAACCTACAATAACCGAACACCTGATAATTCTTTTTATATTTCAATACCTTTGCCGATTTCTCAAAAGCCCTACAGACTGGAAGTCTGTGGCTACATAAAGAAAGCCCACCTGCGTGGGCTAAAACCCAAAGCCCACGTAGGTGGGTTTTGTTTGTATCTATAGGTTTAAAAGCTTTATATCGAGCTTGAATACAACCCAAAGCCCACGTAGGTGGGTTTTGTTTGTATCTATAGGTTTAAAAGCTTTATATCGAGCTTGAATAAAACCCAAAGCTTACGCAGGTGGGTTTTGTTTGTATTTATAGGTTTAAAAGCTTTATATCGAGCTTGAATAAAACCCAAAGCCCACGCAGGTGGGCTTTGTTTGTGTAGCCCCACATTTCTAATGTGAGGGCGTTTTGGCAAAGGTGATGTGACTATCTTTAGTTACGGGTCAGCGATCGGGTGATTCCGCCTTTTCTCCTGACGGTTGCGAACTGCAGAACGCAGTACTTTGAGTTTATAAGGATCGGCATCTTTGCGCCAGTGTAATTGATATCCGTTGAGAGTCGCACAGTGGTCTGCCAAACATTTCAGCCAACCGGAACGATGACTGATACTCCGCCAATCATCCAACAGTCCCCAGTCTTCTTCTTGGCGGGTTAGTTTGGCAAATTTCTCGTAAAGCGGGTAGTCAGATGTTACTAGAGCATCTTTGTAATGAAGTACGGGCGGATTATCATCTGTATCGTAATCTCGATAGCTGACGTGCAAGTCTTGTAAATTAATAATCATACAAGTCTTGAGTATCGGATGGGGATCTGTGTCAAAGTTGGGGTAATAGAGATAAGAAATTTTTGCACTTTTGGTATGAAATTTGATAATATTTGCTTCTTCCAAACGACCAATAGTACGACTTGCACAACCTTCATAAAGGCGCAACAGGGGATCGAGTGATTGTAGGGCTGAGATATGAACCCATAGAGAATTGGGCAATTTTTTCCCTATAGGGCTGTTTTGGCAACATTCCTGAATAATTTCTAGATTGCCCACGGTGAGAAGCATTATATCAGCATTGACACAGGCTTGCTTGTAAGTACCAAATAAGGCTTTAATGTCTTCTTGAACTTCGGGGGCTAAATCTCTCAGTTTTGGGCGGTGGCTAAACTGGCTCAAAGCCAAATAAACCATCAAGTCCTGACGGCGTTTTTCAGAAATTTCTTCCCATTCTTGCAGGTTGGTTGCTTGCAAAATGACTTGAAAAGCACGTCGCAGGGTGCCAAATTCTGAATCGATCTCATCTTCTTGTGGCAATTCACCTTTACTGGGAAAGCGTCCCCGTTCGGTAAAAAACGCCATCAGGGGTGCAAGCAGTTCCTGATAATCTTCAAATCGTTTAATGCGAGAACGAACTCTGGGGGTTGTGGCGCGAGAACGGTAGCGGGAAGCTCGAAATAACTGTGCTTGAGCTTCATCCCGGAAAACAAAATAAACGCCTAGTGCAACGGGAATAGCATCAACACCAAGAACTTGGTCGATATAACGTTTGAGTTCTTCTTGCTCGTAGTATTTTTGAAAAGTATTGCGGGTGGTGATAACTCCATCTTCATAAGCAACAACACCCCTGGTGGAATCAGCTATCAAAACTTGGGCTGAGACAAGCAGAACTTTACGGGTGAGTTCCCAAGCTTTTACCAACGCCTCTCGCCGTTCGCTTGGAGTTTCTATCACGTTGATTACGTACCCAAGATTGACGATATCGGCAGAAGTTTGGGGGGTATCTGGGGAGTAGTAAGGGTCCCATCCCGTACTGTTGTAACCTTTTTGGGCAATTCGGGTGATATCTCCCCCATGTCCGCAACCATAGTCAAAAAAGGTAGTTTCTGAAGTAAATAAGTTGGCTTCTATTGCTAGGCGCACGGGACGCGACAAATCATTCCGGTAAATTGCTGCTCTATGACGATCTATCCGAGGAACTGATGATTCAGTAGCAGGTTTCGGTTGTTGGTGTGTTGTACTGGGAGTTTGGTGTTGTATGAGATGGTGTCCCTGAATTTCCACTCCAAACGCTTGCAAGCGTCTTTGCCATCCTTCTCGCGTACCGATGTTTCTTGAATCGTTGAGCAAACCCAATTTTTCTTGAGCGTTCGTCAGTTCGGCAAACTGTTGGTATAGGGGATAGTCTGGTGTGACAAAGGTTTCTTTGCGATGGAGAATGGGAGGATTTTCTGATGTACTGTAGTCCCGGTAAGCCAATTCAAGGGTTTCCGTGTCAACCTGGATACTTGCTTTTAGGGCTGGGTGGGGGTCGGTATCAAAATCTGGATAGAATAGGTAGGAAATTTTGGACTTGCGAGTGCTAAATTTTACAAGAGTTGCTTCTTGGGCTTCAGGAACTACGCTTCTAGCACGACTTTCACATTGCTGGAGTAAAGGGTCAAGGGCGGATAGTGCTGTGATGTGGACGTAAAGAGCTTCTGGCAACAGCTTACCAACTTGACTTCGCTGACAGCAGGATGCGATCGCCCGTAAAGACGCCACACCCGGTTCATCTCTAACCTGAGACTCTTTGGTTGAGTCAGTTACCTCAAATGTGTTCAAGCTATCCTTTTCAAGAGCCATCGGGCTTGTTTCTGGAGAACTGCTACTAGCAAAATCGCTGAATGCCTGACTGTAATGTTAATCTTCCCACAATCAATCGCATTTGAATCACTTTTTCTGGATTTCTCACCAGAATTACGTAATCTTACTATTAAAATGGATAAATTAATGTATTTAAAGTACATAAATGTAATAGAACGTATATTTTGTACCAACTTCCAAAAATTGGATTTCTTGCAACTTATGAAATTAAAATCTATTAATGAAGTTTTGGTGGAGTTTATAGAGGAGTATCTAACGAAGAACGAGCGACCTATACCCGAGCAGAAGAAAAGTAAAGGAGCAGCATGACTATTGCATCACCTATACAACGTCTTTTGAAATTTGAGGAGTACTTAGCTTATGATGATGGAACTAATAACCGCTATGAGTTGCTACGTGGAAGGCTGCTTTTAATGACGCCTCCTACTGTTAGGCATCTGTTGATTGCCAAGTTAATTGAACGGATTTTAGATGCTGAAATCAGTCGATTGAAATTAGCATTGGTCACTTTAAGAGAAGCGGGGGTACAAACTGAGGTTGACAGCGTTAGGTTGGCCGATGTGTGTGTGGTAACAGAGGAGGAAGCAGTGGAACTAATGGATCGAACTGCTGTTTTTCGCGTTCCCGCACGACTGGCAGTTGAGATAGTGAGTCCGAGTTCAGTAAAACGGGATTACGAGGAAAAACCCCCCGAATACGCTAACAAGGGCATTCCTGAGTACTGGATTGTTGACCCCATGAAAACAAGCGTGACGGTATTTCTTTTAATCAATGGTCGTTATGAGTCAACCGTTTTTACCGGAACACAGCAGATTATCTCTCGGCTCTTTCCCGAATTGGTGGTGACGGTTGAACAAATTCTTACTTCGAGATAAGGAAGGCGTTGCGATCCAGCCAACAGTCAACAATGCACTATCCTCTGAAGCGCTGGAAGTCCAAAGCGAAGTTATCAAGCCTACAGGAACTTCCAGTAGCGTTGGAGATAGGGGAATTATTCCATTTTGAAAAAAGAGTGCGACACGGCAAAATCGTCTGAGTAATTTTCTACTTTGATTCTAATCAAAACTCTAATGTGGAAAATTTGGAATATAAACAATAGTGAAATTGTTGAAGTAAATTTATGTAAATATACTGAATTTTATTTAGTTGCAAATAAGACATTAACCCTGCTATACTGAGTGCAGTCATTTATCAGAAATAGTCAAGCTTTTAACTTAGAACCAAAGCATCCCTTTACCCAAAAAGTGGTTTCTCTGCTAAAGTTTTCCTGTTAGTGAAAGTAAAGGGTTAACAGTGTGTGATACCAAAATAAGAAAGTTAAGGACTTGTGACAAAAGCTTGCCAACTACTCTACATTAATTAACGTCTAAGTGCGATCGCCCTTGGCGCAAGCTGAAAGAGCGCTTATCGCTCTTAGCGCAAGCTGAAAGAGCGCTTATCGCTCTTAGCGCAAGCTGAAAGAGCGCTTATCGCTCTTGGCGCAAGCCGTACTCGGCTTATCGCTACTAACGGCACTGTTTTCCAAGCAGTCGCGCTTATTCAAGTTGGGTGCTTTAATGGCTATTAGTTCAGTTATACTAAGGAGCCTGGACTTATTATTTAAGCTGGGTTGCTTTAAGTTGGTTTAAGCTGTTGTCGTCAGAAGCTAAAATTGCTGGTTGATTGAGAACTGCTGTCAGCCAAATTGCTGGACGCCCTACTGTAACCCGAACATTTCACAAAAATTAGGATTTTCATAATTCTGTCCTATAATTTGTTAATTTATATGAACTCATGGGAACACAAATTAACCTTGACTTAGGTGTTGATATTCAACCAGTAGTTGACGTTAATCCCGTTTTTGCCCGCCATGAAACCTTTCACCCTCGGTTTGGTTGGATAAAAAAGGGTTTTGATGCTGCTGTAAAGGATTCAGGTATCTTTTTGCGGGAAGATGCTCCCGTGCGGCTGGGCGTAGGAAAGAACATGGTGAGTTCTATTCGTTACTGGTGTAATGCGTTTAAAGTGCTGGAAGACGATAGCCCATCTGATTTTGGAGATCGCCTTCTAAGTGATGATGGTTGGGACCCGTTTCTTGAAGATCCAGCATCGCTATGGCTTTTGCATTGGAATTTACTCAAGCCAACATGTAATGCATCTGCATGGTATTTTGTATTTAACCTTTTCCGAAGCACGGAATTTTCACAAGACGAATTACTTAATGAACTGTGTCGCTACAGAGATAATGCTGCACCTCGCATTGTTGAATCATCCTTAAAAAAGGATGTTAGCTGTATCTTAAGAATGTATGTAGAACAAGGAACCTCTAAAACGAGTGTCAGTGAGGATAGTTTGGATTGTCCCTTCACTGAACTGGGAGTTATTCATACAGCAGGAGACTCCAGACATTATACTTTCCGCATTGGTGGAAAAGGAAATTTACCTGCTGAAATAATTGTTTCCACTTGTCTGGAATACGCAAGTTGGGTAGGACGAGAACAAAGAACTATCTCTATATCCCGTCTCATGTACGAAATTGGTAGCCCTGGAATGGCGTTTAAGCTTTCGGAAAGTGCAGTATGTGATGCCATAGAAGAGGTAGCAAGGAATTTAAACTCAATTGCACTTTCTGAATCGGCGGGCTTAATTCAATTTTCATATAAAGAAAGACCAGATTTGCTTGCAGAAAAGATTTTAGACGAATATTACAGAGGTTAGGTTGGTGGGACAAAAAATGAACAAATTTTTATCTGAATATTTCGACCTTCGGCGGCGTTATTCTCGTTCCATCAACATTGAGCGGGATTTTGATAACCTGGATACTTTGGTGGGTTATATACCTACTGAAAGAACAGTTGATGCAACAAGACGTATATTAGCAGGATTCGCTGGAGACTCTAGCCATCGTGCTTGGACGCTAACGAGTGTATATGGTACGGGTAAATCTGCCTTTGCTCATTTTTTAACATCTCTATGCGCTCCAGAAACAAATGAGATGCGTGGTGCGGCGTTAGAACTAGCATCTTTGAAATTCGGTTCTCGCAGTTCTGAATACGAAGCTCTTACAGAAAATATACCCAAACAGGGCTTGTTCCGGGCTGTAGCTACAGCACAAAGAGAACCAATAAGCAACACAATTGTTCGTGCTTTGGAACGAGGAGCCGAAGCTTTTTGGTCACCTCAAAAACGGGGTAAACTTAGCGTAGCTCGAAAACTGGTAGATCTGAATGCACAAATTATAGAAGGAGAAAAGGTAGACAGTCGGGAAATTCCGACTCTAGTAAAAGAAGTGGCTTTAGCTGCTGAAACAAATATTTTGCTGGTAATTGATGAATTAGGGAAAAATTTAGAATTTGCCGTTCAAAACCAAGGTGCTGAAGATTTGTATCTGCTACAGCAACTTGCTGAACTTTCAGATGATAAGGGTTATAAAGTCTATGTAGTAGGTGTGCTGCACCAAGCTTTTGCAGATTATAGCGAAAGGTTAGCGACTGTACAGCGTAATGAATGGGCGAAGATTCAAGGCAGATTTGAAGACATTCCTTTTCAAGACTCGCCAGCACAAATGATGCGGTTAATATGTCAAGCAATTGACCGTTCGGGTGCAGAGCGATTACAGCGTGCAGTGCAAAATCGAGCAGTTGAATGGTTTGATAGTTTGCCAAGTGATATAAAAGCTGATTACACACCAGCTTTGTTATTTGATACTTATCCTTTGCATCCCATCACAGCACTGGTATTACCTACGTTATGCACTCGATATGCTCAACATGACCGCTCACTATTTACATTTCTTACAAGTGCTGAACCATATTCTTTTAAAAATTTCCTTAAGGAAACAAAAGTTGAGGGGGATGTTTTACCAACATTAAAGCTGGATCGAATCTACGATTATTTCATTGAAGCAGTTGGTACGGGTTTTGCTTCTCGACCCAATCTCCAGCGTTGGGTTGAAATTCAGAATCTGATTGCTGATGTAAGTAAACGTTCAGATTCTGATGATAGTTTACGGGTTTTGAAGACAATTGGTATTCTCAATCTAGTGACAACGACAAGTCCGATGAGGGCAACTCGCAACTTGGTTACATTAGCAATGTGTGACGATCCTTCGGATCGTGCCAAAAACTATTGGGAAAAAGCCATTGAGGATCTCCAGCAAAAAGGTATCATTACTTATCGTCGCCAAATAGACGAACTCCGCATTTGGCAAGGATCTGACTTTAATGTCGATCGAGAACTCACCACTACTATAAATAGCGATCGCTCGTCTTTAGTTAACCTTCTTTCTAACATCCGACCCCTTTCACCAGTAGTTGCTCAACGTCATAGCTATAAAACAGGTACAATCCGTTATTTTGAACGCCGCTACATAGACAGTTTAGAGGATTTAAAGGAATTGGAATGTTCAAGCAATCATTGTGATGGTTTGGTTGGATACTGGATGGATGAAGCTAAACCAACTGATGTACCTGTGACTACAGCTGATGATAAACCGCTTATTATATTGCATGCAGCTAAGTTAGATATATTGCGAATTCGAGCAAGAGAATTTGCTGCATTAAAGAAGATTCAATCAAATGCCCCCGAGCTGCAAACGGATGGTGTAGCGAGATTAGAAGTTCGCTATCGTTTGGTACAAGCCGAACAATTATTAGATGAAACGCTTTCCCAAGCATTTGATATTAGAGAAAATCACAACCTGTGTTGGATTCAGGGCAAACAAGAAGCGCTCGGACACATTACAGATTTCAATGCCAAACTTTCAGATGTCTGCGATCGAGTCTACAACGAAGGTCTTATTCTTTGGAACGAACTGATTAATCGCCGTGAAGTCACTTCCCAAGGGGCAAAGGCAAGACGGGAACTGATTGAGGCGATGCTCGAACGTTCAGAACAAGAAAGACTGGGGTTGCAAGGGTATGGACCGGAAGTCAGTATGTACTATTCTGTACTTGCTGAAACAGAAATCCACCGACAGGAAAACGGTGAATGGGGATTTTACCCACCAAACAAGCGATCGGGTGTTTGGACGGTTTGGGAAGCAATAGATGATTTTTGCTTGCAAGCTACGGATAAGGCTGAGACGTTGGATAACCTCTATAAACTCTTGGAAGCACCTCCTTATGGTGTCAAAGGTGGAGTGATTCCGATATTACTCACAGCAGTTTTGTTGTACCACGTAGATGATGTCGGGGTTTATAAAGATGGTACGTTTATCCCTGTTTTGGGAGGAGAGCATTTTGAGTTACTTGTGAAAGACCCTTCCCGGTTCTCGGTGAAGTACTTTGAAGTGGTGGGATTGCGATCGCAAGTCTTTAAAGAACTCGAAGCGATTTTACGCAAAAAAGATGCAGCAGTTTCCTCCAAAATAAGAAACACTACCTTATTAATGGTGGTAAAGCCTTTATTTCAATTTGTTAAGAAATTACCAGCTTACACCCTCAAAACCAAGCGCTTAAGTAAAGAAGCACTAGCTGTATTGCAAACATTACAGCAGGCGCAAGAACCTGATGTACTTCTATTTACTGCTTTACCACAAGCTTGTGGCTTACGTCCCATTGTTGCGAGTCAAGAAGATGATGGCACAGTAGCAAAAACGTTGAGAAAGAAACTTGTTTCAGCACTGCATGAGATTCAAACTGCATACGATTGCTTACTCAGTGAATGTCAATCCCTCCTTTACAACGCTTTTTCGGTGCGTAGCAATGAAGAGAAACTCAGGGAAGATTTGCGGGTAAGAGCCAGTTACTTAACAGGTCAAGTGATAGAACGACGTTTAAAGAGTTTTGCTACGGCGGCGGCGGATGAAACAGCCACTGACTCCGAATGGTTAGAATCAATAGTAATGATTATTGCTGATAAACCCGCCACTTCTTGGACAGATGAAGATGTAACAAATTTTGAAATTAAGCTCTCAGAAATTGCAAGACGGTTCAAAAACCTTGAGGCATTACAGAAAGATGCTCAAACTCGCAACAATGAGGGATTTGAAGCACGTAAAATAACAGTCACTCGCCCAGACGGGCAAGAAACTCACTCTTTGGTTTGGTTTGACCACGAGAACCAAGAGCAAATTGATGATGTAGTAGATGAATTGTGGAGAATTATTAATAAATTTGACAATCCGCAATTTCACCAAGCTGTTGTAGCCAAATTGACTGAACGTGTGTTAGGCTCAATAACTGATAACCTTTCTCTAAGGAGAGATAAACTTAATGGTGACCAATTAAAAGTAAACAGCGATCGTTGACCAGGGCAAGAGCAAGAAGAGTATGGATAAGAAAAAAAGACGTATCTTAGGTCTATCCGGAGGTAAAGACAGCACTGCCTTAGCTGTTTTGCTACATAAGGAATATCCAGATATAGAGTATTTCTTTTGCGACACGCACAAGGAACTAGAGGAAACCTACGAGTATCTAGACCGTATCAAAGCCCGCTTAGGAATCAAAATTCACTACCTCAGTGCCGAGCGTGGATTTGACCACTGGCTTGAAGTTTATGGCGGGTTTTTGCCCTCGCCAAAAATGCGCTGGTGTACCAAAAAAATGAAAATAGAGCCTCTAGAAAAGTTTGTAGGTGATGATGAGGCTATCAGCTACATTGGTATTCGTGCTGATGAGAACCGGGACGGTTATATCTCCACTAAACCTAATATCAAACCTGTGTTTCCCTTTAAAGAACGAGGACTTAGAAAGGCAGATATTATCGGGTTACTTGAAGAAAGCGGAATTGGAATGCCAAATTACTACCGCTGGCGCAGTCGGTCTGGTTGTTTCTTCTGCTTTTTTCAACGGAAGTATGAATGGGTAAAGTTGGCAGAGGAGCATCCAGACTTATTTGCTGAAGCTGTGAAATACGAACAGGAACATAAAGACGGTAGGAGTTATACATGGACTGAAGGAGAAACGTTATTAGAACTCCTCGAAAGAAAATATGAAATTATTGCTGAACATGAGAAGGCAATGGCTAGGGAGAAAATACTTGCTCCCAGTAGATCGTTAGCAGAGGCACTAGATTCTGTGCTAGAGGAGGAAGATGATGAACAGCCTTGCTTTGCTTGTCATTTGTAATTCCTTTCATTAGCTAATTCATCTGCTATTTAACTTTCTAAGTATCTTTATACTTTGAATAAAAATAAAAGTAATCAATTACGAGATTGGATTGGTTCTTAATGCTTTACCGTTGGACAGAAATATCGAAAGTGCCTCAAAAGCCAGGTGTTTATGCTTGGTATTACTCCCCAGAAATTACAGATTATGATTTAAGTAAAGCAATTGATGATATCAAAAAAATGAAGCAATTAGGAGAAGTAAATTTAGCATCGGAGGTAGTAGAAAAATTTTTATATAATAGTATTTTTCAATATTTTAGAGAAGAACCTTATCAAGCTTTTTTACGTGGTCCTTTAAAACCAAAATATCAAGGATGCCTTGAACATAAACCGATACTCTCCGAAACTTTAGTATCAAGAATTATTGAAGAGCCAGAAAGACTGATAACAGTTAAAGATGTAGTTGAAAAATCAGCGCCAAATTTTGCTAGCCCTATATACATAGGTATGGCAGAACGTCTTGGAGTCAGGCTGAAACAACACAAAAAACTTATTGAAAAATATCGTTCACAAGTTGAAGTTTCAGAAATTAATCAAAATAGCTTTTCTACTGAAGACACAGAGAAATCAGACAATAGTTTTGCTTTACAGATTTGCCGAAGAAATATTACTCCAAGCCGACTTTTTGTTGTCATTAATATACTCGGAGATCTTAAAAAAAAATATGTAGATATTGAGAATATTCTTAATCGAATTCATTATCCATTGCTGGGGAGAAATTGATAAATGGCATTAAAACTTCGTAAAGAATCAGCTTTAAATTTAACTCTCGAAGGTTCAACAGGCTCGTTTAGTGTAGGAACAGGTCGTGATGGACAAAATTCTCTTGAAGTCAAATATTTTCTTACCCACGTTGGTCTAGATTTTTCTAGTATTTCAGATGAAGCTTTACTAAGCCATCTAGCCCCTGTAAGAGAAATTTTTGATTTTAAGCAACTGGATTTTGATGAAATCATGCAGAGAGACATTGATGATGCACGTGTCTCCTCAGAACTTATTCCTTATTTATTAGATGAAAAGTCAGTTGATTTGGTGAAGTTATTTCCACCAATTGTTGTTGTTGTATTACCTGTTAAAGAAGGAGAAAACCGTCCAGCAGATTTGTATCCGAAAGTTTATGAAGAAGAAACTTTGGAACAAAATGATGAAGCAGCTAAATACATACTGCGTGCAGGTGCTGTAGGACAGGAAGTATTTCAGTTTGAACAACCTATAGACGAAGGACAACGACTAAAGCACGATCTAGTACGGTTTCGTTTAAATACTCATAAGACTCGCTTAGTTATTGTCGATGGTCAACATAGGGCTATGGCTCTACTCGCAATATACAGGAATCTAAAGGATCAGTGGTCAGATGAAAAGCGAGCTCCATTCAAAGAGTACTATTCAGAGTGGACACCGAAATATATCCAGCAATTTAATCTCAAGGAAATTAACCTACCTGTCATCTTGTGTACATTTCCTTCACTAAATGAGACATACGCAGGAGACTTCAATCTTAAAAAAGCTGCACGTTCAATTTTCTTAACTTTGAATAAGACGGCTCGAAAAGTTTCAAACTCTCGCAATATTTTACTTGACGATCAAGATATTATTGCTTACTTTCTCCGTAGTTGTTTATCTGAAGTAAAAGGAAAAGATAAACGTTCGCCATATTCCTTACGAATTTCCAATGTTGAACTAGATCAATCTGAAGAGAAAGTAAAAATTAAAAGCCCTATTGCTATGACAGGTGTCACTCACCTTTACTACATCATAGAACATTTGCTTTTAAATAGTGGAGATGAAGTAGACGGTGTAAAGCCTAGATCGGGTAAATTTTCTAAACGAAAGGATTTGAATGGCTATAATTGTATGGAGAGATTAAATGGTCGAAATTTGCTAGGGGCTGAAGTTGCGGACTTAACAACACGTGATAACTTTTCACAGGAAGCAGCTAACAAGCTTGGCAGTAGTTTTGAAGAAAAGTATGGCACTTTTATAATTGCTGCCCTTGAAAAATTTTATCCTTATGAAAATCATAATAGAGCTGTTTTAAATCTTGAAAATTCCATTGAAGTCTACCAAGATCGTCAGCTAAGACCGATTTTACTTGAAGGTCAGGGTATTGGTAGAGTTTTTGAGGCACATCGAGAAAACCTTAAACAGAAACTAAAAGATGGAGGTTTTAGTACTAAAGTACCAGAAATACAATCTATTACTCAACGTCTTGACGCTACTGCAAGGCGACTTGAACAAGCCATTCAAGACTTCCGAGTAGACAGAACAAAGCTTTGCTTACAGACAATATCAGATAAAGCTAAAATTAAAAACTCGGATGGTAGTGATATCAACCCTTACATTGTTAAGTGGTTTAACGATTTATATGACAATGTACTGACAACAGTAGCTTTCCAAAGTGGATTAATTTGTGGTTTCTTTGGAGAAATTGAGAAAACTAATACAGATCTGGATAAAGAGTCTGCAGATCCCCTTAATATAATGGAATGTTTCAACGAATATATTGAGCAATTGAACGATTTTTTTACACCCAAGTCTTCTAGCCAGTTGAAAAAGCTAATTCGAGTATTCACTGGAGACATTTCTGGTGAAATAGTTGATTGGAAAATTATTTCAATTAATTCGACATTCAGAAATGTCGTATACATTGGAGAGATGCAACCAGACCAATGGACAAAATATAAATACCTTTTTTTAGAGATTTGGAAACCCAAACATCCTAAATTTAATGAAAATGTTGTTAAAGAACGACAAAAGTGTCGCGAACAAATTTATTCTGCCCTTCATAATTATTACAAAACTTCATACTGCAAAGAAAACTCAAAATTAGAAGAAAATTTGGAAAAAGATGAGAAGAAAAGCATATTTAATCAAGCTTTCGCAGCCTATAACGATTTTTTAAAGAATCTTGGTGCTGAAGGATTAAATGAGCAAGACATGAAAATAGCTGTTTCCACTATTCCAGCAAAGACAATCGATGAAGTTGAAGCAGAGGAAGAAGCTTGAATATATACAGCAATTCCCAATCACGTGAGGGACAGAAAGAAATAATTAACCGCAGATGAACGCAGATGGACGCAAATAAATTTGTACCTTAGTAGACTGGGACACGCTATATAATTTAGAAGCACCCAATTTCGCAATAATACTGTAGAGCTTTAAAGTATTAGCTTCTATTTTGGACAAAAAAATGAGTGCTCAACTAGCTTTATTTATCATTTGTAGCTTAATACTAAAAACAGCTTGTAAAGAATAAATTATATGGATTTGTATCAATACTATCAAGAAATTTTTGATTCCTCGAATATCACTATGAATGAATCACTTAAAAAAGCTGATGAACTAGCTAAAGTTCATGCTTTTGTTGACGATTTATTAACTTGGTACGATGTTTTAAAACCCAGAGAAGAAGCTGTTATATTAACGTATGCTGCTGGAGAATTACAGTTATCTACTCTTTCACTAGTTGCTGGTTTATACAGGCAATCATTTACATCTTTACGATTAGCTCTTGAATTATCATTATCTACAATTTTTTTCTCTACTAATGAATTAGATTTTAGGGAATGGAGGAATGGAGAACGTGATATATATTGGCAACAATTAGTATGTACCGACAGTAATACACAAGGAATTTTTTCATCAAGATGGGCAAAAGGCTTTTTTCCCGAATTAATAGATTTTGTTAAAGAATATAATAAGATAGCTAAAGATGTATACAGAGATTTATCCGAATTCGTGCATGGAAATGCCTATACTTGGGAAGTTAATAAAGCACATATTGTATTTAATGATGCTCTTTTTAAGAAATGGCTAAATAACTTCTTCAACTTGTCACAAGTAATCTCTTTTGCTTTATGTTTGAGATTCATGAAAAGCCTTGATTCTCAAAAATTACATCGATTAGAATCACATTTACTGGAATCTCTAGGACATATAGAGGAAATACGAAGAATTTTAGGTGGTTCAGTTTAGGAGTCAACTATGAGTGAATTTTATTTTAGAACTGAGTCAATACAACTTGATAAAATTCAGGAATTATTTGTATCTACAAAACAAGATAGAGAAATAATTGACGCTCTAAAAACATCAGATTCTGTAATCCTTGAGGGAAGTCGTGGGACAGGTAAATCATTTCTCGTGCGTATGGCAGAATTTGAGTTAGATTCCACTTTTGTGGTCAATAGAGTTCTACCAGTATACGTAACTTTTGTTGCGAGTTCACTGATTCATAGTAATGATCCAGAACAGTTTAAGCATTGGATGCTAGCGTCTATTTGCTATAAACTAATACGAGTTTTACGTAAAAAAGGACTACTTATAGGAGCAAGTCCAGCTACTGCTTTACTGTCTAATAAAGATATAGATCCCGAAAGCCTTGAACAGAAATTTAGTAAGCTTTCCAAAGCATATGAAGATTCGTATAGAAAAGGTTTTGAAAAAGCTGTGTCTCCAGAGCAAATTCCAGACTTAGTACATTTTAAGGATGCTATAGAGGAAATTTGTGAAGAGACAAATATCAAGAGGATATGTTTTTTATTTGATGAGGCTGTACATATTTTTAGACCTGAACAACAAAGACAGTTTTTTACGCTTTTTAGAGATTTGAGATCTCCATACATTAGCTGTAAAGCAGCGGTATATCCTGGTGTAACATCCTATGGTAATACATTTGAAATGTCTCATGATGCGACTTACTTAAGAATAGAACGGGATATTTTAAGCGATGAATATTTATCTAGTATGAAAGAGATTGTATTGAAACAAGCAGATGAAAATGTTAAGAAATCCATAAATGAAAATATGCAAAATTTTAATGTTCTTGTGTATTCAGCATGTGGAAACCCTAGAATGTTATTGAAAACAGTTGAAAAGTGCCCAAAAATGAAGTCAAGAGATGTTAATGAAGTCATTAAAAGTTTTTATCGAACAGATATATGGACTGAGCATACTGGACTAGGCGATAAGTACAAAGGGCATAAAAATTTAGTAGACTGGGGTAGAAACTTTATCGAAGATGAGGTATTACTTGCTACTAGAAAGAAAAATGAAACGCGCTCTGAGTATAATGAATCTACGTGCTATTTTTGGATTCATAGAGATGTTCCAGAAACGGTAAAAGAAGCTTTAAGGCTACTTGAATATACAGGAATTATCAGAAAAAATGGAGAGGCTGTTCGTGGCACTAATTCCGAGCTTGGAACTCGTTATGAACTAAAGTTTGGATGTGTGTTATCTCATGAAGTAACTCCAAGTAATGTAGGGATAAGTTTAGCCCATAATCTTAAACTTCAAAGATTTACAGAATATGGGATGAAAAATCCTTTATTTCAGAATTTGTCTATTGGTGGCATAGAGCCAGAATCTGATTCAGATTTAAAAACAATACTGTATAATCAACTCCATCAATCTATTGAGATTCTAGATTTAAGTGAGTGGCTAAAAACTAAATTGAAAGAGCATAATTTATTAACAATTCAAGACGTTTTAGATATTTCAGAAGAAGATATACAAAATAGAATGCGTTATGTCGGTGAAAAGCGGGCAAGAAGAATAAGAAATGCTGCAATAGCCGAGTTTTTAGAATATCTTTCTGGTTAAACTTTTCACTAAATCATAGGGATAACTAGTTGCTTTTACTTGTAAGAAATTTTGAAAAGTAATTTATATTAATGTCCAGTGACTCGAAAAGATAACATTATATACTTAGATTATCATGCAACGACTCCTGTAGACTCCAGAGCCGCACAATTGATATTGCATTACATGACCACAGCATTTGGTAATGCTAGCAGCATAGACCATGAATATGGGGATGAGGCAGAACGAGCAGTTTCTAAATCTGCTTTTCAAGTTGCTGAACTAGTCGGCGCATCGCCAAAGCAAGTCATTTTTACTTCTGGGGCAACTGAAAGCATAAATATAGTTCTTCAAGGCAGTCTGCTTTCTCAAACGAACAAAAAGCAACGAATTGCTGTTCTACCTATTGAACATAAAGCAGTTTTGGACACTTGCCACGCTTTGGCTAAACAAGGACTTGTTGAGATTGTTTACTTGAAAGTTGATTCCAAAGGCAGGCTTGACTTGGAATATCTTGAGCAAGTTTGTGCATCAGGGCTATCGTTACTTTGCGTTATGGCAGCAAATAACGAAATTGGAAATGTTTACCCCATTCAAGCTGTTGGGCAAATTGCTCAAAAGTATGGCATCCCTTTTCTATGCGATGCTTCCCAGGCTGTAGGCAAAATTCCTATCAATTTTGAAGAGTGGGGAATTACTTATCTAGCAATCTCCACTCATAAACTCTATGGTCCCAAAGGTTCTGGTGCTCTAGTTATCCGTAAAGGGTATCATCTACAGCCAATATTATTTGGCGGTGGTCATCAGAAGGGCTTGCGTTCTGGAACTCTCAATGTTCCCGGTATTGTTGGCTTGGGAGAAGCTTGTCGCCTGCGTCAGTTGGAAATGGAAGAAGATGAGCAAGCGATCGCAATCAAAAGAGATAGATTACAAAAATTACTGCTAGAGAAAATTCCCAATTTAACGGTTAACGGCGATTTATCCTCTCGGTTATCAGGAAATCTCCATATTTCCATACCTGATGTTCCCAACAGTGCAGTTATTGCTAGAGTTCGGCATCAGCTAGCTATTTCTACGGGTGCTGCTTGCTCATCAGGTGTAGAAACACCTTCTCATGTTTTGCAAGCCTTGGGCTTACCCTCCAACTTTATTGAAGGAGCGCTAAGGATCGGGATTGGCAAATTTACAAAGAGTGTAGAAATCGAACAGGCGGCTGAAATCCTGTCGTCCGCCGTTCATCTAATCCGTCAATCTATGTGTTTTTAAAGCAAGGTTTATGTAAAATCTTAGTTACATAGTAGTGCGCCCAAAAAATAAGTGGATGGCAATCAAAATTCAAATAGACAAAGCATTAATCCAAGACGCCCTAGCCCTTGCCAATCAACAAACGGAACGTGATGTTGTCGAAGTTGCCTTACGCGAATATGTACAGCGTCGCAAACAGTCTAAGGTGTTGGAGTTGTTTGGGACGATTGACTACTACGAAGATTACAACTACAAACATCTGAGACGAGAGCCATGAGAGTTAAAGTTGAACATCAAAAACTTAATCTGTTTTAATGTATTACTTTGGAATTTTTTGGGCATCCTAAGTAAGGGCTTAATTAACTCTAGATACTATTTATATTCTCTACCACATAACATTCATGCCTAGGTTACAACTTAGCTTTCACACTACATTTGCTCTTAAGAAAGAAGACCTGCTTAAAATCCTTCGAGCCGCAGCTGAGGAACAAGGTTTAAAAGACACTATAGAAAACCTTATGGAGCGGACAAGTCTGGGAAATAAGAAAGTTGCTCCGATGAAAAGTTGGGCGATGAGGGCGGGGTTAGTTCGTGACAACTACCTTAGCCCTGAAGGAAAGATTGTGCTTGAAAAAGACCCTTATCTAAAATCAACTATCACAGATTGGTTGATGCACTTCTACCTCAGTTTTGGTGATAAAGGACTAGCAAAATTACCCGAAAGTCCTTCTGATTGGGGTGGTTGGTCTTATTTAATTTATAGCTTTTTACCCGAACATCCTACTTTTAGGTTAAATGAATTAGTACAAAGTAGCGCTGTTATTTTTGAGCAGGAATCTGAAAAAAGACTCATGGAAAATTTTACGATTCTTTTGAAAGCATATGCACTATCACCTAACAAAAACACAAAGGAAGAATCGCCTCTAAAGTATTGCAAATTTCTAACATTAGAAGAAGATACATATACTACTAGAAATGCCACTTTACCCAATCCCTACCTAATTGGATACTTTCTAGCCAAACTATGGGAACGGGATTTTGGCGATACAACCTCTGTTCTAACCGACGACATCCTACAGCAAAAAATGGGATTAGCCCCCGTTCTTGCTATAGAAACTGAAGCATTGCAGGAGTGTCTCAATCAATTAGAAACCTTGGCGATCGTCGAACAAAGACGTACTGTCTCCCCAGCCCAGATAATTCGCCGTTGGACTGACCCCTTAGCTTTGTTGGAAAAAGCATATGTTGATAGCTGATTTAAAATTGTGCGAAGTACAATAAGCGCGTTCGCTCTTAGCGCAAGCCGTACCCGGCTTATCGCTGCCAACCACAATCTGATTTTAGAAATATTGGAAAACCTTCCCTCCTAATTGGAACTCAGGAAAAAACTGTAAGTGCAAAACTAATGACCCTTGTTTTGTGGTGTTGAAAAGCGATCGCTATAATCTTCCGATAGGAGCAGTTTCTGCGGTTACAATTATGGAGAACATCCCAAATTTGCAATTGCCCTCAGAATAGAATTTTGGGGCTACATAAACAAAATCCACCTATGTGGCTTTTATCACTTTTGTCAAAGAAAATTTGAAACCCCATTTTTATATTAGTCCGCATTCGCGTAGCGTGCGCTTTGCGCTTAGGCGGACTTTGCTTGTATAGCAGCGAATGCTATTCGCTTCAATTATTCTCTCTCTAGAATGACAAAAGGGGGTTATTACAGCGCTTTGCATGTGAATGAGGTACACCCTTTCATCCCCCCTTACCAAGCTACGGTGGTGTACCAAGTTTTCTAAAGTGCATTAAAAGTGGTTTAGATCCCCCCTAACCCCCCTTAAAAAAGGGGGGAACTTCATTCCAATTCTCCCTTTTCACGATGTTTCATCTTTTGTCTAGAAATCTGTACACCAATGTAGCCTTACCAAGGGGTGACAGAGGGGAGGAATTTTTGTACCTCACCAAGTTGAAATCTGCTGTAAGTCCGCGCAGGTGGACTTTGTTTGTATAGCCTCGATTACGAACATCGTTAGGGTAAAACGGGTTGGAGAAACGGATTTGGTATGAGTCGATTTTCCAACTTTCTTGGATAAACTTATACCATGCGTAGATTTTAGCTTTTCGATTGGGAAAGGACATCCACGCCACCTAAAGTTGGTCAATTTTGTTCCAATCAGCTAGAAAATCCCAATCCTCATTGTCTTCCTGAGTTTCAATTTGTTGCGTGCTTAACTCTTTTCCATCTATCAAATTTTGATAGTCGCCTGAATCAACCCACTTCAAAAGTTCAGATGCTCGCATTACTGTCCACGGTAATTGATATTCCATAAAGCTAAACGTCTTAGTCAGTTGACCTAAACCATCAAGATTGCTAACTGTAAAAGAACGAGCTTGCATGACAAAATCGTCGATCGTATCCTTATTTAAATATTCATTTGGTAAGCCGCCTAATTTCATCAAGGCAGTAATAGCAACATCCACATCCTGACAAGCTAATAAACCAGCGCGATCGGCAGTAAATCTTGCCATAACTATCCAGTTGTATAACGCAATTTCTACACCGTTTGCTGCTATTCCGCCCATACCAAGTGTTGTACTGCTAATCAAGTTTTTGACAACGGGCATGACGTGAGCCAATTGCTGATATGCTAAATATTTTCCTTTTATAAGAGCAAGTTGATGCCCAAATAGAAAGAGTAGTTCATCGTGGGAAAGCCATTCCATTCCTTCGAGATTGATACCGACTACTGGCTTGTTCACCCCTACTGCATAAGCTTTAATGTATCCCGTTCCACGCTGGAGGTACAGTTCTGGGATTGGAGCAATATCCAAGATTTTGCAAGCTTCAACAAAAGCATCATTGAGGTGGAGAAAATTACTCGTAGTGACTTTAAAATCATTACCAATTATTTGTAACCACAGTAACTTGTCAATGCCATACTCGTTGACTTTTTTAAGCAACAGGGGTAGCACTGGGGTTCTTTCTAACGACACCAACGCTTTCCGGTCAAATGGATGCTCATAAACTTCTGTTTTTAGCCCTGTAAATTCTTTTCTTGTCATTTATTTATTTTATTAGTTTAATGATTTATCTTTAGATTTCCTAGATAATGCCAAACTTCAGCAAGCTTTTCAAGGAGCCGAAGGAATTACAGGTACAAAAGTTAGCTTAATTAGATGCCAGCCGAGATACGTGCAAATCCAAACACGCTGTAAAGCTTTATCGATCTAATTATCCCAACCCTTAATTTACCGTTGTTTCAGAGTTGAGCGGCAAAAGATTCGATCGATGACTGCTCGTGAATCTCTTAAAGACCGATCTGAAAGTGGCTTTGTAAGTATCGTTGGCAGGGGAGCAAGAATAGATATAGGAGGGAACATTAATTATGCGTTCCTTGAAACCCTTGGTAGGGGCAAACGACCGTTCGCCCTTACATCATTTCTGGAGATGTCCAATCTGTAACTATGTACTGCCAAAGGATATAGATAGACACCTGCTTTAAAATAAAGACATTATTTTCGGACAATAGCGGAAGTTAGCCAAACGATTTTACCATTTTATAGCAGTCCTAAATGAAATATAAGAATAAGAGTGAAGACTGCTAATGGCTAATTGCTGATTGACCATTAACTATTAGCCATTAGCAATTAGCAATTAGCTTTTTCTGCTTCCGCTTGTACCGATCGCATCTGAGGTTAACGCTCGTGACACGTAATAAAATATTTCGATTAAATTCACTCAGAACTTCTATTCACTTAGAAGGCTGTTCTGTTACACATTACAGACAGCGTCATGAATTTTCCTCTGAAGCAGAAGCAGAAGCTTTTTTTGAAAAAAGCATTCAAGAATTACTCACACAGGGTTGGTATGATACCGAGTCTGTACCCTCTGACGAAGATAACGAGGATTTTACTCCAGATGAGTTGCATAAGATGTTCTTAGAATTAACAGAACGTCTGGATGAGTTTGCGATCGCAATTACAAAACCATATTTAGAAATTTTGCCATATCCAACATCAGAAACAACCCCTTGGCAAAGTAAGTTTGGCGGTTTTCCTTATTTTCCCAAGCAGACTCCTTACCCCACAGCCCCAGATGGTACTCCCCTTAGCCTTTTAGCACAAATAAATTTTGCCGAAACTCCTTCTTTAGAAGATTTACCAGAAAATGGAATTCTTCAGTTTTATATTGAAGCCACAAGTCGGACAGCATTTGGTCTGGAAAAGAATCCACAATTAGAACAAAGCACTTTTCGAGTTCTTTACTTTCCCGAACCGGACATGAATATTGACAATCTGCTAGATAATTTTGACTTTTTACCCACACCTGTAGGTCTACCACTGTCAGGATGTTTGGCTTTAAATTTCGCCGTCAATTCCAGCCCGATTGGTGGTTTAGATTATCGTTTTAAATCCTTAATGAAAAGCTATTTCCCCATCTTTCAACAGAGCGAACTCAGCGAACAAATGGAGAATTCTCTCGAAGAACTAGCAGATGATTTCTTAGAGGAGTATGAAGAAAAATATTGGCAATCTGTAAAAGGACACCGTATAGATGGATATCCAAAATTTGTACAGAATGACGATCGCGAGTATTTTCTAGACGGGGAAGCTTACGATTTTCTGCTATTGCAAATGGATACTGACGAGAGTAACTCAATTAAGTGGGGAGATGGAGGAGTCGGTAACTTTTTTATTCAGCATACAGCGCTCAAACGCTTAGACTTTTCCAAAGTTCTTTACACCTATGGCTCTTGTTAAAGACATTAACCCACCAAACAGAGCATACCCCAATTGGAAAAGCAACGTTACAATCGCGCTTTTGAAGCCCCTCTCTTTGTAGGATACGGCGTACACAGATGATGAAGCATTGTCAAAAAGGAGAATTGGAATGAAGTTCCCCCCTTTTTTAAGGGGGGTTAGGGGGGATCGAAACCGCAAGAATACACTTTAGAAGACTTGTGTACACCACCCTAGCTCTTTGTAGGAGAGGAATTTGAGGTGAGATTTGTTTTGACTCCGATCTTGCTTCATACAGAACGCCGTCCCACAAAATGGAGAATTTATTTCTGGAAATTCTTAAGTCGAGCCCTTTGCGATCCGAGCCATTGCTTCTCACTGACTTATAAAATATAAACAGCAAAAAATCCTTCCATCCCTATGACTGTAAAAAACCAGACCGAGAAAGACAAATTACACGCAAGCACTAATGTCAAGATAGATCGAGAAACAGAAAACGAAAAAGTTTTATGTCCTCATTGTCAGCGCACAGCTACAAACGGGATTAAATGTAAAGGAATTTGTGTAGCTGACAATGACTATTAAGGTATAAATTTTAAATTAAGAAATCAGCTTGTTGTACCCTCTAAAAACATCTATGGCTAAATTACAACTGCATTTCAACGGTAATTTTTCCCTAAAAAAAGAAGAAGTTGCCAGAATACTCCAAGCAGCTACAGAAGAAAAAGGCTTAAACGATAGCTTGGAAAACTTGATGAACAGAACGAGCTTGGGGAATGCTAAAGTTGGAAGAATCAAAAGTTGGGCAAGTCGTGCGGGTTTAGTTCAGGAGAACCGTCCCAGTCCTGAAGGGGAAATTGTTTGGCGTCTGGACCGTTACTTTGAATCATACATTACCAGCTGGTTGATGCACTTTTATCTCAGCTTTGGTGACAAAGGACTGCAAAAACCACCAAAGAATCCTGCGGATTGGGGCGGATGGTGTTATTTCATCTTTAGCTTTCTCCCTCAGTACAATACATTTACCGTTGATGAATTGCTGCATCATTTTACATCTATCTTTGAAGAAGAAAGCAAGATTATTTCAACAAGAATAAAATATATTTTGCGAGCCTATACCGAAAACCAAGCTTTAGCATCCTGTAAGTTTCTCACTGTTCAAGAAGATAAATATTCCAATCAAAATGCCACTTTACCCAATCCCTACCTAATTGGATACTTTCTAGCCAAACTATGGGAACGGGATTTTGGCGATACAACCTCTGTTCTAACCGACGACATCCTACAGCAAAAAATGGGATTGGCTCCCGTTCTTGCTATAGAAACTGAAGCATTGCAGGAGTGTCTCAATCAGTTAGAAACTTTGGCGATCGTCGAACAGAGGCGTACTGTCTCCCCAGCCCAGATAATTCGCCGTTGGACCGATCCCTTAACTTTGTTGGAAAAAGCATATACCGAAGGTTAATTTAAACTAACCGTTCTAGAAAAATTACCTAACACCCCATACTTTAATACCGTCTATATGACCGTTGCTAACAATGATTTGTTGGTTATTATCAGCAGTAACGCATTGAATGTAGTCACAATGCCCATATAGGGTATGCAAAAGTTTACCAGTTTGTAAACTCCAAATTTGAATTTGCCCTCTCCCACCTGCAATAAGAGTATTTCCATCTTGACTGAGAGCTAGAGAAAATGTTTCCTTCTGCACTTGAAGAGTTAATTGAAGTTTTTTTGTTTGTAAATCAAAGATTTTAATTTTGTTAGAATGTCTGACGGCAATAATATTTTTTTCAAAATTAATAGCTGAATTCTCAATTCTTTGTTGCGTTTCTAGGATATAGAATAGCTCGCTGGTTCGCCAATTCCATATTTTGATACTAGTCTCACCAGCACTTACTAATTGTTTTTTATCCGGACTTATATAAACCTGAACTTGACCCTTTGAATAAGCGTCTATAACACGTATAATTTTATTAATTTTCCAATTCCATACTTTAATGAAACCTTCCTTCATACAACCAACAATAACTGTATCTTCATCCGAGCACACAGCCATAGAATGAATACCTAATGAGTATTCTTTCATAGGAGAACACAAAATTTCTCCTGTTTGCCAATTCCAAACCTTGATGCGAGCGTCTCCCCAACTACCACCTATAATTATTTGCCTATCTGAACTAAAATCAAAAAAATTAACTTCATCTGAATGACCTTGCAAAATCTGTCTTTGCATCGTATTCTCCTCCCAGTTCCAAATATGTATTGCTCCAATTCCGCCAAAAATAATTTTTTTGCCATCTGGAGTCATGGGAAGAGAACTCATATAAACATGATATTTAAGAGTCGTCAGACACTCCATCCATGACCAATAATTTAATCCTTGTAAAGCTCGAATAATCTTTGGATCTTTCTTGTTTCGTAATAGAAGATAAGCAGCTTTTTGTGTGGATTGTACTTTATCTTCTAAAGCTCGAATAACCAAATCTAAACCAACTTCCTCATATTGTAAAGCATCGGTAAGTGCTGCTATTCGGGTTTCTTCAGATGAACTTGCCAAACGCTTTTTTACCCCTTCAATTCCACCTAAAACAGCACTATTAATCAGATGTGGAACTTCTCCACCCAACACGGCATCATTATGTTCGGGCTGATTGACTGACATTGCATTTTTACCTCTACACTATTGCTAGTATTCCCAAAACTGAAGCATTCCAGGAGTGTCTCAATCAGTGCTACGCGATCGCATCTATATTTAATTCGGCTCATCTCCATACAAAATTGGTACAAGCAATATGCCTTGGAAGGTGAACGGTTGTTCGTCCCTACATTGATAGTGTTGTATTTGATTGCAGCAAAAAACGCTATTGCGATCGCAACGCGAGTGAGGTATTTTTTGTAACTAGTTACCCGGACATAAGATAATTTCTCTACTCCTCATGTAGCAATTATTTGATGAAATGGTATACTTTCTCAGAATATATGCTGAGAATTTATGTACTATTACATCACCACCTTATGACCTCCGAACGAGAAAGATCCGATAATGATTCACCGTGGAAAGAAGTGTTAGAAGCCTATTTTCCCCAAGCCATACAATTTTTCTTTCCTGAAACAGCAGCATTGATTGACTGGGAACGTCCCCACGAATTTCTGGATAAGGAATTCCAGCAAATCGGAGGCGGAACAAGGCAGGCGATACGCAGATAAATTAGTCAAAGTCTGGCAACTTCAAGGACAAGAAATTTGGCTGTTGATACACGTAGAAGTTCAGGCCAAATCAGAAGATAACTTTGCTCAAAGGATGTTTTCTTACAACCTGCGAATTTTTGACCGATTTGCCAAACCTGCCATCAGTTTGGCAATTTTGTGCGATGCAGATACGAAATGGCGACCAAATCAATATAAGTAGTCATGCAAAATAAATTATCTAATCGGGAGAAGGAAGTCTGAACGGGAAACAGGCAACAGTGCTGGATTACAGCGATTTTAGCTGCTTGACAAAATATATAAATATTTATCCATAAGTACTTAGCTATAACTATCCCGATACAAGATTGAACTTTGAATTTGGAATTGTCAAGCTTCTCGATTACCAAAACCGTTGGACAGAATTAGAAGCCAGCGATAACCCATTTGCAACCGTAGTCATGGCACATTTAAAGATGCAACAGACAAGTAAACAACCAGGAGAACGGAAAACTTGGAAATTCGGCTTAATTCGCCGATTGTATGACTTAGGATTGAAAGAGAGGGATATTCGTAACCTATATCGATTTATCGATTGGATTATGATATTACCAACAGGATTGGAAGCAGAGTTTTGGCAGGAATTTAAGCAGTTTGAACAGGAGCGGAGAATGAGTTACATTACTACAGGCGAGCGTATTGGTTATGAGCGGGGAAAACAGGAAGGAAAGCTCGAAGGCAGATTGGAAGGAAAGCTTGAAGGCAGATTGGAAGGAAAGCTTGAAGGCAGATTGGAAGGAAAGCTTGAAGGAAAGCTTGAAGGCGAACAGTTACTGATACTACGGTTACTGCAAAGACGGGTAGGAACGTTACCAGAATTTCTCAAGCAAAGGATTCAAACCCTCTCAACAACACAATTAGAAACACTTGCTGAGGCTTTGTTAGATTTTACAGTTCTTGAGGATTTATTGAATTGGTTAGAAGCGAATCAATCATAAGAGCCACAAATAAGCATTGAAAGCAACAGATATTCGGAATCTATATTCCATGTGGATTCCGATTTTACTAACAGGATTGGAAGCAGAGTTTTGGCAGGAATTTAAGCAGTTTGAACAGGAGCGGAGAATGAGTTACATTACTACAGGCGAGCGTATTGGTTATGAGCGGGGAAAACAGGAAGGAAAGCTCGAAGGCAGATTGAAAGGCAAGCTTGAAGGCAGATTGGAAGGAAAGCTCGAAGGCGAACAGTTACTAATACTACGGTTACTGCAAAGACGGGTAGGAACGTTACCAGAATTTCTCAAGCAAAGAATTCAAACCCTCTCAACAACACAATTAGAAACACTTGCTGAGGCTTTGTTAGATTTTACAGTTCTTGAGGATTTATTGAATTGGTTAGAAGCGAATCAATCATAAGAGTTACAAATAAGTATTAAAAGCAACAGATATTCGGAATCTATAGGGAACATCCCAATGAGGGAAAAAACGCCGACGATTGGAAATTGCAGCTACACAAATAAAGAGGGCGCTACGCAGGGTTCAATCAAGTCCTTTGCGGTGAGTGGTCTCCTCTGAGGTTGAGGGGAGATAGGGGATAGGCATTTAAGCAATTTGAGCAGGAGCGTACTGTAAGTTACATTTTCTCAAGTCGGATGGCAATTTCTTTTTTTAAAGATATAATTTATACATATTAACAGTCTTTGTATACTCATGCTTCGATTCCCACTCTCTCTGCGGGCTCTGCGCCTCTACAGTTTTTTATCTCACAGTTGGTCTGGCTTCCTATGGTTGTTGGAAAAAGCATATGCCAGTTGACGATTTAAAATTGCGAGAGGCGCAACCAAGCGATCGCCCTCACTTACTTATATGGGACACCCCTAACGACTCAGAACTCAGACGATTGGTTTACCGTGAAAATGCCGATCTAATTAGTTACCGCGATCATCTGCTTAACCGTATTGATACTAGTAAGCCTTTCCTCACGTTGCATCTTTGGCTGGAGAGAGAACTTGATGCAATCAAAGCTATGTGTGCCAATACTTCCAAGCCCGTCGTGCTTCTTAAAGACTTAGATTGTCTGATTACCTATCTGCACGTGCGATCGAACAGCCCAATCACTCTATTCTGGCAAAACCTTTTCTATACAAGACATTTACAAAGCATCTTATGGATCTTATTACCCAGTCAGTTAACACCTTCTAACTGGGATGATAGCCGTATGTTGCATATTTGAGATATATGGCAGTCCTAACTGAAATATAAAACTAATGGCTAATGGCTAATAGCGATTCAAATTTTTTACAAATAATTTAGGATTGCTATGTCTCAGACAATCGTTGCAAAAATGCAAAGAAGAAAGCCAGCGACTCATCTCTAACTCTATTCTCAACCTCCCATTTTCTATGCTCCTCAACCAACTTGTAAAAATCAATGAAACCGCCCTTGTCGCCAATGCTGTCACTTTTGAGCTTATGGAGGATAAGGACAAAAATCTGCGTCTGTGTCAGGGTTTTGTATTTAACTATGAATCCGACCCCAAAAAAATAAATTCCTCTACAGTGGGTGTGTTGAGAGCTTTAAGGAATAGCTTTCACAGTCCAAGCGAGCCAAATGTTCACTTAATGGTGCAGGATTATGGGAAGGGAAAATCTCACTTTGCTCTAGCAGTTGCTAACTTTTTTCAAAAACCCTATGACAGTGAAGAGGTGCGGGGTGTTTTGCAGCAGATTGAATACGCCACTTCTGCAAGCAGCCCGATTTTAGAAGATTTAAAACAATATAAAAAACGTGGGAGAAATTTGGTAATTTGTCTTAGTGGTGACAAACCTATAGACCTACACAAGCACTTTCTAAAAGCTGTGAAAAAAACTTTAGAAGCAGAAGAAATTGTAAGTTCTTTAGGTCAGCAAGTTTGTCGCCTTCCTCTTGAGTATCTGGAAAACTTAACTCCTGAGCAGCGTCAAGAAGCAGAGGAATATCTTTCTGAATTAGGCAATCCAGAGGGTGATATTGATAGCATTATACAGCTTCTTAGAGATGATAACTATGAAGTGATTTCTCTTGTCAAAGAAATTAGCCGCAAGCTGACAAGAACGGGTATACCACTAGATTTTGAGACAAACGTTGACATAGAAGCAATTCTTGCGGATTTAATTACCAACTTTTGCATGGGTGTAAATCCTCGCTACCAAGGAATTTTAATTCTATTTGATGAACTTTATAATTACTTGCAAATGTGGGCTAGCGATCCTGTTCGGGCTGGTAGTACTGCACTTCAAAATATTACCAATATCTGTGAAAGATTCAAAGGAAAAATTGCTCTCCTCAGTTTAACCCAAAGAAGACCGGGAAGAGTCACTCCATTAAAAAATGTTGAGGATTACAACAGATTGGTTTCCCGATTGGAACTGCTTCCCAGCACTTACGAACCTGCAGCAAGTTTGGAATTGGTTTTAAATAGTTTGCTGAAACAGGAAGAAAAAACAGCAGCATGGCAAGAATTTCTCAGCAAGTGGCGCAGTACATTACTGGCTACTAATACAACGATTTTCCAAAAGCGTACTGCTAACTACTATCAAAACCGCAACTGGACAGACACGCAGTTTTTCCAGAATATCACTGTTGGTTGCTACCCACTGCATCCCCTTACTTCTTATTTGCTGTGTAACTTAGACTTTACTCAAGGGCGTACTGCGATCCAGTTTGTTCAAGAAGATGTAAAAAGATTTATTCAAGAACAAACTGTAGAAAACAACAGTAGTCTCAATCTTATCTATCCTGTGGCTTTGGTTGATGCTTTTGAAAGCAACTTCGCTAATCCCGAGGCTAATTCAGAATATTCCTCACTGTATTCAAATTATAATAACTCTGCTACTAAGGTCAAAGCATCTGCTGATGCCGATCGCAATGAGATGTTGGTCTTAAAAGCTTTGCTGCTATTCTATGCCAGTCGTGGAAAGTTGACCAAATTGGATCGGGAAAGGCATGAAGACATTTTAAGCTTGCTGACAGGATTGTCTGCTACAACAGTTAAATTGGCGTTAGATAAGCTTTGTCAAATCCGAGAAGTTATTTTTCTAAATGAAGCAGACAATACCTATTGTTTTTATTCTGGTGGGTTTGGTATTGATGAGTTAAGAAGACGCATTAAAGAAGAAACAGCTAATAAATCTGCTACGCTCGAATCGGTAGCAAGACACTGTCAGTTATATATCGACCGAGATCTTGGTGGCGATACCACACCCACTCGGTTTATTGAGTCAAATCGTCTGTGTAGTGAAGATTGGTGTTTCCAAAATAAGGTTTTTACTGTCACCAAACTCAAACAAACTCTATCTGGCAAACAAACTGTAAAATCTATAGATACATCTGGTATTGTCGCTTATGTCATTGGTGAATCTGCTGAGGAGTTGCTAGCCCTCAGGAGAGAAGTGTCTCAAGTGTTAGAACATTCCCCAGTTAAAGGTCAAGTTGTCGTTGCGATCTCCTCTCAACCTATAGAGAAACTGGCGCGACTGCTACAGGAAAACTCAGTGCTTGAGAAAAAATCAGTTCAGGATTTTGGAGCCGCAGTGTCTCAACTCAAGCAGCAATACCAAAAGCAAATCCTCGATACCACCTCAGAGATCTTCAAATCCTCGACTTATCACTGTTACATTGAAGACAAAATTCCTACCAGCGATCGCAATTACCTTTCTCCTATTGTTAGCGCCGTACTTCAGGAACAGTATCCTTTTGTTCCCCCGGTTGACAAGGTAGATAAAATGGCATTGAAGAGTTCTGCAGGCTCGGAAGTTATTAGCTTTGTATCTAAGCGCCTGCTAGAAAATGACTTGCGTCCTCAAGCCTTTCCAAGAAAAAGTTACGAAAATGTAGTCAATCCAGTTTTTGTAAATTCTTGGCGACTCTTAAAAGCCACGTCTCAAAAGTATTCTGTTGTCGTTCCATCACATCGCAATATTAGGGTTGCTTGGGACAAAATTTCAGAAATAACAGATTTAGGGGACAAAACTGAAAATTCTGTTGAGATTGTCAAAATTTGGGAAACTTTATCGCGTCCCCCCTACGGCTACAACGAGTATACCTTTACAATTCTATTTACTGCTTGGCTGGCTTATCACCGTGCAGAAGTCTCCCTCAAAGGTGGTTTTGGGATTCCACAAAAAAAATCAGAAATGGTTCAAATTCGTACAGAACCCTTAAAAAATTGGGCATCAACAAATGTTTTTGATAAGCCTAAAGATTTTGTTAACATCTGGATTAAAAATGGCAGAACTTATCTAATTCGTCGCCTACCTGTTGCTTATCCGGAAGTACCCAATTCTATCAATTGGGAACAAGCACGGCAATTTATTCAAGACATTGAAAATTATCTTTCTAACCCATCAGATCCTACAAAAGTTTCCGAACTGAAGACTACGCAAGATAAATTGAGGAAGGGAGTAGCACGACTCGAACAACTGATGGAACCTGTTGTAGAGGTAGATAATTTACTACAAATAAATAATTTTACACAAACAGATATTGAGACTTTATTACTCATCTGTTCTCAATTGCAAGAGCCATTATCGGTAATTGCTGAGGATAACTTATCTATCTGTCCTACAGCACAGCAGACAACAAAGCATGGAGAAGCCATGCAAGCGGCGATCGAGAAAATAGGACAATTTCTGGAAGTAGAAAAAGCCCGTTCTCAGTCCTTAAATACGCAAGCTGAATGTGGTGCTTATAAAGCGAACATCCAGAGATTATTGGAGCGAATAAGATTAGTTTCTAGCTTACCAATTCGATTTTTAGAAACTTTACAAAGTGCAATCCAAGCTTCTGATATCAGGTTAGCAGAAATAGAAGAGCAAGCAAAAGTTAACAATTACCTTGAAAGAATAGAAAATCTTTACAGGAGCTTAAGTACTTTAGCGACTCAAAATGAGTATGTTGATATACAGAATCAAATTGAAAGTTTGGTTATTAGCGTTCCATCTGTTAGAGAAACAAGCACATACAGAAACATTATTCAATCTTTAGAAGAGAAACAGAACGAACTTTTCACACAAATTGCTGCTTGGGAAGATCGATTTACTTCAAGTCTGTCACTTATTGAAGCCATGCATCTAAGCCAGAGTATTAATCGTCAGCTAAACCGCTTCAATGATGAAAGTCGGCAAAGATTAAATAATCTTTTAGAACGTCTCAATCGTATAGTTCTAGAACGACAAAATGAAGAACAATCAGCAGAGAGAATTCACAATCTCCTTGACGATGGAAGGCAATATTTACAAAATATAACAAACAACCAAGATTTGTTTGATGCTTTCAAAGCATACCAAGAATTAACTCAATTAAGTTTTTCATTTTTGGCTGGATTTGTCTCTTTAGAAGAACAACAAGTACTCGAGCAATTAAAGTCTGAGGGATACACAGTGATTTCTCATAAATTCTCTCAAGTTTTTGAAGATTGTCAACAACCAATTCAGCAAGAGTCAAAGTACAATGAATTAAAAAAAATACTTCAAAAACTCCGAGATATCGTATTCCGAAACGAGCAGTTTTCCGGCTTGCACAACAATTTTGAAGAAGCATCGAGAAATCTTGAACGCCAATATGAAGAGTGGCAGAAAAAACAGCAAGATCGCAAAACACTGGAGTCTATCCGCCAGTATACGATCGCCAAGACAAATACAATTTCTCTATGTGAGGAAGCTCTTGAGGCGATTGCAATTTTACAGAACAACCTAAACTCTCCAGAACAATTTACTCAAGAAATCAATAAACTCCTCAAGCAGTTTAGAGATAAAGCAATAGAGTACAAAAACAATCTCCAAAATTTGCGCGATCGCCTGTCTCAATTAGAAACCTCCCAACAAATAAATCAACTGCGAGAGGAGTACGCCAAGTTAGATTTTGTCTTTAAAGACTCTACAGAATATCCCACCTATCAACAACTTCAAACTCAAATCAATTTAGTCTTAGAAGATCTAGAACACCTTCGCCATTGGGAAAACCTGTACCAACAAAGCCAATCCATTGCAGCTTGCGATCGCACTCTAGCAACACTTGCTGACGGACAAGCCAACTTACATAATATAGAACGCTTTCGACCCAAATTCCAAAAATGGCAAGAGCAGCTTCTGCAAAGAAAGCAGGGCTACATAGGACAACTAGACGAACTTCAAAGAAAACTCCCCACTATCAAAACTTTAAAAGAAGCTCAAAAACTACAGGGAGAACTCGCAACCAAATTAGCATACTATCGGGAGTCTCAAGAAGAACAGCGCTACCAAGCCATTTGTGCGGAAGTTAGCTTACTGATCGAGCTGCTGCAAATCTCTACCATTCAAAAACTGGATACTATTGCAGCTTGTCAAGCAGAAAGAGAAAGATTGCTTCAATGGCGACAGCACAAGGAAAACATGACTCCCACAGTACAAACTGTATTTGATTCCATGCTAACCAACCTAAATGGAACTCAGCAGCAGATAGAAAACCAGCAAAAAGAGGCTGCAAAAATATGGTTGGATAATTTAGAAACCCAGTCTACCCGCTTGGAAGAGTATACCAATGCATCAAAAAAACTAACCTCTGCTAATGAATTGTACAAACAAATTCGTCAGCAGAAACGTCAACACGAAGGTATCCTAGAACCAGAACAAAAGCAAATTCTAGAACAGATGATTAATCTCTGTGTAGAAATTCAAAACCAGGATACAGAAAGTCAAATCATCACTTTATTTGAAAGACTTCCGCGTAAGAAACAAGAAGGTTTGCTGAAGAAGTTAGAAGGATATTTAAAATAACCTATTAGGGTTTAGAAACCCATGCAGGTGGGTTTCGCCTGTGTAGTCGCGATTTCCAATCGCCAAGACCTTACCAAACATTCCCGAAGAGATCATTTATCAAATACAATGGAGACATTTTAATGCCAGCTGAATACATTCCTTTTGGCGAACCGGAAAATGAATCGGAACGCATGGCGATAAACTACTTGCGCGGTCATTTGCCTAATTCTTACAAAATTTTTGCTAACTTGGAAATTAAACAAGGTGTGGAAATTTTTGAGATTGACTTGATTATACTGGCACCTCACTGTGTTTATGTTGTTGATATCAAGAACTGGCGCGGGCGTATTGAAATTTATGACCGTCATTGGTATCCGGAGAATTACCAGCCTTACCCATCACCTCTCAAGAAATTAAGAAAACACGCTAAAGTTATCAGCAGCACGATCTGTGACACCAATCGCGCTCTACAGCAGCATTTAAGCAGGGTTCACATCCAAGCGACTGTGTTGATGACTTCTGACGACGTGGAAGTCATTGATAAGGGCGACAAAGATGGCGACCACGTCACTTATCTTGATAAACGCTGTCTTGACTATTTTCAAAGCGTTGCTTGCGTTCCACCCCAACGGCTGACGATTATCAAGCCCTACGTCAACTATGTGGAAAAAGCGATTCGGGGAAAATCTCAACCAAAAACTTCCCCCCATCGTTATTTGCATTGGCAAGTTGAGGAGAAATTGGGAGGAAACGATCGCTATACTGAATACCGTGCAGTCAATCAAATGATAGGTACTGCTGACTGTACTGTACGCTTGCGGGTTTACAAAGTTGACCCCTTGCTAGAACCAGTGGAAAGAGCAGCACAACACAAGCTTATTGGCACTGCTTTTTTAGCTGTTTTCAAGATTCCTCGCCATCCTAATATATTACCAGTACGAGATTGTTTTATCAGTCAGACTGATGATGGTATTGTGTTGGTGACTGATGATGTACCGGGACAAGCTCTCAGCCAACACCTTAAAAAGCACAGTTTGAATCTAGAACAGAAAATTTCTATTATCCGGGATGTTCTCCGTGCTTTGGAACACGTCCACAAACACGGGGTGATTCACCGCAACATAACTCCTGACAGTATTTTAATTGCTGCTGACGAACAAGCGAGCCTGACGAGTTTTGATTATGCTCGCGTTCCGAGTCACACAAGTACCATTGCTGATGAGATTGCAGAAGATTTGGCTGAGTACGCTGTTTATCAAGCTGTGGAATGTCAAAACGACCCTTCCCAAGCAAGCATTCAATCGGATCTTTTCTCTGCTGGGCTGGTTTTCTACACCTTGCTGACAGGGGTCGCAGCTTTTGAAGATGCGAATCAAATTAGTGAAGAGAATGCTCTGTTTCCTGTCAAACCCTCAGAACGCAATTCCGAACTCTCCCCTGCTTGGGATATATGGTTGCAGAAGCTTTGTGCTTTTGCACCTCAAGACCGCTTTCCTGATGCTGGTACAGCACTGCAAGAATTCTCTTCTCTGGTGTCAAACCCTATTTCCTCTGTTCCTGTGGAAGAATCTTCCTTGGATGGGCTTGATATCACCAACCTTCTCCCGAATACACTTATCGATGAGCGTTACCAAATTATAAAACGCTTGGGTCGTCCGGGTAGCTTTGGTGTTGCTTACCAAGTCTTTGACACTTTGGGGGAGGTTGAACGAGTTTTGAAATTGGTCACCAAAGATCGGTATTCAGTTTACGAGAGGTTGCAACAGGAGTACAAGACTTTGCAAAAAGTTCCAAAACACCCTCATATTGTTGAGGTGATTTGGGCTGGTCAATTAAAGGATGATACTCCTTTTATTGTTTTTGAGTACGTTCAAGGTCAAGATGTTCAACATCTGATTGAAACCAAAGCTATCTCTGTAAAACAATCTATTGAGATTGTCGCACAAACTGCTGTTGGTTTGTCTCACTTGCACGAGCACAAGGTTTGCCATCAAGATATTAAACCTTCTAATCTCTTGGTGACGGACACGGGCGTGCGAATTATTGATTTTAATGTGGCGGTGTCTGATGGTGATGAGATAGTTATCTCTGCTGGAACTCGTCGTTACTTACCTCCTGACTGCAAATTGACTTCGAGTTTAACTCTGGCTGAGAAAATAGACCGGGATTTGTATGCTTTGGGTATTGTTTTCTATGAATGCGTGACGGGTTGTTACCCTTTTGATGAACCCCAGCCTCCAAAGAAAAAATTACCTCGCGACCCTCGTGAGGTGAAAGGTTGTGAGAATTTGGATGGAGAATTGGTAAAATTGCTGATGCGTGCGATCGCTCCTCAAAGATCCAAGCGTTTTTCTTCGGCTGAGGAATTCTTGGCGGAGTTAGGGGGAATAAACCGCAGAGGCGCTGAGGTCGCAGAGGAAAGAGAGGAAAGGGGTGATGGGGAGAGGGAAATTTCTTTGTTTGAGGTTCCTATAAGGAATGAGGTGAACGGGGATAAGCCTGTAGTTCTTGACCCTACAGAGTTGTATGAGATTCCTCCCGGTTATACCGCGATCGCAACTGAGGTAGACTGGATGCGGTCTTTTGGTGTCAGTGGTTCTCCATGGTGGGTGAAGGGTAAGCGCTTGTGCGATTGGGCTGTGGAATGGTTGCAGGTGTGGAATAGAATGGATGAAGTGGCAGAAATTAAGCCAGATCCCAAGGTGCGCTTGCAAAGTTTGTTTGGCTCTTTGCCTTTACCTCAGGAGTGGTCCGATAAACAGATACTGGCTCTTGTTACCAGGCTTGACTCTTATCCTCAAGAAAATCCTATTGCTCGCTTACTTGCAGACGTGTTGGGTCATGAGGAAATTTGGTTTGGAGAAGCTTCCATTACCCATCTTGCCACATGGCTGACTGTTCGAGTTCCCCAAGAGTGCAAACCTTTAGAGAAAGTATGGCAGCAACAGTTTCAAGACTGTGACTTGGCGACTTATTACTTAACAGAAGATAAGTTTCAACTTCTGCGTTGTTGGCTTGGTATTGCCAAACCTTCCCTCACCGAACTTGGGAAGTATTCTCTGGATATTCCCGATATTATCGCACAAGAGTTTGATCGATACTGGGAACAGCAGATGTACCTCACCCAGGGCGAAGTTCTCAAACATCTTCCCCCACACCAAGCAGGTATGGAACGTATCGCCAGTATTGCTCTTAAAGTAGCCAAGCAGCGTCCGAATTGGAGCGATCGCGTCAAAGAAACAGGGATTGCTGTTTATCTTAGCTACCAGCAGAAGCAAGAACTCCAAGACCTCCAATCTCCAACCCAACCGGAACTTTTACCTCTTGATGCTAGCCCCAGCCAAGCACTCACCTGGGTGACGCAAAGCTATCTTCCCTTCCGTCGTTGGGAAGTCATTTCCCAGCCTCTGGAACGTAGAACCAGCGAACGCTTGGCGGATAGCTTTGTAGAATGGATGCTACTGCATTATCCCCAGATGAAGGTAGACTCGGTTGAAAATTCCTATCTCAACTACAGTGTTGCATCCCCAGTCCGCGATCTTTGCCAGTCGGGTCCAGTGCTTTGGGTAGTGGTGGATGGTTTGGGATGGTTAGATCACATGGAACTTTTGTCTATCCTCAGCCAAAATCACCAACTGGCTGTGGAAAAGGACATCGAACCTCGGTTCAGTATTTTGCCAACGAAGACAGAGTACGCGAAAGGGAGTTTGTACTCTCAACTTTTGCCCAACAGTTCTGCTTGGGAAAAAGACAGCATCAAAAAAGCTTTTGCAAAAATGGGCTTGGGGGAACACTATACAGACAACCGTATCGATCGCTTACGCAAAGATTTAAGGAAAAGAAAACACAAACTCTATTGTTGGGACACAACCCAGTTTGACGAATTGCATCACAACAGCAGTGATTGGCAGCATCTCTATAATATCAAGCGTCCCTACACCCTAGAACTTATAGCCAGAGAAATCGTATCTTTTGTGGAAGAGTACCCCAACCCAGAAGAACTTCGAGTGGCGATCGCTAGCGACCACGGTCAGATTTTAGGAACCTCTGAAAAAATTACCTGTCCCCGAGAATTAGAACCCCAGGGAAGAATCGCAATTGGCAAAACCACCGACCCCCGCTTTGTCGTGTTGGAGAGCGATCGCTACGGCTTACCAAACGATATCAGTGTCGTGCGAAGTTCTGCCACCATAAGTTCGTTTAATTATAACTCCGACAAAAAAATCCTTGGTTCTCATGGAGGGCTTTTCCCCGAAGAAGTTGTCGTTGGTTTCTCTGTTCTGAAAAAAACCATTCAACGCAGTCCCGTTATCATCACCTGTCATGGAGAAGGAGAAGCGGGAAAACCTGGAAGAATAGAGATTACTATTGATAATTCCAACTCCGTACCCCTAACAGATTTGTATCTCTATATAAAAGAATTGCCCTCATTTGACACGAAAAAACCCCTAGAAAAAACAATTCCAGCCAATCAACGAGTCAGCTTCCAACTCACAATACCCAAAACCCCGGAATTATCCCTCACCCATGAAAGCGATCGCCTACCCCTATCCGGAGAACTTACTTTTAAGTTTGCAGGTCGTGAAACCAACAGCGCAAACCTTACACTAGATTCTCAAATTACCATCACTCAAATGTTTATTAGCCAAGGATTTAACATCGATGAATTCCTGTAAAACCATCTCCATCAGTACAATAGCGATCGCGCCCCTTTTGTTTGGCATTGTACAGTGCTTTATCGGCTGAAGCAATGAGTGTATCTGGCTTGATATCGCAAGTGGGTATGACACAAGTAATACCCAAACTCACTGTGACGATCTCCTTAATATCAGACTGTGCATGGGAAATGGCTTGATGGTAAATTGCTTGTTGAATACTTTGTGCTACTTCGATCGCTCCTGCTAAATCGGTATTGGGAAGGAGTACCGAAAATTCTTCTCCTCCGTAACGCGCTACAAGATCGGTAGGACGACGAACCACTTGTTGTACGGTTTGCCCTATTATAATTAAACAACCATCACCTCCAAGATGACCGTAGTAGTCGTTGTAAGATTTGAATCGATCGACATCCAATAAAATCAGTGACAGGGGTTGTTGTTCTCGTGCAAGGCGTTTCCATTCTGCTTGCAGTCGTTCATCAAAGCAGCGACGGTTAGCCACCTGAGTCAAACCATCTAAATTGACTAGCTGTTCTAGTTTCTGATTTGCATTTTCTGCTTTTTCTTTAGCAATAACTAACTCTGTTGTTCTCTGCTGTACCCGTTGTTCCAAAGTTTCAAAAGATGTTTGTAACTGAAGTGCCATGTTGTTAAACGATTTCGCCAGTTGACCTATTTCGTCTTTTGAGCTAATCTTGGCACGGATATCTAAGTTACCTGCTGTAAACTGGAAAACTATATTGGTAAGGTAAATTATTGGCTTTGTTAGCAGTTGCCCAATAGCAAAAGCGATAATTGTGACGACTCCAGCAATAAGTGCAAATAGAAATATTGTGTCACGAATTAGGTTTTCTACAGGTGCTAGGGCAACAGCAAGGGGTCGTGCGAACAACACAGACCAAGGTTTATATTTTAACCGAGCGATCGCAATCAGATTAACCTGATTGCTTGTTGCTGGCAAAGATGTAATTAAATAGGGAGGTTTACCATCCAATGCTTGCTTAAGTTTGAACTCATAAGTTGACAATTCTTTAACAGGAGAATTAGGCAACCGCTCTTGCCTTTGTAGTTGAGTTACAACATCGAAAGGCAGAGGGACAATTGATTTAAAAAGTAGTTTTGGTGCCGTACTATGTGCCAGGTAAATATTATGTTCATCTAAAAGAATAGCAAAGGATTTTCCCCCAGCCAGTTCAGTTGCTCGAGTTACTAACTGCTGAACAACAGTAGCATTGTATGAAACTCGCAATACACCTAATATATCTCCCTTGGCATTGCGAACCGGGCTGCTAAAAAAGAGGGTAACAAGATCGGGAACCGTGGGCGATAGCTTCATACTAGAAACAAAGGGTAACCCAGTTTCCAATGGTTTTTTAAAATAATTTTGAACGGATTCATCTTTGCTAATGTTTGGTGTATGTGTATCCAATACATTTTTCCCATTTAAGTCGAGCAAAGCATAGGAGAGAATATTAAGCATATCTTTGCGACTCAGACGGATTAATGTTTCTGTCGCCAATTGCTTGATGGGGCTGTCATCTCGCTGCTTTGGAGTCAGGCTGAGATAGCCTGCTAAACCTGGTAAAAGCGCCTCTACACGCACGGAATTGAGATTTGTATCAATAAAACCATCTATTTTGTAAGTGGTTTCGTTAGCCGCTGCATATAGGGCTTGTCGAGCGTTATCAGTTAGTGCTTTTTCAGTTGTCTGTTTGTTAATAAATGCCAATAACAGCAACGGAATCAAAGCAACAATGAGAAACGAGACGATTAATTTTGTACGAATGCCGCCTAAAAAAGAGTGCTGCATGGGTTTAAACTAGGAGGCAGGGTTCAAGAAGGAAGAATTAAATAAACTTTTCAGATCGGGAACGCGTGTCATGTTTCCTGAGCGAATAAAAAAGTCTGCATATATCTTGGCAGTTTTGTAGATGGAGTTAGGGTTGCTAGATTGAAATAAATTTTGATTTTCACCTAGATCGGTTAGATTTAATCCCTCCAGCGAGAGTGTATTGCTAGGAATTTTTAACGCTTTGCTAACGATCGCGTTTCCTTCTTGAACATTTGCTTTCCAGTAGCTAGAAGCTTGCAGCCATCCTCGCACAAATGCACGAACGTCTTCGGGGCGATCGCGGATTGTCTCACCGCGAAATATAATCATATCTAAAATCAAGCCAGGGATTTGTTTGCTGGTAAATAGGATATGTCCCCCTGATTTAATAGCTTCAGAAAGATGGGGTTCCCAAGTGTGTCCGGCTTGAATATCATTATTTTTCAGATTTTGAGGAATTTCTAAAGCCTCTAATTTAACCAAGTTCACATCATCGCTGGTTAAATTGGCAGTTTTCAACATCTCAGTCACGAAAACTTCGCTAAAACCACCTAGATTTGCACCTAGCTTTTTTCCTTTCAAGTCAGTGAGGGTTTTAATTTGTGATTGAGCGACTACCGCATCTGCTCCTGTTGATTCATCTATAACGATTACGCCTTGTATATCAGAATTTGTGGCACTCAAGATTATAAAACTTCCCAAGGACGATGTAATACCATCATACTTACCCGCACTGAAATTTGCTCGTTCCAATTGGGTATATCGTTTATAAATGAGTTCTACATCCACTCCCTGGGCTTTGAAGAATCCTTTTTCTTGAGCAATGATACCTGGATACTCCCCAACAAAAGATGCAAATGCCACTTTCAAAGGAGGGCGTTTGGATTCAGTCGGTGCTGAAGCATGACAAGCAAATAGCAAACAGGTACTAATAAAAAAAATACTAAAGTATCTAAGTAGTTTAAACATATAGCCATTTTAAATAATTCGTGACAAGATCCTGAAAGGAGACTTAAGCAACAATCAAGACTAAATACAGGGACGGTCACGATGTTTTCTCAGGATACAATCCATAAAACGATTATGGCAAGGCTGGGCGTTTCGTCTGGTTTTATCAGCTAAGTGGAAACAGGTGTTTTTTTAAACTGCTAATGGCTAATGGCTAATGGCTAATGGTGAGACCAGAGAAAGCAGGAGGGTTTCCCGCCGTAGGGGACTGGCGTTCGCGTTCGCGGAGCGTGCGCTTTGCGCTTAGCGTCTCCGTAAGGAGATACCCGAAGGGCTAATGGCTTTTTGAACATTAGCCACTAGTAGTCTTCACTCTTCTTTTTATATTTCATTCAGGACTGCTATAGATAATGCATATCACCGAGTAAACTATAAATGAATTCTTGTGAAATCGCCCCTTACAATAACGAGTTAGTACGCGAAGTCTTTGGAAATCTTTGTATTGACAAAACCCGATTGCCATCGAGTAGACTCACCGATATAGGTGTACCCAGCTTTGTAGCCGAATGGTTGCTAGAGAAAATAGTACCCGGAATCGGAACCCTAACAGCCACAGAAGCCGAACAAATCAATAGCTTCGTCAAAAAAGCTTTTCCCCGCAAAGATGACCGTAACGAAATTATATTTGATTTGACGCAGGGGGAAGTCAAAAAACTTATTGCCCTCCTACAAGTCCGAATCAAACTAGAACCCAACGGACGTATTATTCCCGAACCCTCCGCTCAAATTCCCGCTCTCAATTTAACTGAATGCAGAATTTCTACAGAAATTATAGAACGATATAAAATGCTTTTGAGACAGGGAGTTTGGGGAAAAATCACCCTTGGTATGCTTCCAGAAGGGAAAGTAGACGTTATGGGTTTTGAACCCTTCCAATGTTCTCAAGTCAACCTACAAGCCTACGCTAGTTGTCGGGTCAAATTTAGTTCTCAAGAGTGGAAAGACTTGCTCTTTTGCTCCATGGGCTTTAATCCTCAAGACCCCAACTATAACCAAGAAGCTAAAACGTGGATACTTTCAAGGTTACTTCCATTAGTAGAGCCCAATTACCATATCATGGAACTAGCACCCAAAGGAACGGGAAAAAGCTTTTTCTATGAAAATGTTAGCAGTAAAGTGTCTTTAATCAGTGGAGGTAAAATCACACCAGCCCAGCTCTTTATTAATGGCAGAACCAAAGAAGTTGGCTTGTTGGGACGTCACGATCTTGTAGTCCTAGATGAAGTTCAGAGTTTAACATTTGACAATCCTGATGAAGTCATCGGAACCTTAAAAACCTACCTTGCTAGCGGGCGATACAATCGTTCCGGCTTTGCAGATATTGCCAGCGATTGCGGATTGGTGATGTTAGGAAACATTGAATTAGACGAAAACTTGCGACCCCGTAATGAAGAGAATTTAATTGCCAATCTCCCCATTTTTTTTGCAGAAACCGCCTTTCTAGACAGAATTGCGGGTATCATTCCTGGGTGGGAAATTCCTAAATTCAAGAAGGAAATGGCAGCATATCAGTTTGGTCTTAAAATGGATTTCTTTGGTGAAGTTCTACTTTCCTTTCGTTACGATAATCGATTTTTGTTATACGCGCAAGAACACACGCAATTCGATTCAAATGTTACCGTTCGAGACCAAAACGCCATCCTCAAATCAGCCTCTGGTTTTCTCAAACTTCTCTACCCTCATTTAGAATTAACATTAATGGACTACGATCGCGATTGCTTAAAACCAGCCCTGCAACTGCGTCAAGCTATTCGTGATTCACAATATCATCTTGATGATGAATATCGGCAGCTTGGTAAAGAAATATACGTTGAGGTTAAGTGAAATGAAATTATAGCAATATTATTTAAGATCTAAACAAGGGGGACAAGGAAGAGGTGTTTGTAACTCTTGCACGGACTACTACATAGCAGTCCGATTTGAGTTGTAGGAATTATTAACCGCAAAGACGCAAAGAGTACGAAGAAAAGAAGATGGAAAAACATAATCTAAAACACTTGGGCGATGGCATTGTCGAAAGCTGGAAAAGCTTTAACATTAGTCAAGTGAATAGTAATAATGTCCGTTTTAGAGTCATGGAGAATGTAACAGCAAGTTGGCATTCACACAGTACAAGTGATGAGTTATTTTACGTAATTTCAGGTACCGTTCATATTGATACTGAAGACGGAACACATACACTGAGTGCTAATGAGCTTCTTATAGTTCCTGCTAAAACTAAACATCGCGCTAGAGTTGAAGGAAAAGCAACTTTACTAGTTATAGACAAGATAGAGTAATAACTACAGAAGATTGGGTAACTGGAAGTGTATTCGTGTTGTTATTGCCATCGCTTGCTTCTTTCCTCAGAGCCATCCGATTACTTGGTTAAACTGTGGAGTATAGTCCACAGTCAAGTCAATTTTTCAAATTTTAGGTAGCGACAATGCTCATTGGTGAACTGGCTAAAACAACAGGCTTGTCCAAAGATACAATTCGCTTTTACGAAAAAATGGGGCTAATTAATGCCGATGAGCGACAAGCAGGTTCAAGAACCTACAAGGAATTCAGCCCGTTGATGGTGGAACGGTTAATGATGATTACCCAAGGAAAGTCTCTAGGATTTACCCTCAATGAAATTAAATACCTGATACAAGCGTGGGGAAATGATATCATGCCAGATGATGAAAAAATTCAAGTCATTGACCGCAAACTTGAAGAAATTTCTGCAAAAATACAGCAACTCCAAGAAATTAAAACCTATCTGACAACCAAGCGGAATAGTATCATTGGGAAAGCTGATGTTGTCTCTGTTTGAAAAGTTTTGCGATCGCCAATACCATTTGAAGAGCCCTGGTGCGATGTTGTTAAGGCATAGGCGATCGCAGGTATGATTTCCCGATGGACAGCACAATTAATGTTCTGTATCTGAAGCTATACCTAATTCTAAATAGCTGCGTTTTAATTGCTCCCAAAGCTGGCTAATTTGTTCGTAAGCATCTTCTGCTGAGATTTTACCAAGAGTTTGTAAATTACACACGTAAGTGACTCGTGTCGCAAATTCTTGTAAATTTGCATTGAATACAAGCCTCTGTGGTGTGAATTTCCCCCTATAACTACTCTTGTGATAGAGGAAGTTTTGTAGCTCTGGTTCTTGTTCTTGCGCCATAACTATCTATTTAAATTTTTGATAACACTTTTGCTGTCAGCCAGACAGCGCTCATAAGAGCCCAACACAGGAATTTTATCTTTTTTTACATAATTTAGTTTTTCTCTCTAACTGACTTAGCTAGGCTAGAGATAGCGTAGCATTTCTTGTGATTTTTTATAATAAAAGTTATTGAAGATTGACTTTACAGATAAACAAGTTAGTGGAAATAATTATTATTGTATAGTAATACTGTATGCGTTTGCCGCCCTTACGCGCTGTGGACACAAACAGCGCTAATACAAACCAAATAAAGAAGATTTACGCTTCGTTATATAGTTTGGTTTGTGCTCGCCCATTGACTTATTTTGTAAGATTTATAGGGAGCTCAACACTCCCATCATACTTCTGGTATTTCCCCAGCTTTTTTGGATTGTTCCAGAAATTGAGCATATTTCCCGGTATAAATTGCGTCTATACAACGGTTACCCCACAGTTCTGCCTCTTTACGAGATGAAACCCAATGTACCCCTACCTTTAATGAACTGCCTGGGATACTGTTTACAATTACAAGCCAGTTAAAAGCTACAAGTTCAGGATAGTGATAAATGTAAAAACAATGGTTGCGGTAGTGGACAGCAGCAACTAACTGGATATTATTATACATTTTAATTTTTATTGATTCAAAAGAACCATCTGCTTTTATCAAACAATATAATTATTAAATTAAATCAAAATTTTATTGTTAGTAGAATTTACTTTTTTCTTATGTTTACTATAGAAAAGTGCTGCATTAGCGCAGCTAGGACTACAGACAATTTCTCAAGCTTCGGGTTGACTAGTCCTGAAATAATGGCTTTGGGGTACCTTCTGGAAAACTCGGGTCGATGCGGATTCAGGATTGGGGCTATAGCAGACTTAGCAGCGAACGCATGAGCTTCAACTACAAACTAGTAAAGATGATTTGCACCGACTGACTGATTGCATAAATAATATAATTCTAAGTAGGCTAGCGATCGCGCAAAAACTGGAGATTTTGACAGAAATTGATTGTTTTAGTAGGTTTTTCTTCTCGTTATAGGTCTTTGATTTCCAAAACTTTAACGTAAAGGAGTTCAGCTTTGACGTACCTGAAAGATAAATTTATAGTGAGAGCTATTGATAAAATTTAGTTATCTTTCATGCCTTATTATTCTATATGTTACTAAGTTTAATTAAAAAAAATATAACTACTTTACTACTATTGATAGATACGATTATCAGTCTAATATAGTAAATCATGTTAATGATGAGTTATTTAAGTAAGACTCGTGTTCCTTAACTCCAATGTTCAGCCAATTGTTCTTGTTTGCGCTGCTGATAATAACTATGCAATGCCCCTTGCGGTCACCGTTCGTTCAGCGCTGACAAATCTGAAAAACCAACAGAAAATAGCTTTGTATATCCTAGATGGAGGTATTACTAAAGCTAATAGAGCTAGAATTCGCAAGTCCTTAGACGAAGAACGGGTCAGTATTTCATGGATAGAGCCAGACAACAAGCTCTTTGATAAATTGGTATTGACCAGACATTTAACACTAACTTGCTATTATCGGCTGCTCATTACCGAATTTTTGCCAAAAGAGTTTCATAAAGCTATTTATTTAGATACTGACATGATAGTGACCGGAAACTTGGCAGAATTATGGGCTATTGACATGAAAGATAACTATGTATTAGCAGTTCAAGATGATGTTGAACTATACATAGGTATGTCTGATGGTTTGAGAAACTATCGTGAGGTGGGTATCTGTCCGGAGGATAAATATTTTAATTCAGGGCTTTTAGTCATCAACCTTGACAAATGGCGAGCGGAAGGTATTGGAAACAAGGTAATCGAATATATAAGACAAAATACAGAGTATGTACGCAATGACCAAGATGGTCTAAATGCAGTTCTTGCAGGTAAATGGGGAGAACTTCACCCCAAATGGAATCAAATGCCCAAAGTACATGAATATTCATCTTGGCAAGACAGTTCTTTTCCAGAGGATGTGTATGACGAACTGATCCACCATCCTTGCGTTATTCACTTTACCAATTCTCCAAAACCCTGGTATGCAGGATTAAAAGCAGAATGTCAGCACCCTAAAAAACATTTGTTCTTCCATTATCTTGATATGACCGATTGGTCTGGATGGCGAGATACCATGTGGAGACGACTTTGGAGAAAATTTATGAAAACCACATCATTAACGACCTCAAAACTCTAAGAATGATGTGTGGTGTTAAGTCTGTTTAATGAGTCATTAAAAAATTTGCGTGTTTCTTTACGCCTTTGACGCCAGATGCTTGAGCTTTGGTAACCAGAGCAAAGCACTGGCTCTTCCGTGCGCGAAACACGATACAAATGTAGCGCATCTGTAGAATAGCAGGAGCGTTGATATTTTTACGTATTAATATTATATAAAAATCTGTTAATACTATCAAAAGCATTTCTTTTAAAAAATACTTATCTTAAGGATGAAATATCTTTCTATCTTTAGGTAGTTGCAATTATCCTCAAACTTTATACATCCTAGTGTTATGAACTTAATTATATTAAACGGCCTACCTAATGCATGACAGATTTCACATGACGCTTGAACAAGAAGAAGCCATATACTACTCACAACTTTTCAGATATGGAGTAGATTATGAAAAGGCGGCAATAGCTGCCAGAATTATAGCTTCAAAAGATCCCGATGAGCTTTTAACTGAAGAAGAAAAACAACTAGTTACAGAAGCTTGTAAAATTTGGTTGGCAAAACACAAGCGTCTTACACATATAAACCCAATGCTAAACAAGTATCAAAAATTTAAATAAATACTTATATTATTAAGTCTTGTCCTGACTGGGAACCAGTCAGGACAAGCTTTATGTCTTATCTTAGTGCCATTCGGTCACAATCCCCGATCTTACGGAACATAACTGCCCTCTACCGTCTGCCTTCTTCAACGGGGGATTTGGGGATATCTTGAATGTTTTGCTACTGATAAAAAGACTTTTCAAACATCCTCTTAGGTAAGAGTTTCAAACTTTTAATCAGCAACACTAAATTTCTATCCCTCCATTGAGTCCTCATGATTCCCATCTATAGGGAGTGAGTTAAATTGATGTGTGGTTCTACATCGTTGAAGCTTTGACTTAGCATCTTAGCTTTTTCCTTTAATGGTAATCTTTTTGGCAACGACGTTATTAGTTTCATCGGTTTCGTTAATATTAGACTTGTCATCGCCCACATATAGCAGGTAATAATCGCCAGAGGCGAGATTGCTATCTAAGCTGAAGGTTTTGGTATGGGAGATATACTTACCAGCACCTATATGCTTGACCGAGTCCTCACCTAACAAGATGTCATTACTATCCCAGGTACCGTCTTTGGATAGATAAAAACCGACCCTATGTTCACCAGCCTCTCCACTACCAACATTTTTCTCTTCGTAGGAAAGTTTAATCTCACTACCTGCTTTCGCTCTTTCAGGTGATTTGTCATTTTCTACTTCTACTATCAAGTCTGGTGAAGCAGTCGTGAAACTCAATTTCTCTATTTCTAATGAGTCTTCATTATTCTCATCTATAGGCTGGGAGGGAGTAGGAGTAGGCTCGATGGGGGGTTCTGTATCGTTGAGTTCGTAAGTTGCTGCGTTTCCTTTTGCATCTTTAATGGTAATCTTTTTAGCAAAGACATTATTAGTTTCATTGCTTTCGTTGACACTATAATTGTCATCGCTCACATACAGCACGTAATAATCGCCACAGGCGAGATTGCTATCTAAGGTGAAGGACTTAGTCCGGTTGACATACTTACCAGCACGTAAACGTTTAACTGAGTTCTCTCCCAACCGAATGTCGTTACTATCCCACTTATCATCTTTGGATAGAAAGAAACTAACTCTGTGCTCACCGGCATCTCCAAGACCTATATTTTCCTCCCTATATGAGAGCTTAATCTTTTGACCTGCTTTTGCAGTGTCGGGCGCTTCACCATTTTGTATTATCAAGTCTGGTGAAGGCGCTTTAATGCTAATTTTTTTGGCAAAGACGTTATTAGTTTCATTGCTTTCGTTGAGATCGGACCAGTCATCGGCGACATACAGCACGTAATAATCGCCCGTGCTGATATTTTTATCTAGGGTGAATTCTTTGGTTTGAGAGATAGACGAACCTGCACCCAGACTTTCCACGGGGTAAAACGAGTTAGTGTCTAACAGAGTATCATCACTACTCCACTTATCATCTTTGGATAGATAGAAACCTACATAGTGGCGACCTGCATCTCCACTTCCAATATTTTTTTCCGTAAAGGAGAAGGTGATTTTAGTACCTGCGATCGCCCTTTCATTGTTGGTGGCGTTTTCTATTATCAAGTCTGGTATGCTAGCAGAACTACTACTAGACGTCTCAGTAAATAGACTATCTGTCTTAAGGAGGGTGAAATCCTTGTTGGAGCCCATTACACTAGGTTCAATACTGTTAACAAAGCTAGTATTGCTGGTGTCTAAGCGATTTGTATTTGTCCTGTTGTCTGCGAACATTGGTGCTCTCCTAGATTTTTAGAAACGCTTGTGTTTGATGAAGAAGCCCACAAGCATGAAGCGATTCGTAAACTATATAAGTCCAAATCGCTCATATTTTCAGGAAGGCAAAAGCCATTCCCTTTGGATTGTTTAAAATTAGTTTCTCAGATATGACATCTGAGAGGAACGCTCGTAATTCCCCACGAAATTAGCTACTTCTAGCTTTAGCTATTCTTGCAGATAACTCTCCCAATTAGGTTTTTCACCGTTATTTTTTCAGGAGATATATCTTTGATTTTTAGCCGTAATGGCGATTGTAGCAGATTTAGGCTCGGAATGCCAATATATTGACAAAATTGGGAGTTTATAGCGCGATCGCTATCTACGGCAAAAGAGCAACTCTCGGTTTCATTTTGACGGTAGCATATATATCAACCGTTAAACCCATACTGAACAATGACAGTATTGAGAACACCCCAATTTTTGAGATCGTCTTTCAGCATATCCCGCAAGCGATCGCAAATCCGATCGTCTGTGCAATCTTCAATAAATCACTGTTCGTTGTGAATTATTCACAGATTGAACGACACCTATTTTTGAGTCTAAGACCAAAGAAAGACGTCATTGTTGAAGCATACATTCAACATAGATTCATGGGGAGAATCAGCAGGCAATGACATGGTTAAGCAAGACTCTAAGTACAAACAAATTCAACAACTCGCACGCCAAAGTTTTGGGTACGAGAGCTTGCGTCCCGGTCAGCAAGAAGTCATAGCAGCTGTTGTAGAAAAACACGATACTTTAGCAGTCATGCCTACTGGTTCCGGTAAATCTGCCATTTACCAAATTGCGGCTTTACTAATTCCCGGTACAACAATAGTCATCTCTCCTTTAATTGCTCTTCAACAGGATCAAACAGAAGCAATCGAAAAACAAAATATAGCCGAAGCAGCTATTGTTAATTCTACTATCAGCGCCTCAGAAAGAGAAGAAGCGTTTGCAGAGTTTGAAGGCAAAAAGCTAGAATTTCTGTTTCTCGCACCAGAGCAATTTAACAATGAAGAGGTACTTGCACGAGTGAGGAAAGCGAAACCCTCCTTATTTGTAGTTGATGAAGCTCATTGTATCAGCGAGTGGGGACATGATTTTCGTCCTGAATACCTACAGTTAGGAGCAGTCATTGAAAGCCTCGATCATCCCACTACACTAGCACTCACCGCCACTGCTTCACCCCTGGTACGAGATGAGATTATTGAAAAACTGGGGATGCGAAAACCCCGTATCTTCGTGCGCGGTTTTAACCGTCCAAATATTTGGCTGGGTGTCCAGACATTCCATGACGCAACCGAAAAACAAAACGCCTTGATTCATCAAGTGAGTATGGCTGAAAAGCCTGGTATAGTTTATACAGCTACTCGCAAGCACAGTGAAGAAATCGCTGAAAAATTGCGTCAAAAAAGAATCCAAGCCGTTCACTATCATGCAGGTATGAAAGCAGCAGAACGAGAGCAAGTGCAAACTGCTTTCATGACAGATGAGGTAGAAGTCATTGTCGCCACCACTGCTTTTGGTATGGGCGTGGATAAACCCAATGTCCGATTTGTCTTCCACTACGATATCAGTGATTCTATTGATTCCTATTACCAAGAAATTGGACGTGCTGGAAGGGACGATCGCCAAGCAAAAGCAATTCTGTTCTACAATCCTGATGACCTTAATATCCGGCGCTTTTTTGCCAGTGGAGGTAAGGTAAACGTTGATGAGGTTTTGCAGATTACAGAAGCAGTGAAAAAAGCTGACAAGCCAGTAGAACCAAAAGATTTACAACAACAAACAGAACTTTCTGCAACTAAAGTCAAAAAAGTTCTCAATTATTTGGAAGAAGCAGAAGCCGTAGAAATCCTGCCTACGGGTGAAGTCACGACAAGCGAGGGAGAAGTTAATGAAGAGCAAGTCGCACAAGCAGCAGTACTGACACAAGAAAAACAGCAAAAATTTTCAAAATCTCGTATAGAAATGATGCGAAATTACGCAGAATTACAAGATTGCCGACGCAGATTTTTGTTAAATTACTTTGGCGAACTACAACAGGAACCTTGCCGATTTTGCGATAATTGTCAAGCTGGGATAGTTGTTGAAGACGATCGGCAAAATCAACCTTTTTCACTTAACAGTATAGTTATCCATACTAACTTTGGTAAAGGACGCGTTATGCGTTATGAAGGCGATAAAATGGTAATTTTGTTCGATAAAGTAGGATATAAAACTTTAGCTGTGGAATTGGTGGAAAAAATGTTGAAGCAGTTAGATTAATTATTCTGGCAAGTCCAGCAAAAGTGCCTGTGTTCTCAGTACCTCTATTCATAAAAATTCATAAAAAATATATATTTTTGTTTTTAAAGTTATAAAGCCCAAGTGACATGGGCATATTAAGAATGCCTATATTGCAAGAAAAAAATGACAGCTACTTTATCTGGTTATCAACTCCAAGAAATTCTTCACTATGGCAGTAAAACCGTTATTTATCGCGGAAGACGGGAAACTGATAACACCTCTGTCATTGTCAAAACTCTCCTTGATGAACATCCTGCTTTGGAAGAAATTGCACGACTGCGCCACGAATATCAAATCATTGAGCCTCTGCAAATTTCCGGGATTGTTAAACCCTACGAGTTAAAGAGTTACCAGAGCTTATATGACAGATGCCTGCTACGCCTATATGCGTTGGGGAGCAACTGCTAAAGTCAAAGATTTAGAATCAAAATACTCGCATTTAATTACGCGATCGCCAAACAAGCAAAACCCAGCAAACTATCACGTAGAACTGACTCAAACTAGTTCTACGACGAGTGGAGGCTCTCATCTTCTTGACTTGATGACGGTGATGAAAGCTTCAAGGATACTCTCAGAAGAAATGGTATTAATCACCAATCGCGGGTGAATCCATTCCTGTCGGCTGCTTTCCTGCTGTAGGTACCTGATTCGCTGACACTGCCTCTAGATTAAAATAAAACGTTGTGCCAACACCCGGTTCAGACTCAGCCCAAATTTGACCTCCGTGACGCTCAACAATTTTTTTACAAATAGCTAAACCAATACCCGTCCCTGTAAATTCCCGTCTGGTATGCAAGCGACGGAAAATCTCAAAAATCCGCTCTAAATATTGCGGTTTAATACCAATGCCATTGTCTCTTACCGAAAACAGCCAATCGTTTTCTTGTTTGACAGCACTAATATGAACTTGGGGTTGTTTCTGACGGCAAAATTTGATAGCGTTACCAATTAGATTCTGAAATAATTGTAACAACTGCGTTTTATCTGCCATAACAGTTGGCAGGGAATCGTAAATTACCATCGCATCCTTTTCTGCAATAGCGACTTGCAAATTCTTCAGTACTTCCTTAAGGACTATATTGCAATCTACAGGCATTAACTCTTGAGTACGAGTCCCCACACGAGAGTAAGCTAGCAAGTCTTGTATCAACTGCTGCATTCGCTTTCCCCCGTCCACAATTTCTACCAGATATTCTTTGGCAGAATCGTCCAAACAGTCTTGATACTCCTGTCTTAACATTTCACTATAACCTGCCACTGCTCGCAGAGGTTCTTGTAAATCGTGAGAAGCAACATAAGCAAACTGTACGAGTTGCTCGTTAGAACTGTGGAGTTCTTCATTAAGTTTTTGCAGTTCCACAGTCCTCTGTTGAACCTTCATTTCCAGTTCTTCATTTGCCTTTTGCAGTTGCTCTTGAGCAAGTTTGCGTTCTGTAATATCTGTATGAACGCCAACCCATTCCACAGTCAACCCTTCAGCATCCAATACAGGAATTCCACGTGCTAAGAAATATCGATAAGTTCCATCTCGAACCTTGACGCGATGTTCAATTTCATAAATAGTGTTGCTTGTGACAGATGTCTTCCATGACTCTGCTGTCTGGCTTCGATCCTCGGGATGTATTGCATCTAACCATCCCCATCCCTGAACCTCTTCGTCTTTTTGCCCAGTCAAATTTGTCCACGATGAAATGTTCTTCACTACCAGTCCTTGAGCATCTGTTGTCCACACAGCTTGGGCTGTTGCTAAGACTAGCGATCTATATCGTCTTTCACTCTGTTCTAAAACATTTGCTAGTTGTGCCTTAGTCGCTTGCTGTTCTAAATACAAAGCTTCTTGTGATAAAGCTTTGTTAAGTTGAATTTGCTTGTGTAGCAGCCAGTACACAATGATTAAAATCAGAAAACTCAGAGTGTAACCGACGCTTCCCAAGATAAAAACTTGATTTACACTAGAATTGCTGACTATTAAGCGCTGTTTCAATAAACGTTTTTCTTCAGCTTCCAGTTCTTGGCGAATCGCCAAAATTTTGGCTCGGATTGCTCGGTCTTCATTTGTAATGGCAATTTGAGAGGCAATATCTGAACTATTTTTTTGGTACAAGTTGATGGAGCGATCGAGGGATGCAAATCTTTTGGCTATCAGAGGTTGTAACTTATTAAGTCGGTTTTGTTGAGTTACGTTATCTTTAGTTAATTTTTGTAAATCTTTAAGTGTTCGCTCAATTTTCGGCTTATTTTCCACATAAGTTTCTAAATAAAGTGAATTTCCAGTAATGATGTAACCTCTTCGTCCGCTTTCTGCATTAATTAAGCTATCATCTACCTCATCAATAATTGCTAAAACTTGATAAGTATGAATGAGCCATTGCTTATCTTGTTGCAACTGTTGAAACTTCTTGTAAGAAGGTAGACCAACACTACAAAGTATCAGTAGTGCTACGCTAAAACCACCTAAGACAATTTTTTCTGAGAGCTTTTTCATTAGGACTTGCAAGAAAGCACTTAATTCACAAAGTTAAAGACAATTAACCGGTCATCACTCATCAGCCGCCGATCGCCGATCGTCAGTAATCTGTTAAAAACTTGGAATTGCTTCCCAGGGAACATTGGCTCTAGCTTAACTGCTACTTTGTCTTATAGCAACCCAATAATAAGCAGCTAATACAGGGTTAGCAGCAAACGGAAGAGGTTGTTACTTGGTACTGTTAATCATCTTTTATTCAGAATACTCAGACTCCTCCATCCAGAACAACTTCCCTTATCTCAATCTAATTTCCTCAATAGAGGGACTATTATCAATAAGCAGTGAATTATGCAGTAATAACGACACATTGGCACTTAAGATTGCTATGTCTACTCAACGTCAATCACTCAGACAGTCCTGTCTTCTCTCCTTAATTGCAGTCTCCTTCAGTCTTGCTTCCTGTACTAGCAATAGTAAAAACAGTACCAATGTGTTCCTAACGGGTGCGGGTGCAACCTTTCCCGCGCCTTTGTACCAGGGTTGGTTTGCCATGTACAACCAGCAACACCCCAATGTGAAAATCAACTATCAATCCAACGGGAGTGGTACTGGAATCTCACAATTCATCCAAGGAACTGTAGACTTTGCAGCCAGTGATGTAGCCATTACTGAAGAACAAGCCGCTAAAGTTAAACGGGGTGCGATCGCTCTACCCATGACTGCGGGTGCTATAGTTATAGCTTACAACTTACCTAAAGTCGCAACAAGTCTAAAACTACCACGTGCAGTTTACACAGATATCTTTTTAGGGAAAATCAAAACTTGGAATGACCCTAGAATTGCTAAAGCTAATCCGGAAGTTCAGCTACCCGATTTACCAATATTAGTCGTACATCGCTCTGATGGTAGCGGAACTACAAGTGTGTTTACACAACATCTAAACGCTATCAGCCAGGAATGGAAAAACAAAGTAGGGGCTGGTAAAGCCATAGCTTGGCCAATTGGTATTGGTGCTAAAGGTAATGAAGGTGTCACTGCTCACATCCAACAGTTTGCAGGAACAATTGGGTATGTCGAATATTCCTATGCCGTGCAAAATAATTTATCTATGGCTGCTTTAGAAAATAAAGCAGGTCGTTATATCATGCCAACCATAGACTCAGCTGCTAAAACTTTAGAAAAAATAGAATTACCCTCTCAGAATTTAATTGCTTTCATCACCGATCCCGCAGACCCTCAGTCTTATCCAATTGTGACTTACACCTGGCTTCTCAGTTATCAAAAATATCAAGATCCTCGAAAAGCTCAAGTCATAAAGAATTTCGTGGACTGGGCGTTAACTAAAGGTCAGAAATATAGTATCGAACTGGGATACATTCCTCTACCCAAAGAAGTAGTCACTAAAGTGAAATCTGCCTCAGAGAAGATTTCTGAATAAACTCAAAGCTGTATTCTTTATTTCTTGAACGCAGAGTATTGCTTATCAACTCTTAACTGACACAGAGAGTTACAGCAGACCTCACCCCAAACCCTCTCCTACAAGGATAGGCGCTTCAAACCTGAATTATAAAGTGGCTTCTCCCTCTTCTTTTAAAAAAGAGAGGGAGAGAATTTGATGTCTGTCGAATTCACATTAATAAAGTTTGAGAAAAGTAAAAATAGGTAAAAACTCATATTTTTCCCTTGATCCCATACAGTTTTTCCTCAATGTTAGCATTTCCTCACAAGTTCCTCACATTTGCAATTTATGTTTAGAACTTGAATAGTTGGTTCGCCATCTTTTACAGATGTGCTAATAAGCAATTCAAAATTGAAAACAAAAACCTTTAACATTAGAACCTTAATAAACTATGAACTACTGTCCCTGCTGTTCTCACCAACTTTTACGGCATATTCGCAATCATGAAATTTACTGGTTTTGCCGTAGTTGTTGGCAAGAGATGCCTGTGGTGAGCGGTCACAAATGCATCTTAACCTGTGAAGCCTCTGAGGCTGCTGCTGTTAGGACATTACCCGTAAGAAGGGAAACTAAGCAAGGGGCAAGAGCTAACAAGCAACGAACTATGGTTTTCTCCTGACTGATATTTTCAAGATAGCGATCGGCCTCTGTTTAACAGAGTACAGCCGAAGCGCACACAATAGCGGCAAAAACAGGAATCAACATAATTCTTTTCTTATGCCCTATGCTTTATTTTCAACGTATTAAGTAAAATTGCTCATACTTATGAAGGAGCGGTTATTGCTTGAGTAAAAATCAACCATTGGATCGCTCCACAAACAATACAGTTTTCCAATTGTTCCTTGCAGAACCCTCGAATGAAGTCGGGGGTTTTTTTTAGGCATTTTGTTACGGTATTTTCTTCACCCCAGCTAAAACCAGTTCGATCGCTGCTTCGGTATGCTTTTCTACCATCTCCGGGCTGAGGCGATCGACTTCTGGTGTCAGATGCTTCCAATTTTCATGAGCTATGAAATAGAAAATACAAATCGAAATGATGTGAAGCCCGGTTAGCTCGGGGTCTAATTCCCGAAAACTTCCATCTCTCATACCTCTGTCTAAAACTTGGAATAGATAAGAATGAACTTCAGCCATATTCTGTTGACTGAGTTTAATATATTCTCCACGGTTTTGACTGGCTTCCTGAAACCACAGCATTTGCCGATGGGGATGCTTTGCTTCATAAGCGATCGCAACTCTTATCATTTTTCCCAAGGCTTCTGTTGGTGAAAGTTCATCTAGATTCAGTAAAGCAAATTCTGTTGCCAGTTCAGCCGCAGGGCGCTGTAACACTGCTTTATACAAACCTTCTTTACTCTCAAAATAGTAGTGAATCATAGCATTAGTCACACCCGCAGCCTTAGCAATTGCACTTAAACGCGCTCCATACAACCCATGCCTTGCAAATTCCAGTTCCGCAGCATCAAGAATTTGCTGTTGAGTCACTTCTGCATCCCGCACGGGGCGATTCTTTATTTTTCGCAACTGAACCATGACTGCTCACACTCGGTTTCCTTTCACCATCATAAATTTCTCCTTGACGGTCTTCACTCTCTCCTAATAAACTAACTAAAAAATTAGTTAATAATGTAATAAATTGTATGAAAATACTACAAGGAGCACCGTGGCTATTGGGACATCGCTCTATGCTGGCTCCAAATAAGCCAGTGAAAGTTTCGCTTTACGGTAATGACTACGTTCTTTGGCAAGACAGTACCAAAAAAATTAACTGCTTGCCAAATACCTGTCCCCATATGGGTGCAATGCTCTCAGAAGGTTGGTGTGTGGTGAAACCAGATGGTAGCAGTACAGTCGCTTGCCCATTTCATGCCCTAGAATTTGATAGTACTGGTTGCACGGTGTTACCCGGTTCCAACAAGCCCACCAAATCTTTAATAAAACCATTAGAGTTGATTGTTCAGGGCGATCTTATTTGGTCATACGGTGGATATGAGCCAAAAATTCCCATCCCCACAATTATGAGTGAAATTGCAGCAGAGTATGAATTTATCGGTTTGACAGGCGATCGCAGTATCAAAACCGATTTTCTCACTCTGTTGTTAAATATGCACGATTACAATCACCAAAATGGCACCCATCGCCAGTTATTTGAAATTGAAGAAGTTCAACTCAAACAGTTTATCGATAACGGATTTCACTCCCATGCTTATATTTCCCAACCAAGAACCAAACCCAAACTCCAGGACATTTTGAAAAACCCAGCCCTTGTATTACTGCCAAAAGTCCTTGAGGCTCATTTAGAAAACTACTTTCCATGCTTGGGAATCATGCACGGTGAGAGTTCGCTCTTCAGCCTTAAAGAATGTCATTTTTACATTCCAGAATCGGAAAACCGTTCCCGTGTGGGCGTTTTGATGTTCATGAAAGCACACTCTCCCCTAGCCCATCTGCTCAAAAGAAATCTCCTGCGGCTAATTGATATTGTAATCGAGCAAGACGCTGATATTTTGGGCAAACTCTATACCAACACGGTACAGCATATCAAACTCAACAACGAAGTTGGTATGGATTGGGTGCGAAGGAATTTTGAAAATTTTCCCATACAGTGACAGGCAATCGAATTCACACTTTAGGTAGTAGAGTTCTCTCTTGGGTTAGAAATAAATTAAAAGATAGAGAAACTATTGGTTAACTATTAGCTCTAAATTGCATATTGAGAAAAGAAGTATTTCTTTTGTTCTAATTGCAACTGTTTTAATGAGAGGATGTTTGTTAAGTCTACCGTTGTATCAAGACCCCTAACGAGGCTACTTGAAAAAGGGAGGAAATACTCTCAAACTACCCCTTTTTAAGAAGAGTCACTGGCTCAAGTGCGGTTTTCCGGGCGCGTAGTACGTGATGTGAATTTAGGGGTAGCTAAACTTTTGGATACTAAGAGCGATCGCTTTCAAAACATCCTCTCAGACATCTTCAAACAACAATGTAAAAACACATTGTTCGCCGCACTTCTACAAGAAGTGTAAATGATGCATGCTTAATGTCAGGAGATGTTTTTTGTCACACGCAGAGTGAGTTAATACTAAGCCCGAGCCATCCCTCTAGTTTCCTAAAATCTAAATAAACATGGAGTTATTTTTATGGGAGCACGCTACTTTGCCCTCATTTCCGGCATAGTGTATGTATTGCTTGGTCTGTTTGGCTTTATACCAGGTATGGTTGCAACACCCGGTACTGGTGGTCCTGAAGTTGTCATTAAGACTGGATATGGTTATTTACTCGAATTATTTGCTATCAATGTTATTCATAACATTGTGCATATAGCCGTTGGTGTTTGGGGACTCGTTTCCTATCGCCGCTATACTCAATCGCGGAGTTATGCACGCGGGTTAGCAGTTTTTTATGGAGTGCTGGCTATCATGGGATTACTACCAGTTCTCAATACGGTCTTTGGCATAATTCCGGTATTTGGTCATAACGTTTGGCTTCATGCGGTCACAGCATTAATCGCTGCTTACTTTGGATTCAAAACACCTAATGCGGTAACACTCAGAGAACAAGAACGCTCTATGGCAAGCGGGCGATCGCGTCACCGCTTTTAATTAGATAACAGTATGCTAGAGAAACCTCCAACCTGGCATACTGTTAAGCGAAACTTCCTCACTCATTGTTCATGCCACAATTTGAAACTGCCCTTGCTGCATACCAAGGCTTCGCTGAGGAATTTCTCAGTGTTGCGATCGCTACTGTCAGTGCAGATGGTACACCCAATGCCAGCTACACTCCCTTTGTCTTCGATGAAAACAAGAACATTTATATATATGTTAGCGGTCTTGCTACCCACACTCAAAATCTACACGCAGTACCCAAAGCGAGCGTCTTATTTATAGAAGATGAGTCAAAAACCAAACAAATTTTTGCCCGTCGCCGTCTTATCTTTGACTGTACGGTAACCCTAATAGAACGGGATACCGATTTTTGGCAGCAAATCGTGGGTAGCTTTGAAACACGTTTTGGCGACATAATTCAAATGTTGCGCGAGTTACCAGATTTTCGGATCTTCAAGCTGACACCAAACACGGGACGCTTTGTGATAGGTTTTGGTGCTGCTTATGAAGTAGACCCAAATGGCTTTGGCACCTTAAAACAGATTACCGCCGAAAACAGCAAATAAGGGCATCGGGCATTGAGGGCTGGAAATTGGAGATAAGTTACGAGCATTTCTCACTAGTTGCCTTTGTCCCCCTTATGCCCCCTGCCTTCCGCTAGAATACCTTTAAAGATTGATTAAAGAAAACAACAATTCGCAATTTTATGATTTCTTCTGCTCCAGTCAAAACTGAGTACGAGGCAATAATTGGTCTGGAAACCCATTGTCAGCTCAGCACCGAAACCAAAATTTTCTCCACGAGTTCGACAGCCTTTGGTGGTGACCCCAATACCAACATAGACCCGGTTTGCATGGGTTTGCCCGGAGTTTTGCCAGTTCTTAATGAAAAGGTACTAGAATATGCTGTCAAAGCTGGTTTAGCGCTAAATTGCCAAATTGCCAAATATAGTAAGTTCGATCGCAAACAGTATTTTTATCCCGATCTCCCTAAAAATTACCAAATTTCCCAGTATGACCTGCCCATAGCCGAACACGGCTGGTTGGAAATTGAACTTGTTGATAAAGATGGCAATCCCACCCGCAAGCGAATTGGTATTACCCGCTTGCACATGGAAGAAGATGCAGGGAAATTAGTCCACGCAGGAAGCGATCGCCTTTCAGGTTCGGCTTATTCTTTAGTAGATTACAATCGTGCAGGTGTACCATTAGTAGAGATTGTTTCCGAACCAGATTTGCGTTCCGGACAAGAAGCCGCTGAATATGCCCAAGAGTTGCGCCGAATTTTACGATATCTTGGTGTCAGCGATGGAAACATGCAAGAAGGTTCTTTACGCTGCGATGTCAATATCTCCGTGCGTCCCGTTGGACAAAAAGAATTTGGCACAAAGGTAGAAATTAAAAACATGAACTCCTTTAACGCCATACAACGGGCGATCGAGTATGAAATTGAACGGCAAATCGCCGCAGTAGAAGCAGGAGAGCGTATTATTCAAGAAACACGCTTGTGGGAAGAAGGTAGCCAACGCACAATTAGTATGCGAGTTAAGGAAGGTTCTAGCGATTATCGCTACTTCCCCGAACCCGATTTAGCTCCCATTGAAGTTTCCCCAGAGCAATTAGAGACCTGGCGCAGCCTACTCCCCGAACTACCAGCACAAAAGCGTCATCGTTATGAAAGCGAACTAGGGCTTTCTGCTTACGATACACGAGTGCTAACAGAAGAACGTGCGGTCTCTGAATTTTTTGAAGCTACCATCGGCGCAGGCGCAAGTGCCAAGCAAGCCGCTAACTGGATTACTCAAGATATCGCCGCCTATCTCAACAAAAACAAACTTAGCATTACTGAAATTGCGCTGACACCTGCAAATCTTGCTGATGTCATCACTCGTATTGAAACAGGCAAAATCAGCAATGCTATAGCAAAAGAGAACTTACCAGAGTTGCTCAACGGTCGTTCTCCTGACGACTTGTTCAAAGGAAAAGAACTGATTAGCGATCCTAATGTACTGGAAGCCATTATTGATGAAGTCATGGCTGCCAATCCTAAAGAGTTGGAGAAATATCGTAAAGGTAACACTAATCTGAAAGGTTTCTTTGTCGGACAAGTTCTGAAAAAGACTAACAAACTTGCAGAACCCAAACTGACTAACGAATTGGTTGAGAAGAAGTTGAATGGTTAGCGATCGGTCGTGCAGGCGAACGTCTTAACCGCATTTTCTTTAAACACAAAAGGGTAGTCCCAACTTTCATAGTATCTTCATAAAAAGACACATGAGGGGTCTTACCCCTCAGTGCAAAAATGATATACTGTGATAAGTAGATGCACCCTGATGATCTGGAGAGCTACCCAAGTGGCTCTCTTTTTCCTATAACTAAACCAATTGTTACTGGTAATTTATTTTCTAGCAAGAGGATATTAGGGATTGGGGCATAACTTTTGTTTATCACACTTTGCAATTCTCTTAAGAAAAAATTTATTGAAATCTGAATAGGGGGTCTTGCCCCTCACCACAAAAATGGTATACTGTGATAAGTAGATGCACCCTGATGATCTGGAGAGCTGCCCAAGTGGCTCTCTTTTTTTTTGCCTATTTAACCCAATATTTCTTTAGATTTTTTTTATATTTAAATTGAATGGGGGGTCTTGCCCCTCACCACAAAAATGATATACTGTGATAAGTAGATGCACCCTGATGATCTGGAGAGCTGCCCAAGTGGCTCTCTTTTTTTTTGGCAATTTTTTTCGAGCTTTGATAACAGTGACTGATAACCGAGCATGGGAAAGCATGACCCGCTAATATTGAACGGCGGATAGTGCTTGCCCTACTTATGTTTTTTCTATCGAGCGATATATGAGAATGTTTAATAAAAAAATTTAAATGAGGGGTGTGACCATTCATCCCCAATGTGCTATAAAATGGTAAACAGATGCACCCTGATGATCTGGAGAGCTACCCAAGTGGCTCTCTTTTTTTTTGCCGATTTTTCCGCTCTAAGTCAGTCAGCAAAAAAACACGAGTCTATTAAGCTGTTGGGCTTTTAATTTGCGCTGTGTAACGGGCGTCCTCGTCGGTTACCCAAAATTGGGTAATTTATTTCTTGGGAATACCTTAACAAAATGTAAAATTTTGAGAACCCCGTTCGTAGTGACGCGATCGCTAACCTTAGGCTGTCCGAATAGACTATGCATCGCAACTGCAAACCAACTGATATAATCGCCAATCGAGCGAATATATAGTCATGGGGGAAAAGGAAATGGCAGATTGGCAGGAAATTAGTGGCGGTATCACTGCACCTAGGGGATATCAAGCAGCGGGAATTACAGCAGGTTTGAAGCCATCAGGTTTACCAGATTTAGCTTTGATAGTTTCAGAAGTAGAAGCGATCGCCGCAGGTGTATTTACGACGAGTCAGGTAAAAGCTGCTTGTGTAGATTATTGTCGCCAGCAGTTGCAAGCCAAGCACAGTGCTCGTGCTATCCTCTGTAATGCCGGACAAGCAAACGCTGCAACAGGGAGCCACGGCTGGTTTGATGCTCTAGAATCTGCAATGGCGCTAGCACAAGCACTCAATATTCCCTCCGACTCAGTACTTTTAGCTTCTACTGGAGTCATTGGCAAACGGATTCCCATGGACACTTTGAAAGCTGGAATTCCCAAACTTGTTGCAGCCCTTTCCGCTACAGGTTCAGATGCTGCTGCAGGTGCAATTATCACCACAGATTTGGTGCCAAAATCTATAGCACTGGAGACAACAATTGGCGATCGCTCAGTCCGAATAGGCGGTATTGCCAAAGGTTCTGGCATGATTCATCCTAACATGGCAACCATGCTAGCCTTTGTCACTTGCGATGCGGCAGTGTCTCCCGTTTTATGGCAGCAAATGTTAAGCCGTGCTGCAGAAAAAAGCTTTAATTCCATCACTGTTGATGGAGACACCAGCACCAACGACAGCTTAATTGCTCTTGCAAACGGTCAATCTCGGACTCCAGCGATTACTGAAATGGGTACAGAAGCAGAAAAATTAGAAGCAATGCTCACGGCGGTATGCCAGCATTTAGCCAAAGCCATAGCCCGTGACGGAGAAGGCGCAACTTGCCTTGTGGAAGTACAAGTTACGGGAGCGCATGACGAATATAGCGCCCGACAAGTCGCCAAAACCATTGCTGGTTCATCGCTTGTCAAGTCTGCTATTTTTGGACGCGATCCCAACTGGGGACGTATCGCCGCCGCAGCTGGACGTGCTGGAGTTCCTTTTGAGCAAGAAAACCTCAAGATTAGATTGGGAGATTTCGTACTGCTAGACAACGGTCAACCACAAAATTTCGATCGCGCTGCTGCAAGCGAGTATATGAAAAAAGCCGCATCGGGTGCTTATTTAAAAGAGGACACAGTCCTAATCTCAGTCAGTGTTGGCAATGGTAGCGGTGTTGGTACTGCTTGGGGTTGCGATCTCAGTTACGACTACGTAAAAATTAACGCCGAGTATACAACTTAAGATGCAATTCGTTCACCAGCCCTACCTAAATTAATATTATGGGTAGGGACTGCGCTCAACATTTTTGTTCAAGAGTCAGTTTTTTGCTAACTCCAGTCATGGAAATTGCCTCACGAAAGCGTCAATGCAGTGTTAAACATGGAAGTCAGAAACCAGATTCCATGAGATTAATGTAGCGATTCTTCCTCACTATTATTAAAAAACAACAAGCGAATAGCAAGTATAGCAAAACCTACAGCCGCGATCGCTTTCAACAACCGTGTCGGTAAAAACTCTGCCACCGCTCCGCCAGCCAATGCACCTAAAAAGGAAGTCAACAGCAATGCGCCAGCCGTCCCAAAAAATACCGCACGAGGAGATTGACCCCTTCCTGAAAGTGCAATAGCTGCTAGCTGACTTTTATCACCCAGTTCTGACAGAAATACTGTTACAAAACTCAATCCCAAAAGATGCCAATCCATGTTTCTCCTTAGTTAGTTATTAGTTGTTACCAGCCATTAGCCATCAGCCCTTCGGGTATCTCCTTACGGAGACGCTAAGCGCAAAGCGCACGCTCCGCGAACGCGAACGCCAGTCCCCTACGGCGGGAAACCCGCCTGCTTTCTCTGGTCTCACCATTAGCAATTAGCAATTAGCAATTAGCAATTAGCCATTAGCCATTAGCCATTAGCAATTAGCCATTAGCCCATCAACAAATCCCAAAACAGCATGATGGAAATGAACAACAGCATAATTCCAGATGCTTTTTCTACAGTTTTAGGAGACAACCGGCTAGCCATCCAACTTCCCAAAAGAACCCCCAGTAAGCTAGTCATAACAAGCGCACTTGCAGATCCCAAGAAAACCACCCATGGAGATTGTGATTCAGCGCTCATTAATAAGGTTGATAATTGTGTCTTATCTCCTATTTCCGCCAGGAATATGGTGACAAACGTTGTTGTAAAGGTAACCATTACCTTCTGAGACTTTGGCGATTCTTCAACAACTAAAGATGATTCTACTAGGGCAGTCGCTGAATTATAATCGTTATCTTGTTGAGTGTCTAGCTGGCTTTCAAGTTCAGACGCAGGAGAAAGATTTGGGGGTGCGGAGTCAAGTTTCACGGGTAGTCTTTGTGTAACTAATTGGTTTTCATATTTTTCTCATTTTCTCAATCTTTTTAACAAATTGCAACCTCTTACTGAAAAAGGGTACAGAGCAAAAGAAAAATACTTGTAAGAATTCTCACAGATCGTGCTGTGGAAGTCCTGGATTGAGACCCCTAAGACCATTGCACCAAATGATTGGTACAAACTGTACGCGTGCTTATTTTGCCAGTTTTCTCACAACCCGACAGATCGATCAAAACGCAACAGTTCGAGACTGCGATCGCCATAAACTCCCTCTATTTGCTGGTGACAGCAGTCTATGGCGAAATCGTTTAATTCTTCTGGTTCTATACCATACATATCCTGAAACACTTCTGTTTCCACCCGACAGAAGCGCGGGCGATTTGGGTAAATCGTGCATTCCCGATTTTCCTTGTCGTAATTCACACACCACCCGTCTTCACCTACCATACTCAGGTAAAGTTCTAATTCCTCAGGTGATAAATACTCATGTAAGTCCGGACGCTCTGCTGGGTCGAGATGACAGCACGCTCCACATTGCTTCACACATTGCCAAGTAGCCACTGTTAAAACCTTTATTTTTTATTTCTTATACTTTTGTTAAGTTACTTAAAGTCTGTCGCCAAATGCCAGATATGATTATTGACAAGTATTACACACATCTTGAATCTCGTAAGTCCATTGGGAGGGAAAATGGAAGCCTTAGCTAATATTAACTGGGAAGTGATTTTCCAGCTGACATCTGTTGCACTGATTATGTTAGCCGGTCCTGCGGTAATTTTTGTTCTAGCATTTCGCAACGGTAACCTCTAAAAAGTCATTAAGGTATGAAGTATAAAGTATGAAGCGTGCAGTAACTTTCATCAAGAAATTGAGAAAGCTTAATTCACGAACTGGTTTTTCATGCTTTATGCTTCATCCTTTTTTCGATTTTGGGCTGATAGTGCTTGAAAAGCAGCCTGGATAAGACGATTGTATTGAGGCTGAGAAACATCAACTTCTCTAGCCTCTTGACGACTTGTTCCCAGTAAGCCAATGGATTTTCCCAACGGAACAGCTAAGATGACCTTCTCAGGGTACATAATTCTTAATTCAGGCAAAGCAGCATTTTCATAAATACCGCAGTCATAGTAACGCTCGTCGTACTCAAAAGAAGTTTTTGCTGGAGTCGTTTGAGTCACTGGATAATGGTTTTGACTGGGGAGCCTTACACCGAGTAGTTCTAACTCAATATTGATCTGACCGTTAAACTCATTTTCGCGAAGTTTATAAGCAATATCGACTTGTGAAGGTAGGGGAAAATAGTCGCGCCATCGCCAAGCGATCGCTTTAATTCTATAGGTACGCTCGTTAACGGTTTGGCTCACTGTTAATTTAACGTGACTTTTACCAACAATTTCCTGCTCGATAACGCGGACATTAGGTGTCCAAAGTATGGGATCTGGGTTGTCAATACCGCAGGGTTCCAAAACATTCATCTGTTGGTAGAAATGGCGATCGATCCGATCCAGATGAACTTGAGTATCAATTCTAACTAAAGGTTTGAGGTGCTGTTGTTCGAGACACTGATTGGCAAACTTGCTGAGACGCGATCGCAAAGCAACTAGATTTTCCGACACCAGAGAAAAACCTCCAGCCGCCTTATGTCCGCCAAATTTACCGAGCAAATCACGACAAGAATCTAATGCTTCAAACACGTGAAACTCAGGAATTCCCCGCGCCGAACCGCGAATGTGTTCTTCCCCTTCATAAGTACCAATAAAGACTGGAGCACCATAGCGTTCTACCAAGCGGGAAGCAACAATACCAATCACTCCATGATGCCACTCTGGTTGTACAATAACTAACACGCGATCTTCTGAAACAGAGGCAAGGTATTCTGCTTCTACAATTGCGATCGCCTCTTTTTCTATTTGCTCGCACATTTCCTGACGGCGGCGATTGATGTCCTCGCATTGCATTGCTCTTTCCAACGCTATTCCCATATCATCGGTTGTTAGCAATTCAATCACGATTTCGGGATCGGCTAGACGACCAATAGCATTAATTCGCGGTCCGAGACGAAAACCAATATCCTCAGGCTTCAGGGATTTTGGATTTTGGATTTTGGATTTTGGATAAAGATTTGGAGAGGGAGTAGAAAGTTCTCCCTTGTCTGGCTTGTCCCCGTTCCCCAGTCCCCTCACTTGCACTCCCGACATCTGAATGAGCGCTTGTACTCCAACAAGTTTGGATTTGGGTAACTGCTGCAAACCATTTTTCACCCAATGACGGTTCACACCTGTCAAAGGTGCTAAATCTGCAATGGTTCCCAGTGTAAACAGTTCCAGAAGTGGATCGAGTATGCTGCTTTGCGCTTTTCCCAATTGATGTGCCAGGGAAACCGCTAAAATATAGGCAACTCCAACCCCAGCGACACCTCGGTAAGGTGAGGATTCATCTATAAGTTTGGGATTGAGGATCGCATGAGCTGGTGGTAATTGCTGGGGAATATCGTGATGGTCGGTGACTATAACTTTTAAACCCAGTTCTCTGGCTCTAGCAATTGGTTCAAATGCTGAAATCCCATTATCTACAGTCAAAACCAAACTTACGCCTTCGCTATGAAATTCTTCAATAATGCGTTTGTTGATGCCATATCCCTCATGCATCCGACTGGGAATGGCATAATTCACGCGAGCACCCAACCATCGCAGACTGCGTAAAAGTAATGCAGTGCTTGTCATCCCATCAGCATCATAATCCCCGCAAATTGCAATCTTTTCTTGAGAAATAATAGCTTCTTGCAATAACTCCAAAGATACAGCCAAATCCGGAAAGTCATCTAAGGGTGAAGGGAGAGCCAAGTACTCCAGATTTAAAAAAGCTTGTGCTTGTTCCGGTGTTTCAATTCCTCGATTTATAAGAAGTTGGTTAATAAGAGGAGGTAAATTTGTAATTGCTGCAAGCTGTTGTGCTAAGTCATTTTTTTGAGGGTAAATTTGCCATCGCTGTGATGGGAGTTTTTGCCCGAGACGAGAAAATTGAGGAGTAGATCGATCTAGCACAATAAAAATTATGAATTATGAATGATAAATTATAAATTAATTCATAATTCATCATTCATAATTCATAATTTAAAAAATATTAACGCGTCCATCATCACGAATATATACCGAGCGATCGCCGGGAGATTGCCAACTAGGACGAAGTTCAACTCGCAGTGTCGCAAAATTTGGTTTGGAGACAATGGCTTTCAACGGTCGCCCGGTGTCATCCCAAAATACAACAGATATATTGGGTTCCGTACCGTCCCCCTGCTCTATGCGTATTTGCTGTCCCGAACGTAGGGGTATTTGACCGAGACCGTAGGGCTTCTCTACTTTCAGAATTCTTGGTGTAGCATTGATTACTTCCACTCGCACGTGCTGACCGGGTGTAAATTCAATTGGACTTCGACCGCAGTTGGAGGCGCAAGTTCCAGCAAGCGTAACCGTATTGTGATGTGTTCCTCCCAAGAAAAGAGCTATTCCTAATAAACTTACAGATAGAAACTTAGACATAGAATTAGATGGATGCAGCTTGGTAAAATTATGTAGGTTTTGATACCTAAGACTAGCATCACAATCTGTATTTTGAGTAGTGCCTGTATGACACTTTTGTTACTGAAAAAGGGTAGGAGGGCGGGAAGTTTGAGGCTGTTGTTCTCATTTTCTTTTTCACCTCTCACGAGTCGTTAGAACCCGTTAGACAAAGGTGCTTTTTTGTTCTGCGTAATCAATACCGTCGAGCACTTTCCCACCCAGAATTCGACGTTTCTCAGCTTCGTACTCGCGTTGAAGCGACGGGTTTGCTCGGAGGCGATCGCGAAACCACAGCAGATCTGCGACCTCGGGCGAACTAGCTGCTACAACATGGGCATGCACCGGATAGCGGACTTCACCGACGACAACACTACCGACGCGCATCGGGCGGTCTTCTGGAAAGGGATCTCGCGACTGCTGTCTTTGAAAGCCAAGGTCGCTCAGTACAAGCTTCGCAGCCTCGAGCAACCCATCTGGGTAAATGACCAGTAAGTCAATATAACCTTTACCTGCACATCCAGGAACAGAGGAACTCCCAATGTGCTCGACCCGAAGGCGGCTGTCTCGCGACGTCGTTGCATCAATTAGGCGTTGAGCGATCGCCGCCGCTTTCGGATCGTAGTCTCGGAATGCAGGAAACTGCTCCTTATATTCTTGGATCTCAATTTCCATCAGCTTTTTGCCTGTTAGCGGTTAATGTTGCAAGAAAATATCGTGATATTAGGTGCGAGGCGGAGCCTCGCTGGCTGTATTCCCAGGCGGAGCCACCGGAACGAGTTGATGCTAATGGGAGCGAGTTGATACTAATGGGAACGAGTTGATACTGAGGTTCTACAGCCCTCACAATGAGCGTGGCAGACTACTAGTAGTTCACCACATAAGTTTTAATGGGTAAAACGATGTTCAAGCTCATCCTCTTTTTCTCTTCCTCTGCGCCCTCTGCGCCTCTGCGGTTTTTCAATCAACCCTCAAATTCAATGTGGTGAACCACTAGTACAGCGCGGCAGAAATCACCATACCATTAGTATTGAGACAAAAGCCCAAATCATAAGTGTTTGAGCCTTCTGCCCTCTGCCTTCTTACTTCTGCCTTAACGTACTAGTCAACAGCACTCAACTTATCTCGCAGTTCCGACCAGCGCACACCTGCTAAACTTGGCAAAACAACATGAGCTTCACCAACCCGTTCCGCAGGACCGAGCCCTACTGCTAACATCCCGGCTGCAAGTGCAGCTTCAATTCCTGCTGCTGCATCTTCTACAACCACACATTGTTGTGGTTCTAAACCTAACTCACCGGCTGCAAACAAAAACAGATCGGGTGCTGGTTTGGGTTGTTTGACGCTGTAACCATCAGCGATGACATCAATGCGATCGCTAATTCCCAATTTCTCAATGACTGTCTGAGCATTTTTACTAGCCGAGCCAAGGGCTATTTTAATACCAGCAGATCTTAATTCATCTAACAAAGCCACTGCTCCAGGCAACAAATCTGCTTTTGTCATATTGTGGATTAAATCCACATAGTAGCGATTCTTGCGATCCATCATTTCCTCAAGTTGCGCTTCAGAGTACTGTCGCCTGTTCGCAATAATCTTTAACAGCGAATCCCGACGAGAGACACCCCGCAGTTCTTCATTTGCTTCTCGATTGAAGGGTAAACCTTCTTCATCTGCTAGCTTTTGCCAACCTAAATAATGGTATTCCGCCGTATCTGTCAAAACACCATCCAAATCAAAGATGAATCCTCGAATATCGCGCATAATGTCTTTTTCATCCGAACGTAAGTCGAACTCGTGCCATTTGCCATGCCACATCAATTTAAATTTTAGACGTTTCCAACCGTAGGGCAGGTGTGGTGTTGATGTTGGTGCATCTCCTGCTAATTGCACGCCACCAAAACCCAAAATCACTGCTTGCCAAACTCCACCAGCACTTGCACCGTGGATTCCTTCATGGGCGTTACCTCGGACATCTTCTATATCCACTAACGCCGCTTGCATAAAGCGTTCGTAAGCTTCTTTTTTGTTGCCTATATCTGAGGCTAAAATGGCGTGAATAGCTGGTCCCAAGGATGAACCGTAAGTAATGTCAGTACGGGGTGCGTAGTAATCCCAGTTCTTTTGTAATATCTCTGGAGTGTAGGGAAATTCTTGTGACTGGCGCATTAAGTACAGAAGCATCAACACGTCTGGCTGCTTGAGAACCTGACGCTTGTTCGCACCTTCAATGGTTAAAATACTTTGCATTGATTTGGTACGCGGTTCGTAATCAGCCAAGTTAATATCTTCTAACTTAAAGAATCCTTCGTACTGCTCGATTAAGTTGGTTGATGGGTCGTAAGGAATCCATATATTGGTGATAATATCGCGCCAACGGGAAAACCGTCCGGCTGTCAGTTGCAGTCTTTGGGTAAGTTCGTTTGCTTGCTCTGGATAAGTGTTACGCAACCACTCATGTATAAAAAGTGCTTTTTCTAAGTGCCACTGCACCATCCGGTTTGTAAAAGCGTTGTTGTCTGAGTGTTCGTGATACTCATCCGCTCCAATCACTTCCCGAATTTCATACCGTTCGTACTTGGTGTTATATTCTACCCGACTGCCCCAAAAGACCGCCGTATCTAAAATAATTTCAGCGCCACAGTCCCGCATCCATTCGTGGTCGTTTGTGGCTTGCCAGTAATACCATACGGCATAAACAACATCGGCACTGATATGGATTTCGCGATCGCGACACCAAATCCTGATATCTTCACCGTAAAAATCATTAGGAGGTAACCAACGAGGTGTCACTTCATCACCCGTATCAGCGCTTTCCCAGGAATACATTGCCCCTTTGTACCCGTAGTGAAGCGCCTTGCGTCGTGCGCCATTTAAGGTGTGGTAACGATAGGATAGCAAATTCCGAGCCAGTGCGGGCTGAGTGTATATGAAAAAGGGAAGAATAAAAATTTCTGTATCCCAAAAGACATGACCCCGATAGCCAAAACCCGAAAGAGTTTTGGCAGCTATACTGACCTTATCATCGTGCTGTGCGGCACAAATCAGTAATTGGAAGAGATTGTAACGAACAGCCAATTGAGCTTTGGTATCACCTTCTATAACAATGTCACTTTTCTCCCAAGCTTCTTGCCATGATTGTTCGTGAGCATTTAACAGTTCTAAATAGGCAGGTAACTGAGCCAGTTTATCGCAAGCTGATTCTAAGGGTTTTTCTACATCCCGAGATGTAAAAAGCGTGACGAATTTATCCACAGTCACAGTTGTACCCACCCCAGCTTGGAATGTGGTGGTAAAAGTGGGATAACCGGGTGGATTGCTCACTTGCACCGGAGCATCCGTTCCCGATACTGTAATGCTAGATGCGACCCCGAGTTCTATACCAGTCGTGCGAGTGCGGAGTTGCAGCCAAGATCCTTTATCGGTTTTTCCTTGATCTAGTAATTCCCAGTGATTGAAACCCTGGTTTTCAGGATAACCATTGATACTTGTTTGAACTTCAACAACACCTTCAAAATCTACAGGCGTTACCTGACATCGCAAGACCAGCACGTGTTCGTCAGCCAGACTGGCAAAACGCTCAAAATAAAGGTCTACTGTTTTCCCTCTCGGACTTCGCCACCTTACCTTGCGACTGAGAACACCGCGACGAAGATCGAGCTGTCGTTCGTAGCTTAAAATTTCACCTTTTTCCAAACGGAAGCGATCGCCATCAACAATTACAATTAAAGGTGTCCAATCGGGACAGTTTGCCAGTTCGGTATAAACGATAGGAACGTTATCGAAAACCCCGTGAATAAAAGTCGCTGGCTGAGAGTGAGTACAACCTTCTTCAAAAGTTCCCCGCGTTCCCAAATAACCGTTACCAATTGTAAAAACGGTTTCTCTATGCTGAACTTTACTGAGATTAAACTGGTTTTCGACTAGTATCCAGTCTTTATAAATAAATTGCTGAGAATAATTTTGTGTATCCATCGGCATTATATTTCCTATCTATTGCTTAGTGGTTAGTTGCGAGTTATTAGTTGCTAGGGGTTAGGGGACAAGTTACTGGTACTTCTCCCTCATCCCCCTCATCCCCCTTATCTCCCTTATCCCCCTTATCTCCTGATCCCCAATCCCTACCGATGCATGTGCTGCTCTAAAATCTTTTCGGCTCTGGGTTTAAAGAGTAAATGGAATAGGGTTTCGAGATAGCGTCCCCTGGCTTCGCTATTTTCACGATTGACAAAGTTCCAAAAACTGTAGAGTTTAGCAAGCAGTAATAACTGCTTGGTGTGTAATTCCCAGTTGTATTTATTACGGATACGCTGGATAACCCATTCTGATATTTTATACCAGTAGTCTGGGTGGAGATCGCATTGGTTAATAAAGTTAGATATTATCTTGGCTGTTCCCTCTAAATCTGTGGGATTGACATGAAACTCATTTTCACCATCTTCAATAATTTCTAAAGAACCACCAAATTGTGTTGCAAAAATGGGTAAACCACAACTCATCGCTTCAAGAATAATTCTCCCAAAAGCTTCAAACCGGGCAAAATGAACGCAAAGACCTCCACAATCGGCAATAAAGCGGTAAGCTTCGCCAATTTCCATCAGGGGAATGTGCATGCCTATCCAACGAATGCGTCCGTGGAGATTGTATTCATTAATAATGTTATGAAGCCGTTCGATCTCTCCTGCTTCGTCTGAGTTTGTTGCTTGCTCTGAATGCAATTTGTCAGAAAGGATAATTAAATTACAATGTTCTTGTAAATCTCGACTTCGACCAAAACATTCTGCCAATCCTGTTAAGTTATCTATAGGAGTGACACTACCAACAGCAAAAATGGGTCTCTTGCTGGCGTTTTCTAAATGTCCCAAAATTTGCGAGTCCTCACGGGTAAAGAGAAGGTCTTTGACTCGTGTTTGAAGATTGGGATCGCGGTTTTCTTTTTGATTGTAAGGGAAGAAAATATGTTCGTTGACCCCAGGTGGTACTGTGTTGAACTTGGAACTGAACAGGTCGATTCCTTCAACCACATGATACAGCTGCGGCATCGTAAAGTGTTTGTATGACTCATACTGACCCAATGTATCGGGTGTTCCTACAATCTCTTGGTAGGTCGATGTCACAATAAAGTCTGCTGCATTCATCCCAATTAAATCGGCAGTATATTGGGCTGAAAAATGGTATTTATCTTCTAAGTCTTGCCAATACAAATTGCTAAATAGGTGTTTGGGCTTTTCTAGAGAGTGAGCGATGTGACAGTGAGTGACTTTTAAACGACGCGCTAGAAGAAAAGCAACTAAATTACCATCGCTGTAGTTACCAATAATCAGATCTGGTTTAGCACGAAATTGTGCTAGCAACTCTCTTTCTGCGTCTAAGGCAAATGTTTCAAGGTAGGGCCAAATCTCAAATTTAGAAATCCAGTTTTGCGTAATACTGGGATTAGAGTCTACAAAGGGAACGCGTAAAATCCACGCATTTTCTGCACCTTGAACTTTTTCCAAACGCAAATTACATTGGGTTCCTTCACAATTGGGAATGAGGCGGGTCAGTATGGTCACTTGGGGTTGAATACCAAGAACTTCCAGCCCAGCTAGTTGAATTTCTTCGCGCAGTTTATTTTCCAAACTGCGGGCTTGTTCGAGAACGTAGATGACTTGACCTGCTGTTTCGGGTCTTCCCATCACTCCTTCCTGTCCAACCCAACCATGTACGGAAACAAGCACGACACGGAAAACGGAGGGAACGCGGGAAACAAAGGCTTCTAAAATGGCAGGTTCAGCAGTGTCAATCAGCCTGTTAAGGAGTGCTAGGGTCTCCAGTACGCGAGAAGCTGTGTTCCCCCAACCGGGTTCAAAGCCCAAGTCTTGCAATTCATAGCGGAATTTTTCGTAGGGTTCGTTCGGGTGACGATCGCCCAACAAACTAATAGCGTGTCTGACTTGTTGGGCGAGCTGAGTTCCTGAGAGAATGCGACCGTTAATGAGTAAGGGAATACCATCATACTGGCGTCGTCGCAGAACATCGTAGAGGACTTCCAACCAATACTCGGGATCTGTCAGCACTTGAGAACACAAGTACCGATTGAGAAATCCCAGCCCTTGACCGATATTTCTGGGATCGTCAATTTTGGGAGAGCCATGATGAAAAGGACGGAAGTCTATTTCTAAGATTTGAGGCTGGTAGCGCTCGACACGGCGATCGCGTACATCCAGCAGTGCTTGCGGTGTCATTTGCTCAAAGCTTGTGAGATTCGCCCCCAATCGCCAAGCTTCTTGAACACCTATCCGAGGTCGTAGAAGGAACCAAGCACTTTCCTCCTCTAGGATGATTTCATGAGTGTAGTGAATGAGTTTGCCTAAAGAAGAAGAGTGAAAAAAATATGCTGGCTTTTGCAGGCGATCGCAATAGTCTGCAAAAGCTTGCAAAATTTCGTTTCTCAGGAAGTACTTCTTCCCAGAAGCACTTAGATCGTAGACCAACTGACGCAGAGCCGTTTTCTCATCACTGTTGATAACAGTTTGAACTAGTTCGTGCATAGCCAACTCCTGACCGTTAGATAGACCGCAACCTCATTTTTCTCCCTGACTGAAATAACGATTTGCCTTGTTGTGACGCTTTTATAGAGGTTCACCCCCTACGTTAGCGCATATCTTGCTTTGGGATCAGCTTCATTGGTAAGGATAAAGGTGAAAAGATAAAGTCTGAAGAAAGAAGGATGAAGTATAAAATTTTTATGATTTATACTTGTATTCCCTACCCTTTCGTAAAGATTGCGTTGAGAAGATAAAATACAGATTGACTGCTTTGGCATTTCAGTATTATTTTATGTATTGACTGGGAAAAGTCGCCTAATTCAATCCAGTTCTGCGGTTGAAGAATCTCAAGGACTGAATTAGAAGCGGAGGAACCAACTTATTGGGGGCGAATCTTTAGATAAAGAAAGGCACCTTCCAGCCTTAGCCCGTCAGCTAACTCCGTAGGCATTGGAAGGAGTATCAATGGTAGAGGCTTGTATCAAGCCGTATCCTTAGATCCTCCTGTTGACAAGCGAGACAGCACATCTTAAAAAACCCTGCATAGCTAGCCGCGAGCTGCGTTTGTGGCTCGGTCAGTCTAGTTCCAAATTAAGGAGGATAAAATGCCTATCCAAAATCGCACATTCTTTAGCGAACACGTTACCTTTTTACCAGAAAACCAATTTAAGGAAATTGGTGAGTGTGCTGGCAAAAAACTTCTACTCATTGGTAGAACGAAAGGTTACGGCGAACCCATTGTGGCTACGAGTCAGACAGAAGAGCCAAGCCAAGAGGATTTATACGCCTATGACCTTTACGAGCTGCTAAAGTTGAGCAACGAGCCAGTTACAATCGTAGAAGAAATATAAAACAGCGAGCGTTACCGATCGCTCGTACTGGTTACTGCTCGTAACTCATTCATATGAATTTAAACCGCAGGTTAGATACTTTCTCCCTGGCGGCTTTATTGGTATCAGCACATTACGGTTTGGGATTTCTCCTAGGAACAGCAGAGAAATCCTTAACTCATGGTGCGGCTGGTAGCCTTTATGCTGTCTCTCTTGGCTTGGGTACAATTGCTCTCATAGCACTGGCAAAGTTTTACTGGACGCAAACAGAACAAATTTGGACTCTCCTCGGTTCTGCTTATGGACGTGGGGTGAAAATATTTGTAGGGCTTATGTCTTGGGCTTCCCTTATTGGTATTGAGGCTGTACAGTTAATTTCCGCAGCTTCCATTCTGAAAGTCTTTGGTATCCCAACTATACCCACAATGATTGTCTTGGCAACTTTGTTTGCTATTCTCTCCTTATTACCAGTGGAGAAAGCAGGTTGGATATTGAGAGGATTGCTCGTTCTCAATTTTTTGGCACTTCTTTACGGGCTGTGGGTACTGCATGGATTTCCTGAGTATTTGCGATCGCCTTTAGAGTTTGCCCATTCAATTCAATTGGAAAGCTTACCAACGACAATAGGTATAACACTTTCTACAGTTCTTTTGGTACTTATAGATATGAAGTACCAAATGTATTTGGTTCAAGCAAAAGATATAAAAAGTCTATATAAAGGATGTCTTTTAGCAGGAATTTTGTTATTGTTGCTTGCTTTATTACCTTCAACTGTTGTGGTAGCGGCTCATAAAGCTGGGGTTTTACCTGATGGGATCGGTGGTAAAGAAACACTACCCTATATTTTATCTTGGATTGGTGGTGGCACTGACAAACCCTTGGGGATTGCGTTGATTGTGTCGTTATTAGTTCCTTCACTGGGTATTGGTAGCAGTATATTACGAGTACAAAGTAAGATTATTTTTGATTTTAATATTCTGCCAGCTTCTCTTCTCAATCAGCTACTTATAACTTTTGGAAATGCGCTTTTTGGTTTACTTGTTGCTTTAAGAGGAGGCGAAATTGTTACTTTAATTGTGGCTTTTTATGCTGCTTATGTAGGTGCGGTTATTGTTCCCTTTGTTGCTTATTTAATTGCTCAAGGAAAATACTATTCTTTTTCTAAGTCCAGTGTAAATTTATCTTTAATTGCAAGTAGCTGTTCGTCTATATCTCTTCTAATTGTCACTCGTTTGAATTTCCATTTAGAGCTTTTAGGAAGTAGTGAGTTAAATATCATGGGAGCGGGAATTTTCTCTGGAATTTTATTTTTGTTTGCGGGCGAAGTTATAGAAAAATACTTCCCTACATCGAGAACAGTGACTGGCGACTAGCGATCGGTGAGCAAAATCCAAAATACCGGATCTCTGTAAGGATGCTGTTAGCGCGAGAGAATAATTAAAGCGAATAGAATTCGCTGCTATACAAACAAAGTCCGCCTAAGCGCAAAGCGCACGCTACGCGATGCCGCAGGCTATGCCCGTAAGGGCTATACGCGGACTGATTCAGTACTAAGTTCAAAAATGGTACATGGAGAGTCAAACCTAAATTATTTTTCTTATCGTCGATTGCCCTCAGAATAGAATTCTGGGGCTATACAAACAAAGCCTGCCTACGCAGGCTTTAAATAAAGTCCGTGTGACATTTTGCGGTATCTAAGGTTTAATCACATTGAAAAACGCGCCATTTAAAATTAGGTTGAGGATCAATAGTGCGTAGGTTTTGCGTGGAAATACGAAAATAGGTAGGTTGGGTTGAGGAACGAAACCCAACATTTACAGACATTTGTTGAGTTTCTTCACGGCGATCCAAAGCCACAAAAATTCTCAGCCCTTGTAGTATTGGGTTGAGGGTTGTTTTTCTAAATCCTCATGACTGGTGAGAGCATCCCAAAGAGTGACGATTGCCCTCAGAATAGAATTCTGGGGCTATACAAACAAAGCCTGCCTACGCAGGCTTTAAATAAAGTCCGTGTAGACACCTTGCGGTATCTCAGGTTCAATCACGCCAGGGTATGGCGCACAACTAAGCCAGGTGGATGGTGCTCAACACCTTACGGTATCTGAGGTTAAATCATGGGGACATCATCATCTGTTCCCTCAACTCTGGAGTGTGCTCAACACCTTACGGTATCTGAGGTTAAATAACAACAGATTCTCAAGTTGAACAAACACAGGATTAATGTGCTCAACACCTTACGGTATCTGAGGTTAAATCACGGTTCGGGGGGGGTGATTTCTTGGTGGCGGGACCTCGTGCTCAACACCTTACGGTATCTGAGGTTAAATCACCTCGATGCACGAGTGGTTTCACCTTGAGAGTTTTGTGTGTGCTCAACACCTTACGGTATCTGAGGTTAAATCACAGAGCATTAATGCATTGTGTAACGTGGTTGCAAATATGTGCTCAACACCTTGCGGTATCTGAGGTTAAATCACAAGCATTAAAGCATTGTGTAACGTGGTCGCAAGGATGTGCTCAACACCTTGCGGTATCTGAGGTTAAATCACCCAAGTAGAAGTGATAATTTTAAGTGTTCCGACTGTGTGCTCAACACCTTGCGGTATCTGAGGTTAAATCACACTTACTGACATAGTTTTACCTTCGATTGGTAAAGTGCTCAACACCTTGCGGTATCTGAGGTTAAATCACATTAATATTCGTGGGAAGACTAATTGACCCAATACGTGCTCAACACCTTGCGGTATCTAAGGTTAAATCACGACTTCAACTTGGCTTGGGTTCCACGCTTGGAATTGTGCTCAACACCTTGCGGTATCTAAGGTTAAATCACGATTAGTGGATTAAGGTTTGTACTAACAAGACTAGGTGCTCAACACCTTGCGGTATCTAAGGTTAAATCACTAACGGTACTAAAGTGTCTGTGTCAGCAGTAAAAACGTGCTCAACACCTTGCGGTATCTAAGGTTAAATCACGCGGTGTGAGGGGTTGAAGTACAAACCCCCAGAAGTGCTCAACACCTTGCGGTATCTAAGGTTAAATCACAAAACAACCGAGCGAAGCGAGACCATGAGAGTTTGTGCTCAACACCTTGCGGTATCTAAGGTTAAATCACGGGGACATTGCCGGAATCGCTGCTAAATCGATTCGTGCTCAACACCTTGCGGTATCTAAGGTTAAATCACCAGCGCTCTTTGGGATTGGGATGGAAAGGATCAACCAGTGCTCAACACCTTGCGGTATCTAAGGTTAAATCACGCTTGGAGCGCTCCAATAAGCGGAAGTGCAAGGCACGTGCTCAACACCTTGCGGTATCTAAGGTTAAATCACGTTTTGTAGCTGCATTAGCCTAACACTATATTCTGGTGCTCAACACCTTGCGGTATCTAAGGTTAAATCACTTCTCCCCTTAGCGCTGTTCTAATTTCTATCGTGGTGCTCAACACCTTGCGGTATCTAAGGTTAAATCACACACTCCAATCTTTTCTTCCTCGTCTGTGATATCTTGTGCTCAACACCTTGCGGTATCTAAGGTTAAATCACGACTTAGCCGATCCGCGTGGTGCGAGTAAGTCTAGTGCTCAACACCTTGCGGTATCTAAGGTTAAATCACCTAAGCAAAGCCCCTTGCTGGTTTACGTTAAGTTGTGCTCAACACCTTGCGGTATCTAAGGTTAAATCACTTACAGCTATCAATTGACGGTAAAGCGCCTATTACTGTGCTCAACACCTTACGGTATCTGAGGTTCAATCACGAAATCAATTATTGATGACAAATCAAAATCAATAATGTGCTCAACACCTTACGGTATCTGAGGTTCAATCACAATTCTCAATGGGGATATCCCCATTGAGACAGACAAGTGCTCAACACCTTACGGTATCTGAGGTTCAATCACATTGGTATTACGGTTTTTCCAGTTTGCAAGCATTGTCAGTGCTCAACACCTTACGGTATCTGAGGTTCAATCACCCGCTAACTCTTCTCTAATAAACGGGAACAATTAGTGCTCAACACCTTACGGTATCTGAGGTTCAATCACGCAAGGATGGTGCTTTCTTCTCAAGGTTTCTAATGTAGTGCTCAACACCTTACGGTATCTGAGGTTCAATCACAGCGAAGGCTGAAAGACTTGACAAGCAAGCGCTCCAATCCAAGTTTACAAGTACCTTGCCAAAAAACCAATCAAAAACTAAAACTTTCTAATTCTTCCTCAAATTCAACCTGACTTCATCAGCTAAAACCCTTGATATAAGGTATTTTGAAGATTTTGCAAGCACCTACAGAGCTTCAAAAATCTCTCAAATGTTGTAATAGTAAGGGTTTCAAGGAAAACGTCTACTTTAATTACCCTAACAAACACAGATGCTTGTATTTTTCAGACAATCAAAAAAGGCTTATCTGTATTTTCCCATGTACCCGGTCGATTATATTTGGGTATATCTTGCACGCAACGATCGCTCAAACGCACAAACAAAATACAGTCTTCTTTTGCCAAAATCGTCTCCAACTCCCAACGTAATTTTTCGCGATCGCGTTGATTCATGACGCAGCGAAAGATTGAGTATTGTATCCGTTCTCCATACCCCTCCAACAATTTATAAGCTTTGCGCCAACGTTTTGGACAGCGAATGTCGTAGCAAATGATGTAACAATTTCTGATTTCTCCCATATCACCACCTCATCGGACAATCAACTGAGCGAACAAACCACCCTCACCCATCCATTCCTTTTCTAAGAGTCGCACTTCCAACTCTAGTAAACGACGATAAGTTAGGGAATAACCCGTTGCTGGATGCTTCCAAGTTTCCTGCTTGCGATTTTCGTAGAGTTCCACAAACTTGCGTTTACCAGTTTCGCTCAGCCAAACTTGTTGTCCGCAAATATGAAAATCAGCTTTTATGTCCCATTGATTGCGATTGACGGAAGACATGACGATCATATCCACCAAAGGAACTCGGAAAATTTCCATCAAATCCAAAACTAAGGGTGCAGCTTGCGATCGCGGTTGGTGGTAAAAGCCTAGTGCAGGCTCCAGCCCTACTATCAAAATGGCATTCATTATATCTTTGAGTAACAAAGCGTACCCAAACCCCAAAAGGCAATTAAACCTATCTTTAGGGGGACGACGGTTTCTGATGTCAAAGCCCATTTCTGCTGGTACATCTGGTGAAATCAAATCGGGTAAAGCATCAAAATAAAGTGCTGCTAAATTTCCTTCGTAACCCAAAAGCGATTCCAAAGATTTTGCATGGGGAACAAGTTTTAACACGGCTTTCATTTGCGCGATCGCTTTTGTCAATTTCTCGCTAGCTTTGTTTTTGCCCTTCCCACGCATGAGAAATTTTCGCTGTCCTTGAGCGCGACAAATTACGAGTTTACGCGCCAACTCCAAGCAAGTATCGGGGGAACTTAGGGCAGCATACTGACGAATGCGACGTTGAACGCTCCCATTACGAGTATCAAAACTACCTAGGTAACGACCACCTCCAGAAATAAAATGTACTCCTATTCCCTGTTCGCCACAGAAATGTAGAGCTTGGGTGGAAATCTGCGAATAGCTGTGCAGTACCAATTGAGCTACCTGTCGAGCGGGAATAGTTTCTAATGGTTGGTTGCGACGGGCAATTTTGATTTGCTCCCCAGTTCTACCTACACTAGTACCCGGTTCGAGAACGTGAATGACTTGCCTGTCATCATCTTCAGGAAACAAGCGTATTGGTTGCCATTGGCGATCGTGTGCCAGACGTGCTTCTTCAGGTAAACATACAGGGGAAAGGGAACAACGAGCACACAAGCGTTCGTTATCGGTTATTGGTGGTCGATGGATAGACTGTTTGAGGTGGCGTGCTTTTTCTATAGCTTCCCGAACTGCCGATCGTCCTAAATCATCTAGTGGGATGCGAACTAACACATTATCAGCGTGATAGCGAATGCGACCTTCTTTAATATGAATACCAAGAGATGATTCAAGCAAACAACAGTAAGCAAGGATTTGTAATTTATCGCTTTCCCATGCTTGGGGTTGTTTGTTTTCATCCCGATGGCATCTTCCCCGCTTGTGTTCGTAGGGAATTGTTTCTCCTTCGCGAGTTCGCAATGCATCAACCCGTCCCCGTATTCCTAATACTTCGCTAGTGAGGAATAATTCTTCCCAGTCTTCATCTTCTTGCTTTTCAAGTTCGGCGTGTAACCTGCGTCCAGCAAATACTGCAGCATCCTGGGTGTAGAGTTCTTCCACTTCTTCAAGGTAAAATAGGCGGGGACAATAGGCTAAAGCATGGAGAGCAGAAACGCGGATTGTTTCAAGTTTGGTCGAAAGTTCGATATGTTGGAGAATTTGCATATATGTCTGTAAGGTAATTGTGTTTTAGGGGAGCATCCCAAATTTGCAATTGCTCTCAGAATAGAATTTCGGAGCTACACAAACGCTCGTCCACCTACGTGGACTTCTGATTAAGTCCGCGTTCGCGTAGCGTGCGCTTTGCGCTTAGGCGGACTTTGTTTGTATAGGCGTGATTTCAATCACAAGGATGTTTTTTCCAAATTGGGACGCTTCCTGTTTTAGCGCCTTACGACATCTGAGGTTAATGATGATTAGGTTGGCTGAATGACCGTCCAAGCAGATTCAGGAGGAAGATAATTTTTTGATGGCTCAAGTATTAAATACCTCTTCCATCGCGTACCTTTGGAACCAACATGATCCACCCAATAGGGCAAAGTGAATAATCCATCATCATCTTGTACCAACCATTGCAAAGATTGACTGCGATCGCTTTCCGACCACACTGTTACAGAATTGACTAAATCTCGACTTTCTCCCAAGCACAAACCACCAAAACGTTCGATTGAGGTTGGATTTGTAAATGCTTGTTCTAATCTTTCTGATAGTGTTGTTTGAGATTTATCAGATTGAGAATTAATCCAAGCGATAAATCTAATATCGGTTAGTAATTCTTGGTAATCGGGTCTGGCGTTTGTTGGATCGTGAATGTCTTTTTTCTTGAAACGACGAAAAGTGCGGATAACGGTTGATTTTTGAGGTTGAGAAAGAACAGCTATCGCTAATTTCACACCACAATGTTTATACCTGTTGGTTTCTCCCACGATTGACAATAGCATTCCATAGACTGTCGATGGTGGGGGGAATGGGTAAGTTTCAGCATACTCCCTAGCGCGAGATTGACGAAAGCAAGCGATGGGAACTTCAATTTCTAATGCTAAATTTTTATTGATTGCTGTTATCATCGGGTTAACTCTAATTGAGGTAGTTTTAAATCTCTGGCAATAACTTGTTTCATGCTTTGTACTGCTAACTTAATTCCAGGAAAAATATGTACGCCCAATTCTTCTAATTCTTTTATTTCCTCAGATTCAGTCACAGCACCAGCTATCCATAATTCTTCTGGTTCGATATCTTGATTTTTCACTTTCCTGATTAATTCTCCAATTGATATTTCTCCCTCATATTCTTCAAAAGAATACAAAATTCGGGGAGAAAAATCATGTGTCCATCTTAAAATCAAGCTTTCAGGAGAAAAATCATAGAGAAAACGCGAATGATTGCCTGCAACTTCTCCCAAAGAACTCAAACCATCTAAAACTGCCATTGTCCGAGATTTATCTTTTAATCTTTCTGGAGTTAATGCAAATCCATATTGATAGCAAGTCGCGTGTACTTCTGTTCCATAAAGTGAAGTTCTGCCTTTTTTGCCACTCAAAGAATTAAAGGTTAAGTCACCACTAAAGGGTGTTATGGAAACAGCACGAGTCACTTCTAAAACACCTCGTTTTGCTGTCGTTGTACCTTTAGCAGCAGCAGCTTTTTTACCTTTAGCTTTTGGTTCATCCGATGCTTCAACTTTTGCACCTTCAGCACGCATGAAACCTAAAACATCATCATCAATAAAAGCTGTATCATCAAAATTTTCATTTTGCCAAATATTGTCGTTAGCATCATCATTCCAACGCCGATTGACTTGATAATCTTCACCGCAGGTTTGCCAGTAATAACGTAACGCCCAACGAATGGCTTCGGCGGAGACTGTTGTATGTACGTTATTTTTCCACAGAATTTTTTGAAGAGTCGTAATATTTCCTTCATTTTCTCCACGATTATTGGCAGCAGTTCCGTATCCAGTTAAGATGTTTCCAAATAAATGAAATGTCATTTGTCAATCTCCTTAAATAAAAAATTTAGAGCTTTATGATGGAAAAACGAGAGAGTTAAAGAATATCGGGAGCGTTTTCTTCATCAAAAGTATCATCATCAACAGGCTCGCCTTCATCAGAATCATCTTTATCTCCATCGGAACTTCCCGTACCTTTATAACTAGCTAATGCCAGTAAGGCTAAATCTCTTGATTTCTTCCAATTTTTCTCTAACATCACAAATTCTATTAATTCTTCCCAATGCTTTTGTAAAGTTGGTATTTTTCCGGCTCTTGACCAAAAATCTGTAATAAATTCTCGAAATGTTTCAGAATTTTTACATCGACTTAAGCCAGTTCTAATACGTACAGTTTCACGATCAAAATTAGGTATTTCTCCTCTTTTTTTTGCTATTTTTGAGATTTTTCCATAAGTATAACTAATGGCTTCATGGCAAGCTTTAACGAATAATTTTTCACGTTCGTCTGACTGCACTTTTTGAATCACTTGATATAATCCTCCCCTTTCATAAGCTAACTTTTGAAAAAGCTCATTACTATTTACTTTTTCTGAGATTCCAGAATACCAAGGTATATTTTTAGCTAAATTTTCAGCAATTAATTCCTTGGCAAAGCTTGTAGCAACAAATCCACCTTCTTTACCTGCGATCGCTTTATCTTGCAACCAAGCATTACAAACTTGATAGTTATGGCAATTCTCATCAGTTGCTTCCACTACATACATATCTGTACGAGTTTTTTGTTGCGTCGCCCATGCAACAGTTCCCAATGTCAAAACCTGACAGCGCTGTATACCAAAAGTTTGAGTAATATTAACAGTTGCGTCTAAGGTTAAAAATCTCAACCCAGCATCACCTAAACCAGAAGCATGAAAATCTTTATAAATGGCATTCCGCAATTGCTGATTTTGCCGATATTTTGCATACTTTTCTAAATCTGTAATTTCTGGAATGACTAAAGCGTATTGAGCGCGTTTATCTCGCAATTTGGAACGAAGGATATAGTAATAACAAGCAACAGGTGCAAATAATAAAATGAAAGCATTTTCCGGGTTCTCCTCAAAACTCGTATCGGAACTAAAAGCAATATGTCTGACGGCTGCACCAGGATTTAACCATCCAGCAACACTAATTGGATGAGTTAAGAATTGTCCATTTTTGTCACATAAATTTTCCGCAAATTCTTGATATGTATAGCTTTTTATACTTTTGTATTTGACTGAAGTTTCTGGCTCGTTCTCCCCTAAAGATAGGGATTTTGTCACAACTCCATCGGATTTGTGGGTACTGGTATGCTGTAAAAGAGTCCCTAAAATTCCTTGATGGACTATTACCTGTGCATCCTCGCGCATAGATTTTGTATCTAATCCGCGTAATGCGATGATGCCGTCATTTAATTGAAAAGACTCTTTCAGAAACCATTCCAATGTGTCTCTATCGTTTCCATTCCAATTTAAATTGACTTGGCGTTTGCTAAGCTGCCAATTGAATCCAGATGGTACTTCAGCTTTTTCTTTTTCTAATTGCTTTAACGTCATCCACAATCCAGCTAAACCAGCACGATGCAACAAGGTAAAACAAGGATTACCTAAATCAAATTCTAAATTCACTGTTCTGCTCCTACCTCTTCACTGTAGGGAATTCTGCCTTCTGGTGTTACAGGATAAAATCCTATACGTTTCCAGGTATAATAATCTGATTCAATACGGATGGGTACTGTCCATTTCTGTGCTTCTTGTTTAAATAACTTCATCCGCGATGTATTCTGATGTTTTTGTAATAGTTCCTGCTCTTTCTGCTGAGCGATTTTCCAAATTTCTGGTTCATCTTCACCCAAAATCACGGTAATTGTATAGCCTGCTTCCCGCAAAGAATCCCGATTCGTACACCAATTGTCTTCCAGCCAATTAGATTTAACTTCTTGAATTTCTTCAGAATTAAGACTTGCTGCAAATTCTGCTAAATCTCGTTGAGAAATGCCTATTTTTCCCGAAAATTCTTGAATCAACTGCTTTCCTGTAGAGATTTCTACTTTATCATATGGATTTGGATTATCCCAAGGATAAACAATTGCTAGTTTTGCTCCTTCTTCTGGTTTGCTCATCCTGCGGTTGAGCCGTCCCAATCGTTGAATTAAAGCTGCTGCAGGAGCGATCGCAGAAATTAATAGATCGGCACTCAAATCTAAAGACATTTCACAGACTTGGGTAGTAATAGCCAAAACAGGTTCATCTTGTTTGAATGCTTCAATGACAGCTTGATGTTTTTTCACCCTGTCTTTGTAACGGAATCGGCTATGATAAATTAATGGAGCGATCGCAAATTCTGGGAATTGTTCCGCAAGTTTTTTTTGTGCAGTCCGATAAATTTCAATACAAGTTTTTACCGAGTTAGTTACCCATAAAACTTTTTGTTTGTTTCGTAAAGCCTCAATAACAGGTTCCCAAACTGCCGTTAGTTCCTCAAAGTTACTGACTTCGGGAACATAAGTGATGTCATAACGGGGTAATTCTTCTAATTCTTTTGGTCCTTCAATTGGTTCTCCTAAATCTTCCCCCTGTTCTGCCAAGACTTGTTGAATCGCTGCCAACTGTTGGGGACTAAAACTGGCACTCATTAATAAAATTGGCGCACCTTTAAAAGCTTTCAGAAACTTTAATAAGGCTCCAAACAGACGCGGATCGAAAGCATGAACTTCATCAAATACAAAAGCAGCTTGTGCTAATGCAGACCATGAATAAAGCGGTTTGCGATTATTTTGAATTAAACCTAACACTGAATCAACAGTACAAACAATCAATTTTTTGCGCCAAGCTTGAAAAGCCATTAGCTTAGAATCGATGCTTTCACGATCGTCTTCATCTCCAGAAAATAGTAATTCTCTGTCTAAATCAGCACGAGAATGCATTAAAGCAGCTTCAATGTCTGTTTCAAATGCATAGTCAATATAACCTTGAGATGCTGTACCTGTTGTTGGATAGGAGAAAAATAATTTACGCCCGACAGCCCATTTTTCTGCCCAAGCATATGCTCCAACCGTTTTACCCGTTCCGCAACCAGCCTTCACCAACGTCACCCGATGCTTGGATTCAGCAATTAACTCTTGAAATGGTCGTAATTTTTTACCCTTCAAACGTTGTTTGACTAGGTTATTTAACTCTTGTTTTGAAAGTTGTAGTGATAAGACTTCTTCAATCCATCCTTGAAAGTCTTCCTCTACTTCATGAAGTGCAGAACCAGCTAAATCTGCTGCGATTACTGTTGCTTTGACTGCTGCAATAAATTTTTGTTGCTCCCAATCAGGTTCAAAATCATTAAATTCATTGCGTAAATTTGTTAAAGCTATTAATAATTGCTTGTCAGTCCAAATTTTCGTTGGAAATTCCGGTAATTGTTTGGGCAATCCCAGATATTGACTACCCATTTTTAAAACTGTCAGAAAATCGGAATGAGTGGTGTATATTTTTAATTCATCTCCCGTACCAGAAGGAATTTCCGCAATATAACCTGATGGCGTCCCATTTTTATCTAACCCAATTTTTAAATGATGTCCCATCGCCGCCCAAACTGCGATCGTTAAATTTGCGTTGGGACACTTTTCCAGCCATTCTCGAAAGCAGGGAACTTGTAGTGCTAAAATACCGCTAATCACTTCATGACGCAGCATTTGTTTATTTGAATGCGTTTCTAAAGATTTTCTAATCTTCTCTCTATAACTTTGAATTTCTGGATTCGTGGATCTTGGATCGATGGTTTTTAAGTAAACCATTTCTTGGAAATGTTGATTGGCTTTACCCCAATCGTGCAAATATGCACCCAATTTGACTGTTGCTGCTAAGAAATCTAAACCAATATACTGTATTCCCAATTGTTCGAGAATAGCCATACCCAATTTATCTACCAAAACATCAGTTGCTTGCATGACAAAACTGATATGTCCAGTGTACGTTGCAGCACCTTTTTTTCTCGGATCGTTTTCTCCTGGCTTGCAAGACTTAGCCAGCAATTTTTTAAACATTTCTACCTCCCTTACAAGGCAAGAAATATCCACAACCCATGTGTCTTTTACCACCAATTCCCAATTGTTGTAACTTGATAGAATCGTCGTCACTCAAACCAGAAACTTCCGTTGTAAAACCCACTACTGTATAACGTTTAACTTTAATGGTTTTGCGACAGAATTCACCCTGTCTGTCTTTGGGGATGGAAATTTGGGCAGAAATTTCCAAATCATCAAGCTGGCGTTGTGCTGCTACTAGAAACGATTGAGGCTCGCTATATCCCTTAATGACAACAATTCTAGACTTGAGTTTCCTAGCTGGTTTTAATGTAAATATTTCGGGAATACCGATTTGAATTTCATGTATTCCCAAACGAATAGATTTTCCAGCCAACTTATAAGCCAAGGGAATTAACGGGATTGGTACGCGAACACGCAAACAAGAATATTCGTTCAGAATTATTTTCCCTTGTTTATCAGGAAAGCCAGGAACAGTCAAAATACTGACCGTTTTTTGCTGGCGTATTTCTGAATCGAGATTAACCCAACCACAAAAGAGTGCATAGCCATGATCCGCAGGTAAATATTTTCCTCGTACTGGAAAACACAACTCAACGAATGGCTCAAGTCCTAAATCTACATTCTGAGACGCCGAAAAACCCACAGATGCAATCATTTTAGGATTCCCCCATATTCAATTATTCAGACAGCGATCGAAATATCCAAGTAATGTTCAAAACCTAAGAGGATGTTTGAAAAGTCCTTTCCTCAGTAGCAAAACATTTAAGATTCCCCTAAATCCCCGGATAAATTGGGGGACTTTAAGAATATTTTCCCCCCTTTTTAAGGGGGGCGAGGGGGGATCGTTGAGTGCCTAAAATCACAGCTAACTACTTTTCAAACAACCTCTAAAAAGGCATCTGAGGGAAGAAAAAACACATAACTTTGGCACTAACTCTTGAGGTTGCTGCAGTTAGGCAATGTTACCTCGTAAACTAAAACCAAAATTCAAATTTTATTTGTAGCTCGAAACATCGATAAATTATTATCAGCACAAAAAATTGATTCTGTCAAGCACTATTTTAAGTCTGTTTATCGCCTAACGGCATCTTAGGTTAGGAGCAAGAAGGGTAATGTTAAGCCCATCCGCCCTGTATTGCTTAGAGGTTCTACACCTTGGTAGCACGAAAGTGCTCAACGCCTGATGGTCACTTAGTGTCTAACGGCATCAAAGTTTTTAAAACCCAAGCTTATAATAACTTAGAAACTCAAAGGTCGATTTAATTTTCTTTGTTGTTGAAAACTGCAAGCATCTCTTTTTGTGAAACCCGATTTGCAATTAAAAGTAGTTGCAAGTCTTATTTGGTAAGCGTTTGAACTGCTAAAAATTGCTGTAAGGTACTTGCACAATGGGTGAAATGCTTATATGAAAAGGATTGTAGCCATTAATCAACTCGTACAAAAATGCCACTTCAGCCGTTTTTTCGGGTTGCTATTGTGTCTTTCTCAGGGGTGCTTGTAAAATGACTAAGAAAAGCACTCGGAGTCGGTATTCCCAAGCTCGCCGTGTTTCACCTTTGATAGCCGATAGGCGTTGAGCACTAGATCTGGTCATTGGCAACGTTCCGTTCGGTCAATACGTGTTTCACCTTTGATAGCCGATAGGCGTTGAGCACTAGCGGAGAGTTGATTGAATCCCCGCCATACTCGGTGTTTCACCTTTGATAGCCGATAGGCGTTGAGCACACTTTTCGCTGTGCTAAGTGCGCTCGTGATGTGCCATGTGTTTCACCTTTGATAGCCGATAGGCGTTGAGCACGAAACAATAAATTTGTTTTGTTGTCTGCCATCTGACGTGTTTCACCTTTGATAGCCGATAGGCGTTGAGCACAATTCACCAAGCCGTTCTTGGACTCCCCCATGTCTGTGTTTCACCTTTGATAGCCGATAGGCGTTGAGCACTTGGCTAAAGTTAATCTTTTTTGTAAAATCTGCTGGTGTTTCACCTTTGATAGCCGATAGGCGTTGAGCACTTGCATCCTGCCATTCAAAAAGCGAGCTACCGTCAGTGTTTCACCTTTGATAGCCGATAGGCGTTGAGCACTCCTTTAGCAAAATAAGTAAAATTGCGCTGAACCAGTGTTTCACCTTTGATAGCCGATAGGCGTTGAGCACCCGCACAAAGATAAGTGCCAGCTATACAGGAGATTGTGTTTCACCTTTGATAGCCGATAGGCGTTGAGCACTCGGTCATCGCTTGCTACAGTTCTTTATGTGGGTTGTGTTTCACCTTTGATAGCCGATAGGCGTTGAGCACTATTTCCAAATACAGCTTTATGGGTTGAATGCGACTGTGTTTCACCTTTGATAGCCGATAGGCGTTGAGCACAACCCACAGCCTAATTTTAAATGGAAAGTATTTCAAGTGTTTCACCTTTGATAGCCGATAGGCGTTGAGCACCCATTAGTGTAAAACAAAACAGTTTCACACAGTTTTGTGTTTCACCTTTGATTGCCAATAGGCGTTGAGCACCAAGAGCTAGAGTAAAATCTCTTGAGAAAGAGGTGGAGTGTTTCACCTTTGATTGCCAACAGGCGTTGAGCACGGGTATGATTGGTTATACAATCAAATCCTTAGAGGAGTGTTTTACCTTCGATTGCCAATAAGCGTTGAGCACATCAGAATAGGGATAAGCATCTAGTAAGATACCCTAGTGTTTTACCTTCGATCGCCAACAGGCGTTGAGCACGCAGAATAAGTTTCATTTTGGATTGATTTATGTTTCGTGTTTTACCTTCGATCGCCAACAGGCGTTGAGCACACAGAATAAGTTTCATTTTGGATTGATTTATGTTTCGTGTTTTACCTTCGATCGCCAACAGGCGTTGAGCACAGCACAACATTGCTTTTACCGGACCACGACACCTGAGAGAGTGTTGTACCTTTGATAGCCAACAGGCGTTGAGCACCCATATTCAGACAGAATTGAGTCGGCACTCGGAATAGTGTTTTACCTTTGATAGCCAACAGGCATTGAGCACACGTAGTGGCTGAAACTATTTTCCTAGTTAGGATTTTCGCACACCCGCTAGGATAAGCGCGATCGCTTCACTTGTATGTTGCTCCAGCATGGCTTTGCTCAAAAGCTTCTTACCTTGGGGAAACTGCTGGATGTTACCTGCACCAATAAAATAGAACAAGCAAGTTCCCATAATATTAATTGCAGACTGAAACGGATCGAGCGGACGAAATATCCCTTCAGCCACGCCCTGTTCCAGAATTGCAATCAAAACAGTATCAATACTCACAGAACTACTGTTTTTATAGTACTTTCCCTGGTTTTGCACTGCTTCGTGAAACATGATTGTCGGGAGTTTTGGGTTACGCGATACACAACCGAGCAATGCTCTCAAAAATCTTTCCAACGCGACTTCCGGTGACAAATCCTCCAACTGTAACTCCTGAATCGTTTGCAAAAGATCGCTATGCGATCGCTCCAAGACTGCTTGATACAAACCTTCTTTATCTTTGAAGTAGTAATAAATCATCGATTTGGCAACACCTGTTTTGGCTGCGATCGCTTCTGTTCTCGCAGCCGTAAAACCGTGTTGGGCAAATTCTTCTTCCGCAGCTGCCAAAATTACAGCTTGAGTCGCCTCCGCATTTCTCTCTTGCTTGGCATTCTTGACTTTTTCAGATTTTGTCCGCGCCACAGTTGTTACGAGATTCAAAGAACTTAAACATCAGTATATCTCTTCTCGACCGAACAGTCAGTTGACAAAAGCACGTGAAACTTGTTTGATGAAAATTAATCAACTGACAAGTCTGTCGATAACTTGAAAATTTATGAAAAAAGTTATTATCATCGGCGGTGGAATCGGCGGTGCTGCAACTGCCCTCGCCCTTATTCGTGCTGGGATTGAGCCTGTTGTCTGCGAGCGAGCCAAGGAGTTACGAGAAGCCGGGGCTGGAATTGCGCTTTGGGCAAATGCAACCCATATCTTGAAGAACTTGGGCATATTGCAAGAAGCAATGCGAGTCGGTTGTCTCACTACAAACTATCAATTTAATTCGCAACGTGGCTTTGAGTTAGTGAATATTGCGCTCGATAATTCTGAGTTACCCGTTATTGGAATTCATCGCGCCCAACTGCATCAGTTATTGTGGCGCAATGTACCGAGTGAGAAATTTATTTTGGGAGAAACTTTTGAGCGATTTGAACGCAAGGATAATCGGGTTCAAGCCTATTTTGCATCGGGTTTGAGTGTTGAAGGGGATGCATTGATCGGCGCAGATGGGTTGCGATCGCGAGTCAGATCTATCATTTTAGGCGATGGGGCTCCTACTTACCGCAATTTTAAGACTTGGCGTGGTTTAACCGATGGCATTCCAAGTACATACCGTCCCGGTTACATTCAGGAATTTTTGGGATGCGGTAAAGGATTCGGCTTCATGATGCTTGGGTTGGGAAAAATGTATTGGTATGCAGCTGCAACTGCACGTCCAGCACAACCAGATGCTGCTATCGGACGCAAACAAGAGCTATTGACGATGTATCGGGATTGGTTTAAAGCCATTCCTGAATTAATTGCTGCTACAGATGAAGCCAATATTTTGACTGCTGATTTGTACGATCGCCCTTCAAAACAGCCTTGGAGCCAGCAAAATGTGACACTACTTGGTGATGCAGCTCACCCCATGCTACCCACAATGGGACAAGGAGCTTGTACGGCTTTGGAGGATGCTTGTGTCATTGCTCAATGCTTGCAAGCACAACCCGATCCAATCATTGCCTTTGAGCAATATGAGTCAGAGCGTTTTTCCCGCACCAAGGCAATTACCCTTGCATCAAGGCGATCCGGCAAAATGGGCGAATTGAAAAACCCAGTTGCTGTAGGACTTCGCAATACTTTGATGAAGGCAATGAGTTCGGCGATCGGCAACAGTTTCAAGTCTTTTCATGCTTACCGAGCTTAGCCCAATTTGAACGCGAGCATCTCAAAGAGTGCTAATTGCCCTCAGAATAGAATTCTGGATGGCAAGCGCTATCTCTTTACGGAGACGCTACGCGAACACCCAGAACAGCGCTGTCTCACCTCGACCATACAAACAAAGAAGGTACTACACAGGCTTTAAATAAAGTCCGCGTAGGCGGACTTAGCCTGTATAGCGGCGATTTCAATCGCTCAAATTAATCCCAGACTTAGCCTGTATAGCAGCGATTTCAATCGCTCAAATTAATCCCTGTCTAGGATTAATCAATCCAAAATGGTATAAATCTTTAAATGCAATTCCGTATCAGTATGACTTTGGCTAGAGGTTCTCAAGCCGCAGTTCCTTCTAAAGTTATAGAGGTTCGAGAATAAATTCCCCGTTAATTAGGAATTGTAACCATGAATAATGGCAACGGCTCGACAAAGCACGATGGCAAACATGCTCCCCATTGGAAAAAGCATATTTGTAGAACAGAACACGTTCCCATTCAAGTGCAGGACGATCGCACGGGAATGGATATTGAAACCCTCAAACGTGCTTTTTTAGACAACCTCTACTACATCCAAGCAAAAGATAAAGGTTGGGCAACTGCACATGACTTTTTCATGGCACTCTCCTATACTGTTCGCGATCGCTTGCTGCATCGTTGGATTAAAACTGTTGAGCAAACCTACTTTCAAAAAGATGTCAAAGTCGTTTGCTATTTATCTGCTGAATATCTGATCGGACCCCAACTGAGCAAAAACTTAACAAACGTTGGGATGTACGAGCAAGCCCGTCAAGTGGTGCGAGAGGTAACAGGCTTGGACTTATACGATTTGCTCGAACAGGAAGACGAACCGGGATTGGGTAATGGTGGTTTGGGAAGACTCGCTGCTTGTTTTTTAGATTCCCTCTCAACTTTAGAAATTCCCGCCGTTGGCTATGGTATCCGCTACGAGTACGGCATTTTTCAACAAACCATTCGCAATGGTACGCAAGTAGAAGTACCCGATCGCTGGTTGCGCTTTGGCAATCCTTGGGAAATTCCACGTCCGGATTACACCATGGAAGTCAAATTTGGCGGACATACGGAAGCATACACCGATGAACGGGGACGCTACCAAGTGCGATGGATTCCCCAAAAAACCATACTGGGGACACCTTACGATACTCCAATGGTGGGTTATAACTCCAACACAGTCAACACTTTGCGTTTGTGGAGTGCCAAAGCAAGTGAAGACTTTAACTTACAGATTTTCAACAGTGGCGACTTTGCTAATGCCGTAGCCGATAAAGTTTACTCTGAAAACATTACCAAAGTTCTTTATCCCAACGACAATAACTATCAAGGTAGAGAACTCCGCCTGATGCAGGAATATTTTTTCGTTTCCTGCTCCCTTCAAGATATTATCCGCACCTATTTGCGAGGCCACAACAATTTTGACCAATTCCCCAATAAATTTGCTATTCAAATCAATGATACCCATCCTGCAATTGGTATAGCCGAACTGATGCGGCTACTTATAGACACACATCAGTTGGGATGGGATGAAGCTTGGGACATTACACAAAAATCCTTTGGTTTTACCAATCATACCTTGCTACCCGAAGCATTGGAACGTTGGCCCATTAGTGTCTTTGGCAGACTCTTACCCCGTCACTTGGAAATTATTTTTGAGATTAACCAACGGTTTCTAGATAAAGTTCGCTCTCAATATCCTGGGGATGATGGCAAACTTTCCCGGTTGTCCCTGATTGAAGAAGGAGCGGAAAAACAAGTCAGAATGGCACATCTCGCTTCTGTGGGAAGTCATGCTATCAACGGTGTAGCAGAACTGCACACGGAACTGGTGAAGAAAAATCTGTTCCCAGATTTCTATCAAGTGTTCCCAGAAAAGTTTAGCAATAAAACCAATGGAGTGACTCCCCGCCGTTGGATCTTGATTGCCAATCCTAAACTCGCCCTGCTGATTGCGGAAAAAATTGGTAAGGGTTGGATTAAAAATTTAGAAGAACTCAAGCAGTTAGAAGCATTTGTGGAAGATGCAGAGTTTCGCCATCGCTGGGAACAAATCAAGCAAGAAAACAAGCAGGACTTAGCAGAATATATTTTGCAAACAACTGGTATTCACGTTGATGCTAATTCCCTGTTTGATATCCAAGTGAAGCGAATCCACGAGTACAAGCGCCAGCATTTGAACTTGCTGCAGACGATCGCTTTCTATAACTCTATCAAGCAGAATCCAAATGCAGATTTTGTGCCGCGAACTGTGATTTTTGCAGGGAAAGCAGCTCCCGGTTATGCAATGGCGAAGCTCATCATTCAACTGATTAACTCAGTTGCAAATGTGGTGAATAGCGATCCAGATATTGGCGATCGCCTCAAGGTCGTGTTTTTAGAAAATTATAACGTGTCGGTAGCACAGCGGATCTATCCATCTGCTGACCTTTCCGAGCAAATCTCCACTGCAGGGAAAGAAGCCTCTGGAACCAGTAACATGAAGTTTGCCATGAATGGCGCACTCACCATCGGAACTCTTGATGGAGCAAACATTGAAATTCGCGATCGCGTAGGACACGAGAACTTCTTTCTTTTCGGGCTGAATGCAGGGGAAGTCGTACAGCAGAAAGCTAAAGGCTATAACCCTTGGGACTATTACAACAACAATCCCCAACTCAGACAGGCGATCGACCAAATAGCATCGGGTTACTTCTCCAAAGGCGATAGTAATTTGTTTAAACCGCTTGTGGAATCCCTAAAAAACCGGGATGACTATATGCTGTTTGCCGATTACCAGTCCTATACTGAATGTCAGCAACGAGTTGATAACGCTTACCGCGATCGCGATACCTGGTGGCGAATGTCAATTCTCAACTCATCTCGCACGGGGTACTTTTCCTCTGACCGTACAATTCGCGAGTATGCACGAGATATTTGGCACGTTCAGTCAGTTCCTGTCACTTTAGAAGACGAGCAAGAAGAGAACGCAGCAATACAAATCAACACACCACTTGCAAAAGTATAAAAATCAAGTTGGGTGGTATACCCACCCTCTTTTTATCTCTGTGTACTCCGCGTCTCAGTAGTTAGCAAAGCCCCAGTAATTTACTTATCACCGGGCTGTTGCGTAAGATAAAGCAGGCGCAAGCACCTCATCAATCTCTCGTAACACCTCCGAGGACAGCTTAACACCCGATGCGCCTGCATTATCTGCTACTTGTTCGGGACGACTTGCACCAATAATGGTTGAGGATACCCGCTCATCCCGCAGTACCCACGCTAACGCTAGTTGAGCCATCGAGAGGTTTAATCGCTGCGCGATCGGCTTAAGGTTTTGGACAGCACTCAGGACGCGATCGCTACGCAGGTCTTGCATAAATCCATTCATCTGGTCATTTGCTGCACGGGAATCTTGAGGTGGTGCTTCGCCCGGTTTGTATTTTCCGGTGAGAACACCCTGCGCTAGGGGAGACCAGACAATCTGAGTGATGCCATTTGCCGCACATAAGGGAAATACTTCTGCTTCCGGTTGACGCCACAACATGGAATATTGTGGCTGGCTGGATACAAATTTCTCTACGTTAGGAAGATTCAATGCAGCTTGAATCTGTGCTGGGCTCCACTCACTAAAGCCAATATAACGAGCTTTCCCTTGACGCACAACATCAGTTAATGCTGTCATCGTTTCTTCTAGTGGAGTATTTACGTCATAGCGATGGCACTGATAGAGATCGACATAATCTGTACGCAAGCGCTGTAGTGAAGCATCGATTTGTTTGTGAATTTGGGCAGCAGATAATCCCCTGTCGGTGGGGGACATGGGAAAGAAAACTTTGGTTGCCAAAATGTAGGAGGAGCGATCGACACCCTGTAACACTTCACCCAACAGCGATTCCGCTGCACCACGTCCGTAGACATTGGCTGTATCGATAAAATTAATTCCCACATCAAAGGCTTTATGAATGCAAGCTTCTGCTTGTTGGCGTTCGACGCCACCACCATATGTCAACCACGAACCTAAACTGATTTCAGACACCTTAAGTTCGCTACTGCCAAGCTGTCGGTACTTCATAATTATATCTCCATTTCATTAGAGGGCAGTTACTTTGTAATTTGTGTAGTAACTTTATTGATTTGCTTGTTTCAACTCGATAGATGACGTTTCTCTTTCAGCAGTCATTTGGTTATGCTTTCAAAGACATAGGTACGCGGAGTCTGTGACATCGTTATCCAGCGATCGAAAGCTTTGAGTACGCTCGACTATCTTAAAAAGCACAATCCTCTGTTTCCTCCAACTAACGACGGAGAATTTGGAAGTGTGTGTTCTAATCTGTAAAGATTGAGAGCGATCGCAAACTCAAGCAATCGTGACGACTCCACACATTCCCCTGATTACAGGGTGAATGTGGGCTTCTTAAGAAATTAGGAAGTACGTCATTAGCTTCAGTAATCCGTTATGCAAGGGTTACTACGTTTACCCAGAATATATAGGTACTTCAGAATACAGAGAGTAGCGTCTCGATCCCTAGTTCTGAACTCTACGACCAGTGATTAAACATTTCTACAGGAAGAGGAAAAGTGTTGCTGGTGAGTCCACCCTTGTAGGCGGGTTTCCCGCGCCCTGAGGAGTGGCGAACCCGTAAGGGTATAAAACCTGGATAAACATTGGCAAAGGGAACCACGCTGTAAAGCGATTACCTATTTATTAGGAATACAAATCATGAAAATCTATGTAGTGAACAAATATGGTAAACCGTTAATGCCGACCTCCCCTCGTAAAGCTCGATCGCTTTTGAAGGAAGGAAAAGCCAAAATTTACAGTCGCGATCCATTTACTATTCAATTAGTTTATGGTTCTAGTGGCTATACTCAACCAGGAAATTTAGGTATTGATGCAGGTTACCAAAATATAGGTTACAGTGTTGTCAACGAGAAAGAAGAATTAATTGGTGGTGAAGTTCGGATGTTAAAAGGTATGTCCGAAAGGTTAACAGAACGGAAAAAATATCGCTGCCAACGTAGAAATAGAAAAAGATATCGCGCACCAAGATTTGACAATCGTAGACGTAAAGACAATTGGTTAGCTCCAAGTATTCAGCACAAACTAGATATCCATCATAAAATTATTGACAAAATCCAAAAAATAGTCCCAGTCAAAGAAGTTACGATTGAAGTGGCTAGTTTTGACATTCAAAAAATAAAGGATGCTGAAATCCAAGGTGTGGGTTACCAGCAAGGAGAGCAGCATGGGTTTGATAATTTACGCGAGTACATTTTGCATAGGGATGCACATAAATGCCAAAATCCTAATTGTAAAAATAAAGATACCAACCCAATACTAGAAGTACATCACTTAGGGTTTTGGAAAGAAGACAGAACTGATAGACCTGCAAATTTAGTGACTTTATGTGATAAATGCCATATACCAAAGAATCATAAAAAGAGTGGTTTCCTTTATGGATGGCAACCAAGGCTGAAGTCATTTAAAGGTGAAACTTTTATGACAACGATTAGATGGCGTTTAACTAAAGAAGGGAAATACAGTTCAACTTATGGTTACATCACCAAAAGCATTAGAAGAAAATTTAAAATAGAAAAATCTCATCATAATGACGCCTTCGTAATTGCGGGTGGGACTATTCAGAAAAGAGTAGAATCATTAATCCTAGAGCAAATTAGGCGTAACAAGCGTTCAATGGAGCAGTTCTATGATGCCAAATATATCGATGCAAGAGATGGCTCAACTAAATCTGGCTCAGAACTATCCTCTGGTAGGAGAACTCGCAATAAACAAAAAAATGGTGAAAATTTGAGGCTTTACCGAAAACACAAAGTATCAAAAGGGCAATGTCGAATTAAAAAATACCGTTACCGATATCAACCCAAGGATTTAGTTCAATTTGAAGGGAGGGTGTACGAAGTTGTTGGAATGCAAAACTTAGGTACTGGTGTTAAGTTAAAAAACTATCCTGGTGTCAAAAATAAGGTGGTTAACGTTAACAAAGTCAATTCTGTTAAAAGGAGGTCAGGTCTGTGTGAAATCGTGTTGTAATTAGCAATTCCTCATCGACCCCATCCCCGTTAATCTTCGACAAACATAGGTCATAGGCGGCACGTTTTGGGAAAGAAGATTCTTTCCCAAAAGCTGCCTTGTCAATTCGTTATTGCTCCAAAATTCATCTCATCATTTCCCTGAGTACAGGGTAAATGAGAGGCTTCTTTTGGACTTAGCTAAATCATTTGGAAAAAATTGCGATTGCTAATAGCTAATAGTCAAAAAGCCATTAGCAATTAGCCATTAGCAATTAGCCATTGTATAAGAGCGTATCTAAGGACGTTTGCATGAAATGGGGTCAACACCCAAGATAGGTGGAAATTGGGGCTGACAATCTATTCGAGAAGAGGGCAGTTTTCGCAACTGTTCTATGTTTAGCTCGTAATCCTTTTGGGATAGGTTCAGTTTTTCCTCAAGTTGCTGTAACTCTTGCTTTTGCAAGGGTGAGGGAGTGTTGAGGATTTGCTGCTCTTTGGGTGTAACTTTAAGTACATCCGGTAAATTGTGCTGGGGGAGGTCTATCTGAGCGATAAGGATTAGAGGCAACATTGAGAGCTTGATTTATATCTAGTACAAAAGGATGAAATCGCTCCTTATGAAGTAATTGGACGATTACCATCTACTTCAAGAGTACCTTCAATTTGAAAAGGACTCTTAACAATCGGGCGTTGACCGTCTATGTTTAAAGTATCTTTAACTTCTACATCGCTTTTGTCTATCGGACGCATACCGTCTACAGCAAGCATTTCATGCTCTTGAAAATCGCTTTTAGCAATTGGACGGTTACCATCTACAGCAATTGTTTCTTGTATCTGAATATTGCTTTTAGCAATCGGGCGGATACCATCTACCTCAAAGGTATCAGCCAGCTCAAAAGAACTTGGATCGATCGGACGATGACCATCTACATCAACTGTTTTAAGACTTTGTTTGGTTTCTTCTGATGTTGAAGAGGCAATTATGTTTGCTTCGGTATCCCTTGTCTTCTGACTCAAGTCATTGACATTGCTATCAACTTGTTTGTTATTCATGCCCGTACCTCGTTCTCACGCTTAATTATGGTTCAATAGCTACTAGCATGGCTCTCTTTCTCTAGCGTTTGCACCTGCCTTTATGAACAATTTTTCAGGGACTGTGATTCTTCATAAGTCAGCGCAGGCGTAATACCATTTCTGTATTAAAGATGCATCTCATTAGCCTGCGTAGGCAGGCTTTGTTTGTGTAGCCCCACATTTCTAATGTGAGGGAATGTTAAGCGCCACCTCATATAGAATCGTTATCATACCATTTCTGTATAAAGATGCATCTCATTAGCCTGCGTAGGCAGGCTTTGTTTGTGTAGCCCCACATTTTGAATGTGAAGAAATTAGAATTGTTATCATACCATTTCTGTATAAAGATGCATCTCATTAGCCCGCGCAGGCGGGCTTTGTTTGTGTAGCCCCACATTTCTAATGTGAGGGAATGTTAAGCGCCACCTCATATTGGTATGGGAATCGTATTGTTGGGTTTCGTTCCTCAACTACAACCAGCGCTGTCGTTTTGCGTATAAAATACTACCAATTACAATGAATCCCATGACAATAAGAACACTTGGATAAGCCCAAGGTTGTTCTAATTCCGGCATATATTTAAAGTTCATACCATAGAGACCGGCAATAAACGTAATTGGTAAAAATATACTTGAGAGAATAGTGAGGCGATTAATGCGTTCGCTGGTTTTACTCGCAATATTATCTCGTTGAATTTCCATTAATTCTGACATCCAGGCTCTTAGCCCTTGATATTCCTGCCAGAGATTATCAACCTGATGAGTTAATTCTTCATGAAATAATTCTTTTATCGATTTGGATAACCATTGAAAATCTTCGTCATGCATCATAGTTAAAAGTGATTTAATGCTTTGAAAATTTCTCCGCACAAAACGCGTAGATTGCCTCATGGTAGCTATTTTTTGATACGTTAATTCATCACCAGAATTTTCTAAAACTTCATCTTCCAAATCATCAAGCTGTCTGGATATATAATCAAATAAAGTATGATAATTAATTAAAATCTCTTTAAAAATAAGATAAAAAAGGTAGTCAATTCGTAAATGTGTAATATCTATATTTGGCTTGTGAAGTTTTGCGATTAGTAAATTGAATATTTTAACTTCAGCAATCTCAAATGTTATGAGAAAATTGCTTCCAACTACAATACTACCACGCGCTACTTCAAATTCCTGATTTTTCATTTCATGAGTCAAAATTTCATAGCTGTTAAATAAACAATCTTCTATATCTTGGTCAATTCCTACAGGAGAAAAGTTGAAAATCATGTTAACGCGGGATGGGTTGAGTTCAAAGTGCTTGATGATTTTAGCTATTCCAGTCCGATCGCGGAAGTGAATACAGCGCAACCAGATATTTTGAGAGCCATTAATCTTTTTCAGGACAGCCTCAACATCCCAAGTTGTGAATGAATCTATGTGATTTTTAGCAAAAGTAAGGAGAATTAACATATACTACTCTAGTAGATAACAGATAACTTCAATTGTTAACAATAAGTACGTGAGTACAAATAACGATCGCTGGCTTTTAATGGTAATGTATACGTTTGCCTCTGAGCATGAAAGCACAGACAGGGCTACTACGATCCAAATATAGAGATTTTAAGTTTCGTTACATGGGTTGGTTTTTTCTCGCCGACTTACTGACTCATGGTCTATCTTCCAACTTGGAGTTGCTTAATTATTATCTAATTGAATTACCTCCAATACTACCGTTACAATAAAGGATTTCAATAAAATAAGCTTGTCATTCAATCGGTTGAAATATGCAAGAAAGTTTATTTGCAGGCGATGGAGAGATGTGTGCCTTAATGAGATCGCACGACTGGTCGCAAACACCACTTGGCCCTGTGGAACAGTGGCCGCAAAGTTTGCGTACCACAGTCAGTATTGTTGTCAGTACGGGGCACCCGATGGTTCTGTTTTGGGGACAGGACTTAATCCAATTTTATAATGATGGCTACCGCCCCAGCTTGGGCAAACACAAACACCCTCAAGCCCTCGGACAGAGAGCTTCAGAATGCTGGGCAGAAATTTGGCATATTATTGGCCCGCAAATCCATAATGTAATGACGAAAGGAAAAGAGAGTTGGCACGAGGATCAACTCGTTCCTTTCGATCGCAATGGCTACTTTGAGGAAATTTACTTCACCTACAGCTACAGCCCGGTGCGGGACGAAACGGGTGGAGTGGGTGGAACACTTGTAGTTTGCACTGAGACGACTCAGAGGGTATTAAGCAATCGTCGCTTGCAAACACTGCGAGAATTCGGTGCAAATGTAATGCGGGCAAAAACTGTTGAGACGGCGTGTCAAATTGCTACCGAAACATTATCTACCAACCCTAATGATATCCCATTTGCTGTGTTGTATTTGGTAGAAGCCGATGGGAAACAAGCAAGTTTAATCGGTACTGCGGGGATTGAGATGGGAACGGATGCTAGTCCCATTCAGGTCAACCTAACACAGAACGATGTCTGGGGTTTGGCGCAAGTTTACCAAACGAGACAAACAATCCTTGTGGATGACTTAAAGACTCGATTTAGTTCTTTGCCTGTAGGTGTCTGGAATACTCCTCCTTCGTCTGCTGTGGTGATGCCAGTTGCACAGCCCGGACAAGAGAGTTCTTTGGCAGGTTTGCTTGTCATGGGTATCAGCCCGCTACGAAAGTTTGATGATGATTACCGTGGGTTTTTCGATCTCGTTGTCAGTAATGTAGCAACTGCGATCGCCAATGCCCGTGCTTACGAAACCGAACGCCAACGAGCAGAAGCTCTAGCAGAAATCGATCGCGCCAAAACGCTTTTCTTCAGCAACGTTTCCCACGAATTTCGCACGCCCCTAACCCTCATGTTAGCTCCTTTAGAGGACGCTTTAAACGACACGGCAGACCCATTACCACCCGCCCAACGCGAGCGTATAGAAATAGTACAGCGTAACAGCCTGCGCTTGCTCAAACTCGTCAACACCCTGCTTGATTTTTCCCGCATAGAAGCCGGACGAATACAAGCAGTCTATGAACCTACAGATTTGGCAACATTGACGGCTGAACTTGCAAGCACCTTTCGCTCCTTAATCGAACGCACTGAAATGTCTTTGATAGTGGATTGTCCACCTTTACCCGAAGCCATTTATATCGATCGCGAAATGTGGGAAAAGATCGTGCTCAATCTATTATCAAATGCATTTAAGTTTACCTTCACCGGAGCAATTACCGTTCGCTTGCGAAGTTTTCCCGACTGCATTGAACTAGCCGTAGAAGATACGGGTATTGGCATTCCACCGGATGAAATTCCCCATCTTTTTGAACGCTTTCACCGCGTCAAAGGTGCTCAAGGGCGGAGTTTTGAGGGTTCGGGCATCGGCTTGTCGCTAGTGCGGGAGTTAGTTAAACTCCATGGTGGTAGCGTTGGTGTAACCAGTCAATTAGAACAAGGGAGTTGCTTTACAGTCTCAATTCCTACAGGATTTGCTCATTTACCTAGCGAAAGAATTAGCGCTTCTCGCAGTTTAGCATCAACAGCGATGGGAGCTATACCCTATGTTGAAGAAGCCCTGCGATGGCTACCAGATGAAGGGGCTGGGGATTGGACGTTGGGGACTGGGGAAGAAGAAATTAATTCTACTCCTCAACTTCAAGTCTCTAGCTTCAACAAGTACCGCATTCTTGTAGTGGATGATAATGCCGATATGCGGGAATATATAAAGCGGTTGCTGAAACAAAGCTATGAAGTAGAAGCTGTAGAAGATGGCATAGCAGCACTGACTGCAATTGAGCAACATCTTCCCGACTTGGTTTTGACAGACGTAATGATGCCCCACTTAGATGGTTTTGGGTTGCTGCAAGAACTGCGGACGAATCACCAAACGCGAGAATTGCCGATCGTCTTCCTGTCAGCTCGTGCTGGTGAGGAGTCCCGCATTGAAGGGCTGCAAGCGGGAGCTGATGATTACCTGACTAAGCCCTTCTCTACTCGCGAATTGCTAGCGCGGATAGAAGCGAGTTTAAAGATGGTGCAGATTCGCAAAGAAGCTGCCTTGCGGGAACAGGGACTTCGTCTCACAGCTGAAAAAGCACAAAAAGAAGCAGAGGCAACAGCTCAACGACTGTCTCATATTTTAGAAAGTATGAGTGATGCTTTTGTAGCCCTGGATCGAGATTGGCGAATTACCTATCAAAATACTGCTGCAGAAAAAGTTAACAATAACAAGCCCCGCAGCGAGGTGCTGGGTAAAACCCACTGGGAAGAATGGCCCGCATCAGCAAACAGTAACTTGGAAGTTCAGTATCGATATGCAATGGCACATCAAGTACCTGTTCATTTTGAGGAACATTACTACTATCCTCCGGATTACGATCTATGGCTGGAAATCCATGCCTACCCATCAACAGAAGGGTTGGGAATTTTCTTTCGCGATATTAGCGATCGCAAACTTGCCGAAGCAAAACTGCAACAGTCCAAACAAGAGCTAGAAATCCGAGTTGCCGAACGGACAGCTGAGCTAAACCAGCTCAATGCCGATCTACAACAAAGCGAATTAACCCTCCGCAGTTTCTCCGAACATATCGAAGCCTCACTTCGAGAAAAAGAAGTCTTACTCAAAGAAATACACCATCGCGTCAAAAACAATTTAGGGATTGTCAGTAGTTTGTTGCAGATGCAGTGTAGGCGTACCCAAGACCCGCAGGCTACTGCTATTCTACTCGATAGTCAAAACCGCATTGCTTCCATTGCTTTGATACACGAAAAACTTTACCGTTCTGAAGATTTGGCAAACATCAATTTTGCTCAATACATTCCCGATCTGGTAACTCACTTATTTGATTCATACAATATGAGGTCAAGTCATATCAAAATCCATTTTTACGTTGAAGATACCAGTTTGGATATAGAAAGTGCCATTCCTTGCGGTTTAATTGTCAATGAACTCGTTTCTAATGCTTTAAAATACGCTTTTCCCAACAAACAGGTCGGTGCAATCATAGTAAAATTATATGAACGCGAGCATCAATTAACACTGATTGTTCAAGATAATGGAGTTGGTTTGCCTGTAGATTTTGATAAGAAAAAGACACAAACATTGGGTATAAACCTTATTCAGGGTTTGGTAAAGCAATTAAGGGGAAGCATTGAAATTAACTCCGAGCAAGGAACAGAATTTAAAATCACTTTGACAAAATGGAAGTAAAAGGTTATTAATTATTTGTCATCGATCGTTCTAAAATTTACACGCGTTCTTAGTACGAGTATCTCTACTGCGCTTATATTAGTAAAAAAGTTTGTTTCTTTTTTTGCGCCTTTGCGTAAAACTCTGACTTCAGGTCCTGTTGTTGAAAAAGGAATCACTTAGATGGATATTTCTAAACTGCGTTTGTTTGATGAAAACTATCAACGATCGTTAGTGACAGTTACAGGAAATATGCCAGTGGTTGATGTCATATCTCAAATGAACCACGCTCAAACTAGCTATGCACTTGTTTTACACCAGCAGGAATTGGTTGGCATTTTTACAGAAACAGATGTGGTAAGGGCGAGCGCCAATCGAGCTTTGTTTGAGAACATAACTGTGGCTGAAGCTATGACTCAACCTGTCATTACTATCAGTAAGGCAGATGCAGAGCATATTTCTATTGTCATGCAAAAATTTCACCAGCATGATATTTGCTATTTACCAGTGATGGATAACAAAGAACTCGTTGGCGTTATTACTCAAAGCAGTGTATTGCGAGCCTTATACTCAATGGGAGTGCATTCTGAGATTGAAAATTTATCTTTAGTAGATATCAACGCTCGCATCCACGCCAAACATATGTTAGAACTGCAAGCTGTGATTACCCGAAACATGGCGGAGGGAATTTGCTTGGTTCGAGCTACGGATGGAATCATTGTCTACGCTAACCCCAAATTTGAGACGATGTTTGGCTATGATAGTGGTGAACTCACAGACCAGCACGTATCAATTGTAAATTATGAAGATGAAAACGTACTAGCTGAAGAAGTTACCCAAGCAATTGTTGCTGCTGTCGTGCAACATGGGGAAGCAACCTATGAAGTTCACAATGTTAAGAAAAATGGTACACCGTTCTGGTGTCGTGCAACTACATCTGTTTTTGAACATCCCGATTATGGAATGGTCCTTGTTGCCGTTCAACAAGACATAAGCGAGTACAAGCAAGCTGAGGAAAAAATTCAAAGATCTCTGAAAGAAAAGGAGGTATTGCTCAAAGAAATACACCATCGCGTCAAGAACAATTTAGGCATTGTCAGCAGTTTGTTGCAAATGCAGTGCAGGCGTACCCAAGATCCCCAGGTGACATCAATTTTGCTCGATAGCCAAAACCGCGTTGCTTCTATTGCTTTGGTCCATGAAAAACTTTATCGCTCTGAAAATTTGGCAAACATCAATTTTGCTCAATACATTCCCGATTTAGTGACTCACTTGTTTGAGTCTTACAACACCAGTTCCAATCTTGTCAAATTATCTTTGCAAGTAGAGGATGTGGGTTTGGATATAGAAAGCGCCATTCCTTGTGGTTTGATTGTTAATGAACTTGTTTCTAATGCTTTAAAATATGCTTTTCCCAACAAACAAGCGGGGAAAATTTTAGTGAAGTTATATCAAAACTATCGCGATTTGATCTTGATCGTTCATGATACTGGAGTAGGTTTACCTGAAGATTTTGATAATAAAAAGACAAAAACACTCGGAATAAATCTTATTCAAGGTTTAGTGAAGCAATTAAAGGGAAGTTTTGAAATTAACTCCCAGCAAGGAACAGAATTTAAAATTACTATAACAAAAGGTAAAAATTTATCATTATGAATGTATTGCCAGACGCTTATCAACCTAAAAATATTAAAATTTTAATTGTAGAAGATGAATATATTTTAGCAATCAACTTGCAAGAAAGTTTAGAAACTTTAGGTTACACGGTTATTGATACTGTAGATTCAGGAGAAGAAGCCATTGAGAAAGCAACCAAGTTGCGTCCAAACTTGATTCTTATGGATATTCGATTGCGGGGAGAAATGGACGGCATTCAAGCTGCAGAGCAAATTTGGAACCATTTACAAATTCCTGTTATTTATCTGACAGGTCATTCTGACAAAAGTACTGTAGAACGAGCAACGCTGACATTTCCCTTTGGTTATATCCTCAAACCCGTGAGAGAACAAGAGCTATATGTAGCAATTCAAACAGCGCTCAACCGTTATGAACGAGAGCAATTTTTAAGTTCCGTGCTGCGGGGAATGGGAGATGGAGTGATAGTAGTTGATACCAAGCTGCGCGTCAAGTACATGAATGAGATAGCAGAAATGCTTACGGGCTGGCAATTCCATGCAGCTAAAGAGCAGATGTTAGATGAAGTCTTCCAGATTTTCAACGAACAGACTCAGCTAAGAGTACCCAACCCAATGGCTCTAGCTTTACAACAAGAAACGACTATTTATTTAAGCGATCGCGCTTTCCTGATTGCTAAAGATGGTACAAAAACTCCTGTAGCGGATAGTGCTACCCCAATTAAAGATAATAATGGTGCAATTACGGGAGCCGTGATGGTTTTTCGGGATGACACTCAACGCAGGTTAACTGAAGAACGAAACTTAGCGGCGGAACGCGCCCAACAATTGCAAATCCAAATGACAGAACTTCAACGCTTGAACAAGTTGAAAGAGGAATTCCTAACAGTAACTTCTTATGAAATGCGAACTCCTTTATCTAACATAATAACGACTATCTCTTTATTAGAAAATCTGTTGGATCGGCAAGGAATTTTACAATCAGAAGCTACATCTATAGAGAGTTGCTTAAGTATTTTGCGTTACGAGTCCGAACGGGAATTAGATTTGGTGGACGATTTGCTAACTATTCGACTCCTAGATGCTGATATTTATCGGTATGAATTAACTTCAGTCCATCTTCAATATTGGTTACCCCATTGTGTTGAGAGTTTTCAGAGGTCAGTTCTATCTCAACAAAAAACTTTAACTGTTGAGGTTCCTACAGATTTACCACCTCTGATTACCGATCTACCAAGCTTGACTCGAGTTGTCTCGGAGTTACTGAATAATGCTTGCAAATACACTCCGGGTGGGGAAACAATTGCAGTCACAGCCCGACTGGCTAATAATTCCAACACTTCAAGTCCGTACTTACAAATTATTATTAGCAATTCAGGAGTGGAAATTCCAGAAGAAGAACACGATCGCATTTTTGAGCCGTTTTATCGGATTCCTCAAAGTCAGACAACAGAACCTATTGACATTTTTAGCTTGTCCTCTCAAATTCCATCTAGCGAACTTCAGCCAAATAGCTCTACGGGATTGGGTTTGACGTTAGTGCAAAAACTGGTGAAATTTCTCCAAGGCTCAATTGAAGTGACAAACTCCCAAGGCTGGACAACCTTTACAGTTCAACTACCTTTGACGATACCAGACTATATTGGAAATGAAAGTTAGGAAATAAGGATTTTTTTGATTGATAGTTATGTTTTAGATACGTAATGCTTTAAATAATATATCTTGACAAAATGGTCGTGATTCCATACTTTTTACGTCATTTAGTCCAGTTAAGAATATTGCAAATCTGACTGACTAAATCTTGAGGATTAAATGGCTTGGTAATAATTCCAGCTACGCCTAAGTTGAGAAGTTGGCTCTGTTCTCTCGACTGAGCTTTAGCTGTTAGCAAAATAGTTGGAATCTGACAAGTGGTGGTGCTTGCTTGTAATTGCTTAAAAGTTGTGGGACCATCCATAACAGGCATCATCACATCTAGCAGAATAGCATCAGGCCGTTCAACTTCTGCAATTGTGATTCCCTCATGACCTGAAGTAGCACTGAGCACATCCCATCCAGCAATAACCTCTAAAGACATCTGAATAATACTTCTTACCCCATCTTCATCATCAATGACTAAGACTCGTTTGGTCATATTTTCCCTTTGTTTCTTATCTATGCCTATTTAACTCTAAAATAGAGATTGGAAAATTCATTCCTAGCAATTTTTAAAATTTATAGTTCAAAAGAACTCTTTAAATAAAAGATTAACTCTCTATTGTGAGGAATTTGTGAATATTTCAAAAAGTTAAAAAAACGTAATACAAAAATTCGTGAAAATAATAGATTGATTATTAAATTTGATTGCTTGCGTCTTGTCTTTAACTAAAATAGTTACAACTGGAAATCCAGCATTCAAGAAAGCGTATGATAACTTATGTTATGAAATCAAGGCATTTTGCAGCCAAAAAATCAGTAACACAAGTACTATCATATATTATATAACTGATTTTGAGCGGTTGGTAAAATGCTGCAATTATCTGCTTAGAATATTTAAGGATTTAGGTGATTGTAGTGACAAAAAATCAAAAGCTTGAACTTGAGAATATAACCCTCCGCTATCAAAATCAAATTTTCAAAGAAACTTTAAGAGCTATGATTATGGGTGAGAGCGATCCTTTAGATATATCTGACGAGCAAGTTAAAAAAGTTTTAACATTGAAGAACGCAGAACAACTCGTCAATCTCGTATTATGCGAACAGATGGCTCGTAACGAAGCGGAAGTCGCATTGCAAAAATCAAAAGCCGAATTAGAAAGGAAAGTGGCTGAGCGAACATCTGAATTAACAAAAACAAATTTACATTTGCACAGATTAATCGGTATTTTAGAAGACGTCATAAAACGCCAGCAAGACATAGATGCTCAACTTCGAGAAGCCGAACGTCGCTGGCGCAGCTTGTTAGAAAACGTACAGTTATTGGTTGCGGGGCTTGACAGTATGGGGAAAGTAGAATACCTCAATCCGTTCTTTTTAAAGTTAACTGGTTATACACAAGATGAAATTTTAGGAAAAGATTGGATTGAAAATTGTATTCCCCAACATCAACAACAGGGTGTAAAAGATTTCTTTGCAGAAATGTTACAGTGTGAGTTATATCTTCACGCTCAAAACTATATTCTTACAAAATCCGGAGAAGAACGACTCATTGCTTGGAATCATACTGTATTGAGAAATCCGAAAGGCAGAATCGTAGGTATTATGAGTATTGGTGAGGACATAACTCAACGTTATGCATTGGACAAAATCAAAGATGAGTTTATCTCTGTTGTCAGTCACGAACTTCGTACTCCTCTGACTTCAATTTACGGAGGCTTAAACTTGTTAGCAACTGGTTTAGTACCGACTGAATCGGAAAAAGGTAAGCGTTTAATTCAAATTACCTCAGAAAATGCCGCGCGTCTGGTTAGATTGGTTAACGATATTCTGGATTTAGAAAGATTGCAGTCTGGAAAAATTATTTTATCTAAGCAAAAAATTGACACCAATCAATTGTTAACCAAAGCAGCAGAAACAATGCAGTTTACAGCAAATAATTCTGATATCAAAATATCAATTATTACTCAATGTCTTGAAGTAGTCGTAGATAGCGATCGCATTATCCAAGTCCTGACAAATTTGTTAAGTAATGCTATTAAATTTTCTCCTAAAAGTTCTGTAGTTACAATGATAGCAGAAAAAACTATGGAAAAAAATGGTTCCTTTCCTGTTGTTTTATTTAAAGTACAAGACCAAGGTAGGGGTATTCCCATTGATAACATAGAAAGTATTTTTGAACGTTTCCAGCAAGTTGATGCTTCTGATTCCCGCAAGCATGGTGGAACTGGTTTGGGTTTAGCTATTTGTCGCAGTATTATACAGCAACATAATGGAAAAATTTGGGCTGAAAGTCAAATAGATGTGGGCAGTACTTTCTTTTTTACTATTCCTTTATTATGAACTAGAGGTTTCGCATTGCCTACCTCAATTGATTCATTTAATATTCTTTTCCATTTACGAAAAATTTATTAAAAAGGTTCCGAACTAACACTTCGTAAAGAAGTGGGGGATATATAGCAATCTTATTTGAGATTTGAGGAACCAAGAAGAGGTGTTTGTTACTCATACACGGACTGCTAACAGATTTTTTAGATGATTGCAAAACTTCAATTGAGTTCTGCTAAATTGTTCTTGTGAAACAATTTAGTTCGCTATAGTACTTTTGTCTCAATTTGTATTGTGACTAAAGTTTGATGTCAATTTTTATTAAATTATATATACTGTATTTGATGGGAATTATTGTAATAAAATTGGGGCAATCTCCTGTTGTGTGAGAGATGGTGTACTGCTCAAACATCAGAGTGTGAAGAAGACAAAGAAATAAAAATTTTTCCCCCATCTAGTGCTTTAAGTACCATTGCAAGTTTCCTTAAGGCTTAGTGAAAAATTTAGAAACGTTATGCGTGTTTTAAAAATTAGAAATCATGCTTCGCTTCCATGCGTTTAAACTATGTCTTTTTTTACCTAAATCAGCCTACGCAAAGTAAGGAGATAAACAGATGCGTGTTTTTATTACAGGTGGATCGGGATTTGTTGGTCGCAACTTGATAGCAGCTCTTGTACAACGAGGAATTGAAGTGCGATCGCTGGTTAAATGGGAGGCTGAAATTGAGATGATTAAATCTTGTGGGGCTATCCCAATCTTTGGTGACATCAACGATCCGCAAGTGTTAAAGTCCGGGATGACAGGATGTACAGTTGTCTTTCACGTAGCTGCAAAGGTAGACGATTGGGGAGCTTTCGAGGATTTCCAAGAAGTTAATGTCCGTGGAACAGAACAAATTATTGCCGTTGCAAAAGAAACAGGTGTCTCGCGTCTTATATACGTAAGTACCGATGCGGTCTTGATAGATGGAAAAGAGATTGTAAATGCTGATGAAACTCAACGCCTTCCAGAAAAGCCCTTAGGTTTTTATGCACAGACTAAAGCGATCGCAGAAACCAAAGTTATTGCAGCCAACTCTGATGAACTCACAACAGTTGTAGTGCGTCCGCGTTTTGTGTGGGGAAAAGGAGACACCACGTTGTTAGCGCGGTTTATTAAAGCCATCCACAATAAAGAATTTGCCTGGATTTCCGAAGGTCGATATTTAACTTCTACCTGTCATGTCAAAAATTTGTGTGAAGGCTTGATTCTCGCGTCAGAAAAAGGAAAGGGAGGTGAAATTTATTTCATCACTGATGGTGCGCCTGTCGAATTCCGCAGCTTTCTTACAGAGTTATTACAGACTCAAGGAGTTGAACCAGGGACGTACAGTCTACCACGGTGGTTAGTTTGGTCATGGGCGTGGATTTTAGAGAAAGCGTGGACTTTATTAAAACTTGAGGGTTTACCTCCCATCACCCGAACAGCTTTGTCTTTAATAGGGTCTGAAGTAACGGTAAACGATACCAAAGCCCGACGCGAACTCGGTTATATACCAGTCATTTCACGACAAGAAGGATTGTTAGAGATGGAATTAACCAACCCGCTAACAAAGGAACTGGGTTTGACGCACGTTCAATAAGGGCTAATAGCTAATGGTCAAAAAGCAATTAGCAATTAGCAATTAGCCATTAGCCATTAGCCATTAGCAATTAGCAATTAGCCAATACCTAAAGTTTTTTGAATCTCTAAATTCACCTCATAGAGATCTTCTTGAGGAACTGCTGGCATTTGTTGCTGCTTTGTTTCCACAGCGAGTTTTATATCATGAGCTAATTGGGTCACATCCTCTAGTGCTAAAATCCAATTATTGACGTATTTCTGTACTATGGTGCCACGAATTCCTATCTGTAGCGCACGGCGTTCGAGTCGGTGGAGTAATAAATTCCGGTCGGGGTCCCATTGATATCGTACTTCTGAATTGTCTAATGCGCGTCTCCACTCTTGTTCAGATGCAAAGATTTTGCGATCGCAGCTTGTAGGTATTCCTTGAGCAAGAATTGTCTGAAAACCTTCATGGCTGAGTTTTATCTTCAAAATTCGTTCTTGTCTGTGTTTGGTTGCATAGCCAGAACGATACAACATCCAACCGAAAGATGGCTTAATCCACGTCATCCTATCTAAATTAAAGCCTTTACCAAAAGTACCTTGTAGTAAAGCCTCGTCAGCTATGGAGGGTTTAAAAGCTTGATAAACGAAAATACCTTCTTTATCATAAGCAGCGAGGATTTGTTGTTGCATATTATAATATCTTGAAATGTTATTTATATACTACAACTATATTACAAAATAAGAAAAATATCAGCAACGGTAACGCGTCAAAATAGATATAGGACTTACCATAGCCCTTTTAAGAGGGTTGGGAGATCTGCAACGCGTGAAATTTCCTAATGACCCTGAGGTTGTGTAAGCCCTAAGTATAGAGAGAAAAGCTGTGTAGAGGATATTTTTCCATGTCTGTGGAAGCTTACGCTATTTTAGATGGTGGTGGAGTCAGGGGTGCTGCATTAGTCGGATGTTTAAAAGCAGCAGCAGAACAGGGTATAAAGTTTATAGGTTACGGCGGAACATCAGCGGGAAGTATAGTCGCTTTACTGGCAAATGTGGGCTACTCCCCAGAAGAAATTAGAAAAATTATGGTAGAGGAAATTAATTTTCATGACTTTTTAGATGATGCGGAAATAAAAGTAAAGCGTTTTAAAGAACTTCCACAAAATCTTTCTAAAAGTATTTCTAAGGATTTAGTTTTATTGAGAAATTTAGATTTAATTAATGAACTCAGAAACAATTTTGGTTTTTGTAATGGTAGCAAACTAAATTATTTTCTTTTAAGAAAGATCCAAAACAGTCCAAAAGTAGAGAATAGCGAATCTTCTTTGAAAGAAAAACTCAAAAATGCAACAGATATTACTTTTCAAAATCTTAAAGAACTGGGATGTTTTCCTCTAAAAATAGTAGCTTCAGATGTGAAAAATCACCAAGCGGTTATCTATCCTCAAGGATCGGGGGAGGAAGCCTTAAATTATTCTGCAATCAAAGCTGTTAGAGCATCTGTGAGCTATCCCTTTGTTTTTACTCCAATCGCAGACGACGATCGCGTTTTGGTAGATGGAGGTTTGAGTAGTAATTTGCCAGTCTTTCTCTTTCAAGAGGAGCAAAGGAAAAATTCCAAGCCAGTTATTGCCTTTGATTTATACAATCAAGAAAATTCAAAATCCCTTCAGACCCAGCAGAAATATGAATTTGGTCAGTTTTGCGCTGACATATTATCGACTATAATAAATTCAAGCGACGATTTACTGAGGTCTGTTACAGACAAAGTTTACCATGTTCGCGTTCCCTTACCAGCTAACATCAAAACTCTTGATTTTTCTATCGATGTAGAATTAAGAGAAAATCTTTTTTATAGAGGGTATGGTGCAACAGCTAGTTTTCTAGCGTTAAATTTACCTCAATGGCAAAAAGCAACAAATACTATCGAGCAGTTGCAAGCTTTACACGCTCCGCCTTATTTGGTTAAACCGACTCTCAAGACAATTGTGAGAGAAATAGAAGAAACCACAAATCTCAGGAATTGCCGTTCGTATATCCTACTACCAAAAGAGGAAAATAGATTTGCGATCGCATATCAATACAATATGGATGAAGATCCAGATGTAGATTGGCAAATAAACGTGGATAACAAAGGTGCTTGGGGAGAATCGTGGAGAGAGCGAAAGTTTTTTTTACTCGATGCTAACAACTTAAAGCAAGAACCTTCTGTATGGAACATGACAAAACCTCAAGTCAACAAAATTCCAAAAGATAGAAAAACGATAGCAACCGTACCGATATTCCATTGGAAAACAATTACAGAAAATAGAGAAGAAGACTTGGAAAATTTTCTTCCATTAGAACCTATCAATTATCAGAAAATTATTGATAGTTACGATCTCATCGGAATTCTGGCTCTTGATACCGTTACAGACATCCAGGAAGTTCTCAATTCACAAGATATGCTAACTCAGATTTATCAAACTATGATGGTGGGAGCGAGTATACTCTCAGGAACGTTAAAGTAGGAGACAACATGATCGATCCAAGTGGAATTCAACCCTTACCAAACCATAGATTGAAGGTAAAAGAAGTCAATCCCGGTTTGTATAGTATAGAAAATACTTATGAAGGAATTTATGAGTATTTTACAGAACCTTCCACTGTCAAAGGAGAACCCAGTGCTTCCCAAGAATCCTTAGAAGATTGGCGGAAAGAATTTGGAACAGAAACAAAATTAGAAGAAATTATGAATTATGAATTATGAATTATGAAGGGGGGAGGGATGCTACAGGTTTTACTTGATGCGGATGTTGCTTTAGAGTGGATACTCAATCGCAGCCCTATTGTTGAAGAAGTGGAAATTATTTGGTATTTAATCAACAGTCATGTAATTGAATGCTACATGACAAAAATCGGTATAGGTAAAATTCATCTTGTCCTGAGTGAATTTAACGGAGCTAAAGCCAAAGATTTTATTTCTTATTTAGAAGGAATCGTAAAAATCTGTCCTGTCGATTCCAAAGTTTTGCAAGAATCGCGCAAATCACGACTGGATTTTGAAACGGCTGTAGAAGTAGAATGCGCCAAGCAAAAGCAGTATTACTACATAACTCAAAAATCTCGCGATTCCATCGCTCCGTATTATGATAATGTCCCCCAGTTAGGAGAACTGTGGGATTTGCTCGGACGCGAGTTTGCAAGCAAGATGAATGAAGTTCTGCATCAGAAAAAAATCAATTTAATTTCCATGTGGGCTGCAAAGCAAGGCTTGGGAGAACTTGTCAAATGGAACCCAACCATTGACTAGGACAAATTATACTAAGTTTGTAGTAGGGCTGTAGCCCGTGCATTTCAACTACAGCTCGAGCAAAATTCAATTACTCTCCGCTTTACGCTGGTTCAGTTCTTTGCACTTCGCCTCAGCCGCCTGAAAAGCCGCTAAGTAATCTTTACCACCTAGCATCACATCCCCATAATAGTCGTATGGGGGATCGCCATAGATGGGTAAAGGATCGTCTTCTGGATAATCTTCTTTCGATTCTTCTATAATCGCTTTCAATTTTTTGACGCTGATTCGCTGTGCTGGGTAGTACAAAAGCCCTTGAGGATCTTGCTTGAGATAGGGTAATGTAGGGTCAATAATGCGATCGCCCACTTCAATCCAAGCGTGTTCGATAGGTTTGTAAGGTCTGCCAGCAAAAGCCAGAAAACCCTGGACGTAAGTTGCTCCCTCAGTCGCCAAGGCTGCTTTGTAAGCATTATCAAACGGAGTCTTCGCCTTGCTTTTTATGCTTTGGGCTATTTCTCTAGAAAGCGCTTCATCAAGTGGTAAAATCATTTACAGCAAGGAATTGAGCAGCAACTTTAACATACTAACAGTTTTGAGTTTCATGTGGGATAGGCAGTATCAAGCTGCTAATATCCCATCCACAGCAGCAACACTTAATTCAAAGCGTTCTTCCCAACTCCCTCTAATGACAACAAAACGCCTGCCCCTAGATTCTAACGCTTGAATACAGCGATCGCGAAACTCTTCTCTAAGGTGAGGTAAAAACCTTTGGCGATCGTCAACCCAAGGAACATCAACATCCAACAACAAATAGAGATCGTACTGTCTCCGATTTGCCTCATCATGAATCCACTGAGGACACTCCCCAAACAAAACATCACTCCAAATAGTTGTAGTTATCAAATCTGTATCGCAAACAAGAAGACCATTTGCTTGTCGGGCTAAAGCATCTTCTGAAGCCATTTGACCTCTGGCAATTTTGGGAATATCCTCAAAATCGCACCAGCCTCCCTTAAAATCAAGCAATCCACGAGCATACTCGCTGACGCAAACAGTATTGTAGTGAGAAGCTAAGTTTTGCGCTAAAGTCGATTTACCTGTAGATTCGGGACCAAAAATGCAGATGCGGCGAACGAAATACGGGCGAACGCAGGGTGGGATGTAATTCCAATAACGGAGCGGATCTTGTCGAACTTTAGTTCCAGAGATATTGACCGTGCTGCGCGGATGGTCTACGGGTATGTAAGTCGCCCCAAGAATTTCTGCCAGTTTCCAGCCGTAATCTTCTGAAGCAAAGACATAATCCGGTCCGGTGGGTAGTACGTTGCGAATGGTGTCGTACCAGATTTGCCAAAAATTAGGATGCTCCTTTGGTTCTTGGGGATTTTCATCAGTTACATGCACGACCTCCACGTTCGGAAACATTTCTCGCATCCAACAGTAGCGAAGGTCTCCGGGAATTGGTTCAGATTGAATAGAACAGACAAGAACTGTCAGGCGGTCAACGTAGTTTCGGGCAAAATCAACGAGATACTGGTGTCCTAAATGAGGAGGCATAAACTTACCCAGTATCATCCCAGTACCTGTTTTTTGCAAGCCTTTTTCCATGTCAAATACCCCAGTACCGCCAAAACGAGAAACACAGCATAAAGCCCTGTTGTTGGATAGAGTTCCTTAGCTGCGTAGACGCCAACTGCTAATATATCCACTGCAATCCAAATCAGCCAGCACTCCAAAATTTTCTTTGCCATCAACCACTGAGCAATCAGACTCATCACAGTAATAGCTGCATCTGGATAAGGTAAAGCAGCATTTGTATAACGATGCATGACAAAACCAAGAGAGAACGTACCGGCGATCGCAACTCCACTCCAAATTATTGCCTGTACCTGTTTGATGCGGCTGACCCGAAGTTCGCCACGATCCTGACCGCCATGCAACCACACATACCAGCCGTAGATTTGTAGAAAAACATAAATAACTTGCAAGATGGCATCTGAATACAAACGGGCTTCATAAAAAATAAAGATGTATAAAAACACCATCACTATACCCGCAGGCCAGCACCAGATATTTTCTTTAACAGTTAGCCAAACGCTCACTAAACCTAGGATAGCAGCAACAATTTCAATAGAATTCATTCAATCACTTTTATTTATTAAATTCAGAAATAATAATATTTGCTTTTATCATTTAGATAACATAAAAAGGAAGTAGGGCAATAAAACTCTGTGTTCAAGAGGCAAAAGATGAAACAGCAAATTCGCAAGCTCAGTTTTCTCAATAGTATCGTTTATTTAAGAGGTGGGTTATGTTAGAACACGCAGACAAGGATAATTTTCTGTATCAGAAACGAACATATCGCGGTCAGTTTCATCCCTCAGCGTTATTATTCAACGCCAACTTACAAGAATTTGCAACAAGAGTCAGTTATATCTCCAACCTACAAACTCTTGGAAAGCTTTCTCCAGAAGAATCTTACGAGCAAATTGAAGCTCTCTGGAATCAATTAAAAAGCAGTTATGCAGCACTGGGTTTGGATTCAACAACACTGAATTAGTACAAGCAGCCGATTCTCTTCAACTTTAATCTGGATACCCAGGGTTTTGCTTATTACTCGATGAATGAGCCCATTACAGGCAAGGATAATAACAATCTGTTACATTTTTACAATAGATACTGAGGATTGGAAACTGAGAACTAGAAAATAATACCAAATTCGTTTCTCCAACTCCTTTTACTCTAACGATGGGAAATCGAGACCATACAATATAAGTCCGCGCAGGCGGACTTATTTAAAGCCTGCGTAGGCAGGCTTTGTTTGTATAGCCCCAGAATTCTATTCTGAGGGCAAATAGCGCTCTTTGGGATGCTCCCTAAAGGGGGTACAAGAGGCCGATTCAGTATGAGTTCCCAATAGCCAGTCCCCAATCCCTCTTTTACCCATATCAGCTTGCTTCTTCAAAAGAACTATGTCATAATGCAAAACTAATTGCAAACTACGGTAAATTGTTAAATTTACCGTAGTTTGCAAGTCGAGTGTCTATCCATCAATTCATTTTGTTGCTCGTTGCAAGTTCATTTTTTTATTCTGCCTAGCTGTTTGTCATAATTAACAGCACGTGCTGTTATTAGAAGATTTATCAAAACACCCACTTGAAACTCAGGTAGATAAAAGTGAAGGCTCAAGATAAAGAAATGAAAAAATTGCTGCATTCTCTGAAGGTAAATAGTTTGGAAATGACACGCATAAGAATAGTTTCTTGAGAGGATATCGGACATGACAGACATTACAATTTACAGCGCAGTTGTTTGTCCTTTTGCCCACCGTACACGTCTTGCATTATTGGAAAAAGGCATTGAATTTAATCTAGTTGAAATTGATTTGCAGAACAAGCCCGCAGATTTTACAGATGTCTCTCCTTATGGAAAAGTCCCTGCTATTAAACATGGAAACGAGCGAGTTTGGGAATCAGCAATTATTAATGAATATTTGGAAGAAACATTTCCAGAACCACCACTGCTACCAAAAGAACCAATCCTAAGAGCACAAGCACGAATTTGGATTGATTTTGCCAACACTCGATTTGTTCCTGCTTATTCGAGTTTGCTGCGTTCTCCTAACCTCGAACAGCAACAAGCCGCTGCTGAAGAATTACGCAATCACTTGCAATTTATAGAAAATGAAGCCTTTGCAAAGCTGTCAAAGGATGGACCTTATTGGTTTGGTGAATCTATTAGTCTTGTTGATTTAACTTATTTTCCCTGGTTTGAACGCTGGGTTGCTCTTAAGGAATATCGAGGCTTTCAGATACCATCTGAATTGACTCGCTTGCGACAATGGAAGCATGCTCTTAAAGAACGGGATTCTGTGAAAGCGATCGCAAATTCCAAAGAATTTTACTTGCAACGGTATGCCAAATTCGCACCTTTAGCAGCAGCAGCTAATTAAGGGTTTTCTAAGAGGATGTCCGAAAAGTTTTTAGTGATACATAGGTTTATGAACCGGATTTAGTCTCAAAAGCATGGAGCGAATCGCTAATATATAGTGTTCGCAACCATGCTATTTCTATGCATGGAAGCAAGAAATATTTTTGTACTATTTAGAACTACCAAAGCGCTTGCGATCGCGCAGTTGCTCTACTATATAATCTTCTAATTCTTGCCTTTCTCGGCTGCTAGCATTTCTATGATAAGTTCTTCCAGTTTCTTGAATAAATTTACGTTTCTCACTTTGAGAAGCGCTAGGTTTACCCCCAGGTTTCTTGAGGGTTTTCTGTAAATCCTCCCAGGTTTTTTCACCAACAATTTCACCGAGTTGGACAAGTGCTTTCGGTAATAATCTTTTTGCTTCTTGACGAAATTCATCATCTGTATCGAGAGAAGCTATATCTACACTGCCAAAGTCAATATTAATTTCCTGAAATTTATTCATCTAAAAACTCCTCTATACCAAGTACACAGTTTAACTCAAGTAGGGGTAAAAGTAGTCAAGACTCATTTTGCCGCCATGCATCGTCTGAAAATCCTACTCAGGCTACGTTTCAGAAAAAAACTAACCTTTCCCTAAAAAGAGCGGATTTGGCAGACTAGATCCATTGCTTTTAGCCGTACCATTTGAACCCTTTGGTTGGTACCTGCTACGTGCGGGTTCTTTGATAGCAAGTGTCCTACTGTTCCTTCCTGTTAAGAGTACCCTACAAGAGTTGCCTTCAAATGGTGAAAACTTTTATTGAGGTCGAGAGATAGGGACGAGAACGGAAATAAAGGCTGGAAATGCTTGATTTTTCGTTACTGAAAATGACATTACGTACAATTCAGTAGCAAATTATCAAATGAATGTAGCGCAAATGTTTCAACCGTTAATTTCCGAAAATACAGATATCTCGGCTCCACCTAAAATCAGTGCTGTAATGAGTCTGTCACTCCAAATTGAGTGATGACAATTTCTCTATTAGGAAAACGTGCTGTTATAGTGAGACTTCCGCCGAGAGATGTAATATATCTTGAGAGCGTAGAAACCTGAATATCGTTCTGATGCTCAATTTTTGAAAGAGCAGGTTGACCTATTCCCATATTATCAGCAACTTCGCTTTGAGTTTTACCTACAGATTCCCTAACTTCAGAAAGTGTCAAATATAATAGTGCAAGATTTGCCTGCATCTCACTTTCTGCTTGCTGCTGAGGTGTCATTTTTTTACGAAGTTCGCTAAAAGGCTTAGTTTTCATAGGAATCCTTCCGTTTCAATCCACCACATTTCAAATTCGTCTGTAAAGTCTACCTCTCACATCATTTTGCTTATACAAACAAATATCTTAACTAAAATATCACCTTTAACTCATATTGTGACTGCACGGAAAAGAAAAGTAAATAAAATAACATATTAATTTATCCGTATTTTGTGGGATTGTGTTTGATGGTTTACCTGTTCGTCCGGGGGAGGAAATTGGGTAGGGCAATTTTTAGAGATAGAGTCGAGGCGGAGCCTCAATCTGTGCATTCCCAGGCGGAGCCACCAGATCGAGACGGGAGGTGTCTGGGCAATACTTGTCGGTTAAGCCTAAAAATGCGAAAACACGTAGGTTGGGTTGAGGAACGAAACCCAACATTTACAGGTATTTGTTGGGTTTGTCCAACCTACAAAAATTCGAGAGCCCTTGCAGTATTGGGTGTCTGGGAGCTTTTTAAACGTCTACGAGCAGCAGCAAAGATATGTTTGTCTGGACAAGAGCTAGTAATCGCAATTAAAATGCGGCGTGCGTTTACAGTCATTAGGTCATGCGAATAATATTTTTATCTTTGTCTTCTATTGTCTACTAATCTTCTATCAGACCATAACAACTAGCACTTGTAACTATGTCATCTTGGAACCACAGTTGTAGGCCGAGTTCTTCATATTCAATACAAATTTGATCTCCATTTAGTTCACCTGGTTGGTTTTCTTTGCCAAAAAGATTACGAATTTCAGAAAGCGTCATCCCAAGGATATCTAGATTTTGATAAATTAGTTGGTCATAACAATTTATACTAATAATTAAGGAATTTTCAACATATATATGCGTCTCATAGTGAATTAGTCCGTAGGTTTCCCAGCCAGTTATTTCATCTGCAGGTTCGATTAACTCCAATTTGTAATCTTTCTCAAACTCTGAAATTGGATTACCAAAGTTAAAGGGTCCAACTGAGTTTAGCGGTTTCCAAATCCAATTAATTGAAATTTCAGTCATATATCACTTAATTTGGTTGTGAAATTGGCGGTTAAATTCATGAAAATACTAAGGTGGCTGCTATATGAGTAGTCTTTGAAATCAACCCTGCTTAATTCTTGCCTATCTCCCCCGAAAAAAATCGCTTTCCATTTATGATTCTCGATATACTTGGATAGCCTGATGAGGGTCTAAATTATTTAAAATAATAGGTAAAGCTTTCATGAAATGTTCACATACAGAAAATAAGGCTTCTATAGCATTAAATGCATCTGCATCTGTAAAAATATTCCAATATGTTTCTCCAATCCCTAGCCAGCCTAGAATATGGGTTGTCCCCATAACAAAAATTCCAGTTTCTGCATCAGATATATGATGCCAGTAACTTAATCGATCATCATCCAATTCCACATAAGTAATAATTTGCCAATTATCAAATTTAACTTGATGCTTCCAGCAATCGCGATCGGATTCAATAACTGAACCAACAATAGGCTTTATTTTTGTTTTAATCAAGTTTCTAAGTTGTTTCCTTTTGATTGTTAATACTTGCCTGTAAGAACTTAAACTAGTGTCCGTACTTTCTGAACGAATTTCTTTACATCTAGTGTTATATAGAATACTCATTTCATTATCCATTAGTATATTTTCAGAATCTAGAGAATCCCAATTTGCATATTTTACAAGTGCTTGAGATGCTTTCAACTGTTCTAACTTTTTTAGACTTATCATCGCAGTCAAAGCATCAGCAGCCCAATTATTATTAATTTTTCTAAGGAACGGAAAAGATTCATTTACTTCGCGTGTAGCATCGCTTAAACTCCAGTGAAAGTACTGTTTTTTAAACTGCTCTTTAAGCGCTCCAGATATTACCCTCATTTTATAAAGTTTAGCTTCTTCTTTTTTAATTTCTGGCTGCCCTATACTTTCCAAAAGTTGAGGTAATGCCTGAATAAATCTTTGACAAGAAGTTGATATGACATCAGCTGTATTTGATGAATCTTGCATAGAAAATAAATCCCAAGGAGAAGAAATCCCAAAATAGCTAAATAAATCAAGATTTTCTACAGTTAATAGCCATTCATTGCTGCTGATGATATAATAATATTTTAAAATTTGTCTTGGCGGCTCATGTAACTCTATCTTTGTCTCAATCTTCCAACTGTTAAGCTCAAACATTGAGATCATTTGATAACCTTCATCTTCAAATACAAAACTACTGTTAGAATTTAGTTTTTGAATAATAGTCTCTTTTAGAAGCCGTAAATTAATTGGAAATAGGGCTTCAAAAACTCTAAATTCCTTTAACCATTTATATCTGTTGGTCGTTCTTGCTCTTTCGTTAAAATCTCTCCAGGTTGCCTCGTCATTTTCGTTCCAAGGTTCATCAATTTTGTCAAGTATGTTGTTATGTTGTTGCTGGTACACTTTCCGAATAATAGTATTTGCTAACCTAAGTTGCTTTTCTTCTGGTATTTGTCCCATAACTTCTAAGATTTCCAAGGCAGATGCAGCCTTAATTCGACGCAGTAAAGGAAAGTCGCAGACAACTTCATCATACATTTCACGAAGAAGCCAACGGTATAGTCTTGTATAAAATAGTTCTGAAACAGATGTAGAATCCATAGCAATTTAGAATCCAAATGCAGCAGATGCTCTAGCAAGCGCACTCTTAAGTTGTAACAAGAATTCTGCTAATTCCAAGTTTCTAGCTGTATTCCAAGTGCGATCGCGTGCAATGTCGTTAGCTAACTCGAAAGGATCGCTAGCGGAGTAGTTTGTAGGAATAGTTTTTTTACAATTCGGTAAAGGTAAGACAAGTGGGTTAGGGCAATTTTTAGTGATAGAGTCGAGGCAGAGCCTCGATCTATGCCTTCCCAGGCTCCGCCTGGGAACGAGACAACGAGACAGGTGGAACCTGGGAACAAATAATTCCCCCCCTACCTCCTTAAATGGTGGTAAAGGAGTTGGCGGTTAAAGTAGATGCTTGGACTCCAACTAAGATTGCCAGATATTTTTGATTGGAATTATCAACAATAATGGTGTTGTTTAGAACTTGAACCATTGATAGAGCGGAGAAGGTTAAGCTACCGGATAGACGAATGATATCTTCGCCTACACGGAAGTCGTTAATGGTATCGATACCTTCATTTCTTGCTACAACAAAAATATCATTGCCTTTTCCACCCGTGAGGTAGTCGTTACCCAATCCTCCCCAGAATTCATCAGCACCGTCGTTACCCCATAACAGATCGTCTCCCGCTTCACCATAAAGCCAATCCTTACCTTCACTGCCGTAAAGACGATCGCTCCCGTTTCCACCTTTGATCAAATCGCTTGTACTGGAAGTCGCATTTGTGACAGATGAGATCGAGTCACCAAAGACAGTGTCGTTCCCATCTCCAGCATCAATTTCATCAGCACCGAATCCAGCAATAATAATGTCATCGCCTTCAAGTCCCAAAATGCGATCGCTATTTGTCGTTCCCATCAGGCGATCGGAACCGGGCGTACCGACGATCGCATTCATAGGAGCGATCGTACCGATTCCGAGCCCGTCTTTAATTTCAGAGTTGGTAGCGTTAGCCAGTTTCACAGCAAAGGTTTCTGCGTCTTCAAATTGGCTGTCAACCAATGCGGCGACACTAATGGTTTTACCAATATCCCCAGGGTTGAAGGTGAGAGTTCCTGTATACGCCGTTGCCGTGTAATCAGAGTTAACCGTAGCAGTTTCACCAACAATGCTATATTCTACAGTAATCGGTTGGTAGCTGGGGTTAGAAAGCGAGACATTAAATACTGCTGTATTTCCTTCACTTACAGTGGCATCATCAATAGAAATACCAGGTAAACTGTCATCGTTCGTAATTTGGACTACAGCTAGATTGGTTGTAATTGTAGCGCTTGCTGGTGCTTCAGTCGGGCGTGGGTTGGTTAAAGTAACAGAAAGAGTTTCCGTCGGTTCAAATGTTTTGTCTCCAAGAACGTCAACTTTAATGGTTTTGGTTGTTTCGCCCATTGTAAAGTTGAGAGTTCCAGTTGTAGCACCTGTTCCACCCGTAACCTGTATGTTGTTGTAATCGCTTCCAAACTCTGATGTTCCCTGAATCGCATAGTTGACCTGACTGGCTATCCCAATGCCACCACTTCTTGTTACGGTAAAGGTTAGTGTTTGAACACCCGTGTCACCTTCATTGATACTATTCGTTGAGAGATTTGATACGATATCGTATGTGATGGCGTCGTTAGCAGCAATGACAACTTTAGCATTGCTCTTAGCTGTATCGAGAACGTAACTATTACCTGCAACTAAATTGAGTTGCAAGCCTTCTTCTCCCTCGGGCAAAGTATCATCAGTCGGTGTGAGAATAACATCAACAAAACTTTGTCCGTCAGGAATCTCTACAAACAGTTTGTTTTGGTCTTTCAAATTAAGAGTGTAATCGCTAACACTTGCCGTACTTGCGTTGTCAATGGCAAAATTCACTGTTAAATTACCGAATGTGCCAGTACGACTGATACGGAAAGTACCGGGATCGCTCCCCGATTCGTTTGCTATGGCATCTAGAGCTGCAATACTGACAACTGGGGTAATCGTGATGTCAACAGAATCGCTATCTGTTAAAGCACCAAATTCTCCTTCTTTGCCTGTATAACCCCTGTCATTGGTTAAAATTTCAACTTTTCCCACACCAGAGAAATCAGCAGTGGGATTGAACTTCATGCCATCCAGTGCGGCGTTGATGTCATCCATTGTACCTGTAAAGGTCATGCTAGCATCATTGGTGCCATCGCCTGCGCCTTGAGAAAAATCTAATTTCGCAATGCTGTTAGCATTTAAACTGAGATTGCCATTTGTTGCAGTGAGTGTCACCTGAACGGGGTTATTGAGTGCATCAATATCGCTAATAGAGATGCGATTGTTGGTGGCTTGGCTGAAGACAAGCGAAGTGTTTGCGATCGTAGATTGGGCTGTGATGGGTACTAAATTAACAGGGGGTTCGTTAATTGGCTCAATGATAATTTTGACGGTGTTGGTAACTGTAACAGCAGAACCACCTGTATTTCCCAAGTCATTGGTTGCAATTGTGATACTACCTTCTCCAAAAACATTAGCTGCAGGCTTAAAGGTCATCCCCGTAAGAGCAGCGTTAATATTACCTAGAGTTCCTTTAAAGATGATTTTCTCATCATCGATTCCATCACCTGTAGTAATGAATAATCCTGTAGTACCACTTAAACTGAGATTTCCTTTCGCAGCCGTTAGCGTCACCTCAACTTGATTGGAACCAGCATCAGCATCGCTCACAGAGATAAGTTGTGCGCCACTAAAGATAAATGGTGTGTCTTCCTGTGTGGTGACTTCGTTAGGGAAGGTATGAACGGGAGGATCGTTAAAAGAGTTAACAGCAATTTCAATTGTGTCCTTGTCCGTGGCAAAGCTACCGCCACTATTCCCCAAATCATCAGTTGTTATTTCTATAGTTGCTGGGATGGAACCAGAATAGTTAGGTGTTGGTTTAAAGGTCATGCCAGCAAGCGCAGTATTGATATCTGCAATAGTGCCACTAAAAGTCATGGTGGCATTATTGAGACCGTCACTATTGCCGTTCCAAATACGTAATCCTGCAGTACCACTTAAACTAAGAGTGCCATTCGTGACAATCAATGTGACTTGGACTGGGTTGGCACCAGCATCGGGATCGCTAATGGAGATGAGATTTCCATTTTCTTTGCTGAAGACGATTGGTTTATCTTCATCTGTCGTCAATTTTCCAGGAACCTGATTGACAGGAGGATCGTTAACAGATTGGAGAGTGATGTTAATTGTGTCTGTGGCAGTTAAAACTTCATCATCATCTGGATTGTTCGAGCTACCACTGTTCCCCAAATCACTGGTTGTTATTTTTACGCTGGCAATACCCGAAAATTCAGGTGTTGGGTTAAAGGTCATGCCAGCAAGTGCGGTGTTGATGTTAGCAATGGTTCCTGTAAAAATCATACCGTTGCTGCGATCGCTACCATAGGTAAATTGTAATTCTTTAGTGCTACTTAAAGCGATCGTGCCATTAGTAGCAGTGAGTGTCACCTCAACGGGTTGATTGCCTGCATCTAAATCGCTAATAGAGATGAGGTTGTTACCACTAAAGATAATGGGTGTGTCTTCAAGAATTGTGAGTTCTTTATTGAGAACGGTATTGACAGGAGCATCGTTAATGGATTGAACATCAATGCTAACGCTGTTCGTAATTGTCTTTGCGCCGCCACTGCCAATATTTCCTTTGTCATTGACAGTAATTTCTACGGTTTCAGTACCAAAGAAGTTGGCTTTGGGAAGAAACTGCATGCTTGCGAGTGCAGTGTTAATGTTAGCAATGGTGCCAGTAAAAGTCATATTTTCTGTACCATTGCCACTTGGGACGCTCAATCCCGAAATATCGTTTAAACTGATGGTTCCATTGCCATTGACGACTTTTAGCGTGACTTCAACTTCAAGGGGGCTGCTATCGCCTAAATCAACATCGCTAATTGAGACGACACCACCTGTTTGTGCAAATACAAGTGTTGTGTCTTCTTTGGTGGTTTTCTTTGCAGGGACGTTAATAATGGGAGTGTCATTGACTGGCTTGACGTTTATCGCAGCATACGCAATGTCCGTACTAAAGGAAGTTGAACCTCCGTTGTTATTTATATCGGCGGTTCCACCGTTGCTACCGTTGGTTCGATCCCAAATTCGGAAGGAAAGCCCTTGCGCGATCGCACCCGTAAAGTTAGTGTTTGGGACAAAGCGAACTTTGGTCTTATCATCAGCTGCTAACAATCGAGCCGAACTTTCTGAGACATTACCAAAGTCAATCCAGGTACCATCTGTGGAATACTGCCACTTACCGTTTGTGTTGTCTTTGGCAAGAACTGCTATTCCCTGCAACGCTTCAAGATCGCTGTCAAGTACCCGACCTGCGACAATTGCAGATACAAGTGTCCCCTCGTTGTTCGTGTTGTCCTCATCAATGGCTGCGACAGAGATAGGATTGAGAGTAAGAATTAATTGTGGAACATTGGTTTGGTTTTCTCTAGATTGGTAATTGTAGGCAAGCCCAGGTTTATTAAAGTCAATGTGGTTGACAACTAAAGAGAGTTTTTTGTCTCCTGAAAGTTCTGTAAGAAATTGAGAACTGACATTGACTGTATTTTGTTGAAAACTATTGTATGCGATCGCCCACGTACCTAAAGCCTGAGTTTGATAAGCTGGCTTGTCTCTCCAAGCGATCGTATTTTCTTGCCAAGCATCATTGGAGACAAAATAAATCGAGTGGTAGTCTTCATTCCCAAATTCCGAACTACTGCCACTCATTTGGAAAGTAGCAGTCTTCAGTACACTTGCAAGACCATTGGGTAGAGAAGCAAGGTTAAACCGCACGTAAGTTTGTTGCGAACCGTTTTGGACGCCTCTTACTTTTAAGGTTGTGTCGCTACCGTAGTTCCTAGAAGGAGAAGCCGAATTCACCCAAGCATCAGCTTCAGCATAAACACTGAGAGTATCAGAGACGAGAACGGGTGCATCATTAAACGGGTTAACAACAATCTTGATGGTATCTTCGTCAATTTTTTCTCCCCCCGCACCTGTATTGCCTCGATCGTTTGTGGTGACTTTAATTTCAGCAACACCACTGTAGTTTTGGAAGGGAAGGAAACTCAACCCGTTTAGAGAAGAATTAATGCTGGAAACTCTACCCGTGAGGGTAATGGTGCTCGTGCTATCTCCCGTAACTGTAATGCCATCAAAATTTGCCAATTTCAGAATTCCATTGGTTGCAGCCAATGTAACTCGAACATCTGGGCTGGTTGGATTCTCTTCTGCATCTAGATCGGCAATGAGAATTTGATTGCTTGTTTGAGTGCTAAAGACAAGCGCCATGTCTTCATTTGTCGTCTGTAGCGCAGTTGGAACCGTGTTGACAGGCGCATCGTTAACAGGGTTAATCTTAACTATGACGCTGCTTGTAGCAGTTTTTGCTCCTCCACTGCCCGTATTTCCTTTGTCATCAACGGTAATATCGATCTTACCTGGAAGGACAGAGTTAAGAGCGGGATGGAATTTCATTCCCAGAAGTGCCGTGTTGATGTTGGCAAGAGTACCAGTAAATGTCATGGTGGCATCTTCAATACCATCGCTACCAGTACTGGTGAAGACCAATCCTTCTTTCGTGCCATTCAAACTGATAGTGCCATTGGTAGCATTGAGTGTCACGCTGAGTAAACTGCTGTCACCTGCATCTATATCAGCAATAGAGATAACACCGTTACTTGCATTAATAACCAAAGGTGTATCTTCGTCTGCAGTCAGCTCCACTGGTGCGTTAATGACAGGCTCGTCATTCACGGGACTGACCGTAAAGGCAGCAGTCGCAGTGGTAGAACTAAAGGGAGTTGTCAGACCGTTGACAGAGACATCAAATCTTCCACCGTTAGAACCACCAGTTTGGTCCCAAGCGTGGAAGGTAAGACCGTCACTAATGCTGCCAGTAAAGTTAGTATTGGGTATAAATCGAATCTTTGTATTGAGATCTGATGCTAGTAATAATGCTGAACTTGTAGAGACAGTACCAAACTCGTTCCAGGAAAAACCTCCATCGGTTGAATATTGCCACTGACCGTTGGTAGTGTTGGTTTTGATAATAGCAATCCCTTGTAACGCTCCTGCATCTACATCATTTGCGTTACCAGTTACGATTTCAGAGACTAAAATGCCGTTGTTGTTGATGTCATCTTCTGTAATTGCTGTCTTAACTGTGATGGAGTTGGAAAGGATGACAGGCGCATCGTTGACGGGTAAGACGTAGATGCTAATGGTATCTGTGTCGCTTTTTTCTCCTCCCGCACCTGTATTCCCTTTATCATTTGTGGTGATTTGAACTGTTGTATCGCCATTAAAGTTAAGTGCTGGCGTGAAGCTAAGACTGTTTAGGGCAGTATTAATTTTAGGAATTGTGCCACCGATTGTAACTTGCCCCGTGGTGTTGCCTGTAATGTTAACCTCAGCGGTACTTGCTAAGCTGAGAGTACCGTTAGCAGCAGTTAATTTGACTTCAACTATGTTATCTGCAGCATCAGCATCGCTAATTTGAATTTGATTGGCACCAAAGACAAGGGCGGTTTCTTCTGCTGTAGTTTGTAATGCAGTAGGTACCGTGTTGACAGGAGCATCGTTAACAGGATTAATCTTGATATTGACACTACGATCGCTGGTTTTTGGTCCTCCCGATCCAGTTTTCCCTAAGTCATTCACACCGATCGCAATTTTACCATCAGTTGTGTTAGGTGTTGCCTGAAACTTCATGCCTAGAAGTGCAGTATTGATATTAGCAAGAGTTCCAGTAAAGGACATACTGACATCTTCAACACCATCACCATTGGTGAACGTAAAAGGCAATGCCCCACTGCTATTCAAACTTATAGTGCCATTGGTAGCCGTGAGAGTTACCGCAACCGGTTGGTTACCTGCATCCACATCGCTAATAGAAATAGCACCATTGCTTGCATTGATAATTAGAGGTTGGTCTTCTTCTGCGGTTAATTCTATAGGTGCGGTAATCACAGGAGCATCATTAACAGCGTTTATTTTGATGTCTGCTGTTGCAATTTCTACACTGAAAGCAGTTGTACCGCCATTGATAGAAGTATCAGATGTGCCGCCATTTATACCAGATGTGCGGTCCCAAGCGCGGAAGGTTATACCGTTTGCGATCGTACCGACAAAGTTTTCTTTAGGGACAAAACGAACTCTTGTACTGCTATCCGCCGCTAGTAATAGAGCCGCACTTGAAGATAAAGAAGTGCTAAAACCAGTCCAATTGACACCATTATCGAGCGAGTATTGCCACTGACCGTTACCGTTATTACTTCCGATAACAGCTATTCCTCTTTGTGCTGCTGAATCTGCATCAGAAATGCGACCGTTAACAATTGCAGAAACCAAAGTGCCGCTATTTTTAGTATCGTCCTCATCGATTGCGGTTAAAGAGATGGGCGAGAAAGAAAGTTCCAGTCTTGGAACAAAGCTCGAACCACTCTCTCTAGAGTAATAATCAACGGCATTACCTGCAGTGCTAAAATTGTTGATGACGTATGACAGTTGTTTATTGCCCGAACCTGACAATTCAGCTTGCACTGGGGCTGTTGTATCGACAGTATAGGTTTGAATCGCACCGCTGTTAGATTGTAGCGACCACGACTGTATTTGTTGATAAAAAGGTTTGTTTGCCCAAGTAATAGAATTTTCTTGCCAAGTATCGCTATCTATGTAGTAAAGATTGTGAGTGTAACTACCGCTTGAAGCCGAGCCCGTGACTCTGAAAGTTGCAGAAGTTAACACGTTATTCATGCCGTTAGGCAAGGAACTCAAGTTAAAACGGATATATGCCTCAGACTGACTGTCGCTTTGATTGTCTACGCTCAAAGCCGTACTGCTACCGTAGTTTGCTTGAGTATCGGATGAGTCTACCCATGCATCGGCTTCTGCATAAAGAATAACGGAGTTGGAGAACAAGACAGGAGCATCATTAACAGGTGTAACGCTAACATTAAAAGTATTTGTAGCGATCTTAGCTCCGTCAGCACCTGTATTCCCTTTGTCATCTGTCTTAATCTGAATTGTAGCAGTGCCATTGAAGTTTTGATTTGGGGCAAAACTCAAACCGTTTAAAGCAGCATTAATGTTGGTTACCGTTCCCAAAAGAATGACATTACCAGTTTTATCGCCTTGGACGCTAATCCCTGTTGTAGTTGCTAAAGAGAGAGTGCCATTACTAGTATTCAATGTTACTTCAACAGGATTGTTAAGCGCATCTGCATCGCTAATGGAAATGGTATTAAAAGTCAGTGCTGTTTCTTCTTTAGTAGTTTGACTGCTAGGAACTATATTGATAGGCGTACTATTAATAGATTCATTTAGCAGTATCGAAAAGTTATTGGAACCAGAATTGGCAACAACTAAGTCAGTTTTTCCATCCTTATTAAAGTCATTAGCAGCGACAGACACGGGATTGGACCCGACAGTCACCCTATTGGTACTGCTAAAGCCCCCGCTACCATTACCCAATAACAGCGAGATGCTACCAGTACTAGACCCTGTTGCAAGGGCTAAGTCTAATTTCCCGTCTTTATTGAAATCACCAACAGTAATAGATGAAGGGCTTGCTTCAACTCCATAATTGGTCACATTCCCAAAACCACCAATATTATTGCCCAACAATACGGTAACGTTGTTGGAACCAGAGTTTGCAACTGCAAGATCGCGCCTACCATCTCCATTGAAATCGCTAACAATTATGGATTTGGGATTTAAAACTCCCGAACCCAATCCGTAAAAAGTGGCATTGCTAAAGACACCACCACCACTACCCAATAACAGAGCAATGTTGTTTGAACCAGAGTTTGCGATCGCTAAATCGAGTTTGCCATCGCCGTTGAAGTCGTTTGCAACAATCGAACTGGGATTGGTTCCAACATCATAGAGTGTAGGATTCGTGTAAGTCCCGTCACTCTTTCTTAAAACCACCGAAACTTTATTAGTGTTAGTTGTTACAGCTAAGTCAGAAGCACCATCGCCATTAAAGTCGCCCGTAACCACAGAAGTGGGATTTGTCCCCGTCGCCCCAATGACAACATTGGTGGTAGAGCCAAAATTACCATTGCCAATACCCAACAATACCGAAACAGTGTTAGAACCAGAGTTGGCTGTCACCAAATCTAAATAATTATCTTGATTAAAGTTACCTGTTGTCACAAAAACAGGTGATGCTCCCACTGTATACTCATCAACAGTATTAAAGTTGCCATTAGCACCACCCAACAGCACTGAAACACTATTAGATTGTTGTGCTACTGCTATATCGGAATTACCATCATTGTTAAAGTCACCTACCGCGATCGAGGAGGGTGCTGAACCTGATATGTCAAACGGATTAAAGGAAATAGGTAAAATTGACTTGTAAGTATTCGTTACCTCTGGTGTAAAAGCACTATTAGACTCAATTTCCCCTGTTGTAACTTCTAAATCCCAATTTCCCCCAAGAGCAGTGTTTCCCGTAACATCCTCAGAAGCAGTGACATCAGCCCCTGTAATTTCTGCTAGTTGTTGCACAAAAGCTTTGCCAACTTCACCAGATGCAATGTTACAACCGTAAAGCAAAATATCAGCATCATCAGTTAAAGAATTTGCCCATTGCTGCAACTGTTGTTGGTAAATTTCTAGAGTCTCGTTGTTGAGTTGAGTCGCTCCGAGTTGCAAGTTAGCTTCTGCACCATGAGAAATAATGTGAATGGATTGGTATATACTTCCCTGCAAAGACTCCGTAATTTGAGTAATTCCATCTTTAGATGGGTCTAGGAGAATAACTTGGTAACCGGGTTTTATATCAGATATTAGGCTTTGGTAATCTGAGACTGACGTATCTATAAAGATTATGTTTAGATTATCTGTCTCTGGATTTGTAACTACTGATTTTTGAGTATAATTTTTTTTGTAAGTTTGGCGATCGCTGTCTGTCAAATTCTTCATAATTGCTTTTATTCCAATAGAAATTTGAGTCAAAACAGGTACCTGCTGACTCTAAAATTTAGTGTTATCCATTTGTTTACGTAACGTTGATTCCAAAAGCCAAGCGCATCGCAATGTCACTGCTTGTTAGCAGTTATGGCTTTCAGTCTCTATCACAATTTATGCTCTGTCTGAATTAACAACTAGCGTAGTTTTACGGAAAAAAATCTGGATCTTTGACAGAGATTTCAGAAGAAGTATTGCTAGGGCGTGTTTTTACGCGTGTTAGATCCCTATAAGCCAAACACGCCCTAGAGGTCATTGAACGACGAAAGAGCTATCGGTCAAAGCTGATGAATTCACTCCGGTGATAATGGCGAGGATTTTGCGATCGCTATTTTCTTGTGAATTTTCATAGATCAAGGTGCTACCCAGAAATGTAGTCCTTGACAAATCGGAGAGCTTTAAACCATTCACCAGATAAATGACATCCTCTCCTACATGGAAATCATTGATAGTATCTGTTCCTTCACCTGAAGCAAGAACAAATCGATCGTTTCCTTGACCGCCTGTAAGGTAATCGTTTCCAGCACCGCCCCAAAGTAGATCTTGACCGTCGTTACCCCAGAGTAGGTCGTCACCAGCTTCCCCGTAAACCCAGTCATCCCCATCGCCACCAAAGATGCGATCGTTACCGTTACCACCTTTGATAACATCGCTATTGATAGAGGTACTATTGCTAACACTATTGACTGTGTCACCAAAAACGGTATCGTCACCATCGCCTGCGTCAATCTCATCAAATCCCAAGCCACCGATGATAGTGTCATTATCCTCTAGTCCATAAATGCGATCGCTATTTTGGGTTCCTACTAAAAGATCTGGTCCAGATGTACCGTTTAAAATCGTTGGAATGTTAATGACACCAATTCCTTTGTTAATGGAAATAGTTGCATTTTTTGCCTCGGAAAGTATCACAGAGAATGTCTCCACATCCTCAATTTTCGCATCGATATTTGTTGCAATACTTATTGTTTTGTTGGTTTCTGTTGGATTGAAGATAAGTTTGTTAGTTCCTGCTATATAGTCACCATCTGCAATAGTGGCGCTACCATCAGCAGTGTTGTAACTGACCTCAATCACTTCATAACTGGGATTGGAAAGAGTGACAGAGAAATTGGCAGTGTCACCTTCTTTTAACAAGGTATTCTGAATGCTTATGGTAGGTTGAGGGTCATCGTTGGTGACGGTAACAATGGCTTGGTTTTTACTGAGAGTTGCGTTACTCTCTGGAGCAAGAGAGAAATTGACGTTGAATTTCTCATCAGTCTCAAATTGTTTATCGCTTTTAGTTACAATATCAATGGTCTTGCTCATTTCACCAGGAGCAAAGGTGATTGTTCCCATCTTGACAGCATTGTAATCATTATCTACAACCGTGGCTGTCCCATCACTGGTAGTATAGTTGACAATAATTGGTTGACTGCTAGGGTTGGAGACGGTCAGGGTAAATGTAGCAGTACCGCCTTCTGTAACGGTAACGTCATCACTAATACTGACAGTTGGTTTTGGATCGTCACTAATGATAACAACAAGACCCTTGTCTTTGGCAAGAGTTGCATTGCTTGGTGTAAAAAGTTCAATATTAAACGTCTCATCAGCTTCAAAGATGTTGTCGTCTTTTGTAACAACGCTAATGGTCTTGGTGGTTTCACCAGGAGCAAAAGTAAGAATGTCATTCAAAGCATTGTAATCGGTGTCTGCAATAGCGCTACCGTTACTAGTTTTATAATTGACTGTGATTTGTTGAGTACTGGGGTTGGAGAGAGTGACATTGAACGTAGCAGTGTTATTTTCACCGGCGATCGCAACCTCATCAATACTGATACTGGGTTGAAGATCTTCACTGGTAACAGTAGCAATTCCTGTGGCTTTTTCAAAAGTAGCGTTGCTAGATGTAGAGAGGTTAACGTTAAATGTCTCATCAAGCTCAAAGATGTTGTCATCTTTGGTAACCACGCTAATAATCTTGCTAGTTTCACCAGGAGCAAAAACGACTGAAGCTCCGCTCAAGCCCTCATAATCACCATCTACAGTTGTAGCACTCCCATCGCTGGTGTTGTAATTGACAGTAATTTGTTGACTGCTGGGATTGGAGAGGGTAATGGTAAAATTGGCATTACTACCCTCGGTTATTCTGACATCATCAATCTTGATACTAGGCGGTGCATCATCGTTAGCGATCGTCACTGTTGCCTGCGATTTGGTAAGACTGGCATTGCTGGGGTCAAAAAACTGAATGCTGAATGTCTCATCTACTTCAAATTTGTTGTCTTGTTTGGTCACAACAGAGATGGTTTTGCTGGTTTCACCGGGAGCAAAAGCGAGTGTAGAAACATTTAAAACTTCGTAATCAGCATCTACACTTGTCGCGCTACCATCACTGGTGGCGTAATTGACAGTGACAAATTGAGCGGTGGGATTTGAAAGAGTAAGAGTAAATGTGGCAGTACCACCTTCGTTAATTGTCACATCATCACTAATACTGATACTGGGGAGAGCATCATCATTCTTGATAGTGACAATCGCCTCACCTTTGCTTCCCAATGTGGCATTGCTCTCAGGTGCTAGCTGAACTTTAAATGTCTCGTCTAATTCAAATTTGCTGTCCTGTTGGGTGACGACGGTAATGGTTTTGCTGGTTTCGCCCGGAGCGAAGGTGATTGTTGATGCGGTGGGTACCACATAATCGTTATCTCCAATTGTCGCGGTACCATCGCTGGTGCTGTAGTTAACATTGATGGTTTGAGCGCTGGGGTTGGATAAGGTGACGGTTAATGTTGCTGTTTCACCTTCATTGACAGTGACATCCTCAATACTGACACTGGGAACAGCATCATCATTCTCGATCGTGACAACCGCCTCACCTTTGCTTCCTAATGTGGCATTGCTGTCGGGTGCTAGCTGAACTTTAAATGTCTCGTCTAATTCAAATTTGCTGTCAGGTTGGCTGACGACGGTAATGGTTTTGCTGGTTTCGCCCGGATCGAAGGTGATTGTTGATGTGGTGGGTACCACATAATCGTTATCTCCAATTGTCGCAGTGCCATCGCTGGTGCTGTAGTTAACATTAATGGTTTGAGCGCTGGGGTTGGATAAGGTGACGGTTAATGTTGCTGTTTCACCTTCATTGACAGTGACATCCTCAATACTGACACTGGGAACAGCATCATCATTCTCGATCGTGACAACCGCCTCACCTTTGCTTCCTAATGTGGCATTGCTGTCAGGTACTAGCTGAACTTTAAATGTCTCGTCTAATTCAAATTTGTTGTCTTGTTGGGTGACGACGGTAATGGTTTTGCTGGTTTCGCCCGGAGCGAAGGTGATTGTTGATGCGGTGTGTGCCACATAATCGTTATCTCCAATTGTCGCGGTACCATCGCTGGTGCTGTAGTTAACATTGATGGTTTGAGCGCTGGGGTTGGATAAGGTGACGGTTAATGTTGCTGTTTCACCTTCATTGACAGTGACATCCTCAATACTGACACTGGGAACAGCATCATCATTCTTGATAGTGACAACCGCCTCACCTTTACTTCCCAATGTGGCATTGCTGTCAGGTACTAGCTGAACTTTAAATGTCTCGTCTAATTCAAATTTGCTGTCCTGTTGGGTGACGACGGTAATGGTTTTGCTGGTTTCGCCCGGATCGAAGGTGATTGTTGATGCGGTGGGTGTCACATAATCGTTATCTCCAATTGTCGCAGTGCCATCGCTGATACTGTAGCTAACATTAATGGTTTGAGCGCTGGGGTTGGATAAGGTGACGGTTAATGTTGCTGTGTCACCTTCATTGACAGTGACATCCTCAATGCTGACACTGGGAACAGCATCATCATTCTTGATAGTGACAACCGCCTCACCTTTACTTCCCAATGTGGCATTGCTCTCAGGTGTCAGCTGAACTTTAAATGTCTCGTCTGATTCAAATTTGCTGTCCTGTTGGCTGACGACGGTAATGGTTTTGCTGGTTTCGCCCGGAGCGAAGGTGATTGTTGATGTGGTGGGTGTCACATAATCGTTATCTCCAATTGTCGCAGTACCATCGCTGATACTGTAGTTAACATTAATGGTTTGAGCGCTGGGGTTGGACAAGGTGACAGTTAATGTTGCTGTTTCACCTTCATTAATCGTCACGTTATCACTAATACTGACACTGGGAACAGCATCATCATTCTCGATCGTGACAACCGCCTCACCTTTGCTTCCTAATGTGGCATTGCTCTCAGGTGTCAGCTGAACTTTAAATGTCTCGTCTAATTCAAATTTGCTGTCCTGTTGGGTGACGACGGTAATGGTTTTGCTGGTTTCGCCCGGAGCGAAGGTGATTGTTGATGTGGTGGGTGTCACATAATCGTTATCTCCAATTGTCGCAGTGCCATCGCTGATACTGTAGTTAACATTAATGGTTTGAGCGCTGGGGTTGGACAAGGTGACAGTTAATGTTGCTGTTTCACCTTCATTAATCGTCACGTCATCACTAATACTGACACTGGGAACAGCATCATCATTCTCGATCGTGACAACCGCCTCACCTTTGCTTCCTAATGTGGCATTGCTCTCAGGTGTCAGTTGAACTTTGAATGTCTCGTCTAATTCAAATTTGCTGTCAGGTTGGGTGACGACGGTAATGGTTTTGCTAGTTTCGCCCGGATCGAAGGTGATTGTTGATGTGGTGGGTGTCACATAATCGTTATCTCCAATTGTTGCGGTACCATCGCTGGTGCTGTAGCTAACATTAATGGTTTGAGCGCTGGGGTTGGACAAGGTGACGGTTAATGTTGCTGTTTCACCTTCATTAACAGTGACATCCTCAATACTGACACTGGGAACAGCATCATCATTCTCGATCGTGACAACCGCCTCACCTTTGCTTCCCAATGTGGCATTGCTGTCGGGTGCTAGCTGAACTTTAAATGTCTCGTCTAATTCAAATTTGCTGTCCTGTTGGGTGACGACGGTAATGGTTTTGCTGGTTTCGCCCGGATCGAAGGTGATTGTTGATGCGGTGGGTGTCACATAATCGTTATCTCCAATTGTCGCAGTGCCATCGCTGATACTGTAGCTAACATTAATGGTTTGAGCGCTGGGGTTGGATAAGGTGACGGTTAATGTTGCTGTGTCACCTTCATTGACAGTGACATCCTCAATGCTGACACTGGGAACAGCATCATCATTCTTGATAGTGACAACCGCCTCACCTTTACTTCCCAATGTGGCATTGCTCTCAGGTGTCAGCTGAACTTTAAATGTCTCGTCTGATTCAAATTTGCTGTCCTGTTGGCTGACGACGGTAATGGTTTTGCTGGTTTCGCCCGGAGCGAAGGTGATTGTTGATGTGGTGGGTGTCACATAATCGTTATCTCCAATTGTCGCAGTACCATCGCTGATACTGTAGTTAACATTAATGGTTTGAGCGCTGGGGTTGGACAAGGTGACAGTTAATGTTGCTGTTTCACCTTCATTAATCGTCACGTTATCACTAATACTGACACTGGGAACAGCATCATCATTCTCGATCGTGACAACCGCCTCACCTTTGCTTCCTAATGTGGCATTGCTCTCAGGTGTCAGCTGAACTTTAAATGTCTCGTCTAATTCAAATTTGCTGTCCTGTTGGGTGACGACGGTAATGGTTTTGCTGGTTTCGCCCGGAGCGAAGGTGATTGTTGATGTGGTGGGTGTCACATAATCGTTATCTCCAATTGTCGCAGTGCCATCGCTGATACTGTAGTTAACATTAATGGTTTGAGCGCTGGGGTTGGACAAGGTGACAGTTAATGTTGCTGTTTCACCTTCATTAATCGTCACGTCATCACTAATACTGACACTGGGAACAGCATCATCATTCTCGATCGTGACAACCGCCTCACCTTTGCTTCCTAATGTGGCATTGCTCTCAGGTGTCAGTTGAACTTTGAATGTCTCGTCTAATTCAAATTTGCTGTCAGGTTGGGTGACGACGGTAATGGTTTTGCTAGTTTCGCCCGGATCGAAGGTGATTGTTGATGTGGTGGGTGTCACATAATCGTTATCTCCAATTGTTGCGGTACCATCGCTGGTGCTGTAGCTAACATTAATGGTTTGAGCGCTGGGGTTGGACAAGGTGACGGTTAATGTTGCTGTTTCACCTTCATTAACAGTGACATCCTCAATACTGACACTGGGAACAGCATCATCATTCTCGATCGTGACAACCGCCTCACCTTTGCTTCCCAATGTGGCATTGCTATCAGGTGCTAGCTGAACTTTAAATGTCTCGTCTAATTCAAATTTGCTGTCCTGTTGGCTGACGACGGTAATGGTTTTGCTGGTTTCGCCCGGAGCGAAGGTGATTGTTGATGTGGTGGGTGTCACATAATCGTTATCTCCAATTGTCGCAGTGCCATCGCTGATACTGTAGCTAACATTAATGGTTTGAGCGCTGGGGTTGGATAAGGTGACGGTTAATGTTGCTGTTTCACCTTCATTGACAGTGACATCCTCAATACTGACACTGGGAACAGCATCATCATTCTCGATCGTGACAACCGCCTCACCTTTGCTTCCTAATGTGGCATTGCTGTCGGGTGCTAGCTGAACTTTAAATGTCTCGTCTAATTCAAATTTGCTGTCAGGTTGGCTGACGACGGTAATGGTTTTGCTGGTTTCGCCCGGATCGAAGGTGATTGTTGATGTGGTGGGTACCACATAATCGTTATCTCCAATTGTCGCAGTGCCATCGCTGGTGCTGTAGTTAACATTAATGGTTTGAGCGCTGGGGTTGGATAAGGTGACGGTTAATGTTGCTGTTTCACCTTCATTGACAGTGACATCCTCAATACTGACACTGGGAACAGCATCATCATTCTCGATCGTGACAACCGCCTCACCTTTGCTTCCTAATGTGGCATTGCTCTCAGGTGTCAGTTGAACTTTAAATGTCTCGTCTAATTCAAATTTGTTGTCCTGTTGGGTGACGACGGTAATGGTTTTGCTGGTTTCGCCCGGTGCAAAGGTGATTGTTGATGCGGTGGGTGTTACATAATCGTCATCTCCAGTTGTCGCAGTGCCATCGCTGGTGCTGTAGCTAACATTAATGGTTTGATAGCTGGGGTTGGATAAGGTGACGGTTAATGTTGCTGTGTCGCCTTCATTGACAGTGACATCCTCGATACTGACACTGGGAACAGCATCATCATTCACGATCGCGATTGTTACTGCTGCTGCACTTGTCTCAATTGTTGAATTTGCAGGAGCAGTGGTTGGCTGGGGATTGCTTAAAGTAACCGTAATATCTTCATTGGTTTCATATACATCATCACCTACAAGATCGACTGTAATTGTCTTCTGTGTCTCTCCAGGAGCAAAGTTTATAGTTCCAGATGAGGAAGTTCCTCCACTTTCAACAGTAATGTTGTAATCATTACCAAAAGTTGCTGTTCCGTTTAAGGCAAAGTCTACTGTACTTTCTACTCCAGTACCCCCACTTCGAGTCACAGTAAGGGTAATGCTCTTAGTGCCACTATTACCTTCATCAATAGGAGTTGTCGTTGTGGTAGAAATACCGTACACAATAGGGTCATTAGCAGCAATAGTCAGAGTCGTTTCTGTTATTGTTCCGGCGACCGCACCTTTAAGAGCGCCAAAGTTGAATACAATTGTTTCGTCATTCTCCGGGAGAGTGTCGGGTTTGATGGTAACAGTAAAAACTTTTGTTAACTCTGTACCTGTTGCGCCTGCCGTAAAGGTGACAGCGCTTGAGGAAACAGTATAATCTTGGTCTGCTGTGGCTGTACTGTTACTGTTGATAACAATCGGGACAGTCACGTCAGTTGGTGGAATACTGTCTAAGGTAACAGAGATCTCAACTGCGATCGCGTTATTGTCTTCTGCAATACTGTAGGTGGCAACACCGAAGTTAACTTTTGGAGGAACAAAATCAGATTCAATGGCACCAATGTCAACAATATTACCAATAGTTCGCGTACTGCCTCGTTGATCTGTTGTTGGTAAATTTGGGTTGCTTTGTGTGTTGCTACCTGCATTAATAGCGGGGCTACCTATAAGCAGAGCGTGAGTCTGGGTAGGACCACCATTATCAGCTAAAGGAGCAAGTTTGGGATCGGAGGCGATAATATCTGAACCAGTGCCAAGAGTGCTTGAAGATATACCACTAACACTACCAATCAGGTTATTCGCATTACCGTTGAAAGTGCTACCAGCAACATCAGAAGCTTGATTGCCTTTGTCACTATTGCCAGCAATGATGCTATTAACAACGCTAATCGTTCCACCATTGTTGTAAACACCACCACCATCACCGATATTGTCATTATCGCTATCAGCAATATTCTCTGTAATAGTACTGTTACTGATAGTTCCATTGCTACCAAAAACTCCCCCTCCAGAACCTTTCGCTGTATTCCCAGAAATAGTGCTGTTGGCGATCGCAATGTTATTAGCGCTATAAACCCCTCCACCTGACGAAGCTGTGTTACCAGAAATAGTGCTGTTGGCAATGGTAACATTGCCACTGCTCCAAATGCCGCCACCGTCACCGTTCGCAGTGTTACCGGAAATGGTACTATTGTTGATAATAACACTGCTATTGCTGTAAATAGCACCGCCATTGCCCGCGATCGCGTTTCCGCCAGTTATCTTCAACTTGGCTATGGTAAGGGGTGCTGTAGCAGAAAAGATACGAGAAAGATTATTCCCACTGATTGTCAGGCTGTTTGCCCCACTACCTACAAGTGTTACAGCTTCAGTAACAGTGAGTTCTCCTGAAGTGAGAGTAATTGTGTCTGGATTTGTGTCTGTGAAGATGCCAGTGAATAAAATCGTATCATCACCAGCAGTCGCATTGGCATCAAGAATAGCTTGTCGCAAAGAACCAAGCCCGCTGTCATTGGTATTTGTAACTTCAAAGATTCCCAACACTTTGCTATAAGCTTCCATCACCCCAACCTGAAACGCCAGGGGTGCTTCAATAAAGCCAGTAGCTACCTCAAGATCCCAATCACCCCCGCTAGCTGCACTTCCGGTCAAGTCATCCGATGCAGCAATATCAGCACCCACGAGCTGGCTCAGTTGCTGTACAAAAGCTTCTCCCCTCTCTCCAGATGCCACATTACATCCATAAAGCAAAATATCAGCACCGTCTGTCAAGAAGTTTGCCCACTGCGATAGCTGTTGCGTGTAGAGAGATAAGGTATCGCTATTGAATTGCGCTGACCCCAGTTGCAAGCTACCTTCCGCCCCGTGGGAAACAATATGAACGGACTGATATTTGCCATTCTGCAAAATTTCTGTGATTTGGGTGATTCCGTCTTTTGTCGGGTCCAGAATAACAACTTGGCTATCCGATTGTATGCCCAATATTAAGCTTTGATAGTCTGGAACCGTTGTGTCTATGAAGATAATATTGAGATTTTCGCGATCGCTATTAGGAAGAATAATTTCTTCGTTATAATTTTCCTGAGGATTTTGGGTAGTATGCTCTGTTGATTCCATCATAGTTGCTTTTATCCCAATAGAAATTAGAGTCAAAACAGATACCTGCTGACTCAAAGAAATAGTCTTATTACTTTGTTTGCGTAGCAATTGCTGGAGCTAACATCAGAGCAACGTTGAAGCACAGAATTTTCTTTTGCGCGAAGCATTCTGCCCCAATATCAGAACAGCAGTAAACCTAACCATCCTTACCTCCATACAGTTTGGTAGAAGTTACGGTTTTCGGTCTACATCACAATTTATGCTGTATATAAGCTAACAACTAGCGTAGTTGTACTGAAAAAAAATAGTCTCGGCTGCAAAGTTAAGCAAGTAGTAACTCCAAGAATAAGTAAATTATTTTATACAAGTAAGAAAACAGAAATTAAATCTCCTTTGGCTCACGCACCCCAGCTGGCGGCTGGTTTAGCTGAAATGAATGTATGGATGTTTTGGGCTTTGTCTCCCGGTGACACAATTGAGGCAAAACCTCCAAACATGCCTTCCCAGGCGGAGGGAGCCACCGGAGCGAGGACTTCAGCAACACAGAGAGCGCTAAACTGCTGGAGTGAAAACTGACTCTTGCAGAGTTGCTGCTTGAACACCATTTAGAATTGCCAGAATTTTTTGGTTGGAATTGTCAAAAATAAAGGTGTTGTCAAGGATTTGACGGACGGTCAAAGCAGAATATGTCAAACTTCCAGATAAGCCAATGCCATCCTCTCCTACACGAAAATCGGTGATAGTATCAGTTCCTTCATTAGCAGCCAAAACAAAGGTATCATTTCCCAGACCTCCTGTTAGGTAATCGTTTCCAGCACCGCCCCAAAGTCGGTCCTGACCGTCGTTACCCCAAATCCAGTCATCACCAGACTCACCGTACAGTACATCATCCCCATCCCCACCAAAGATGCGATCGCTACCATTACCACCTTTGATGATATCCTTCAAGTAAGATGTGCTGTTTGCTACACTATTAATTGAGTCACCAAATACAGTATCGTTACCTTCACCAGCATCAATCTCATCGCCTTCCAAGCCACCGATAATTATATCATCACCATCAGCACCAAGAATGCGATCGCTTTCATCAGTTCCTATTAAATAGTTAACATTGGATGTATCCTGAACCAGATTTGGAATACTAATAGTACCGATAGCTTGGTTCTTCTCAATAGAAGCATTTCTGGCATTGCTAAGTTCCACTAAGAATGTTTCTGATTCTTCAAACTCAAAATCGCGATATGCGACAACCTCAATAGTTTTACTAACTTCTCCTGGGTTAAAAATCAGTGGGGTTAAGTCAATACTCTTGTAATCACTCCCAGCTTTAGCTGTTCCATCAGTCGTTTTGTAGTTTACCGTAACTTGCTCATAACTTTCCTGAGACAAACTAACTGTTATCAATGCAGTTTTACCTTCTTTGATAGTGAAATCCTCAATCTTAATCCTGGGTTTAGAATCATTATCAGTAATAGAGACAATCGCTTCTGCTTGACTAATTTGGGAACTTTCTGGGGGTGCTTTTAGATTGGGGTTTTTCAGCGTGAGGACGAGATCTTCTTGATTTTCAAAATCGCTGTCATCAACAATATTTAGCGTTATACTCTTTGTTGTTTCTCCTGGTGCAAAGCTTAAAGTTCCACTTGGGGTAATTGGAGTTCCAGCAAATAGTACGTTGTTGTAATCCTTATTAAAAACTGCTATTCCACTAAAAGCATAATCGACAGTACTTCCTATTCCAATACCCCCACTGCGAGTCACATCAAAAGTCAGTTGTGGGTTCCCATTTTCTGTAACTTTAGTGGTTGTTGTAAAAAGACTATAGGAAATAGGGTCATTTGCCGCAATTGTTAGCGCCACACTGCTCTTACTTGGATCGACTTTATATTGATTATCGGAAGCTAAAGTAAATTGTACGGTTTCTTCTAACTCAGGAATGGTATCATCAATAGCCGTGAAGTTAACATCAACAAAACTTTGTCCTTTCGGAATTACCACTGATAATCCATTAGTAGAAAGAGAGTAATCTTGTTGATTGGCAGTTCCGGTAGCAACAAGCTTGACTGTTAGATCGCCAAGAATACTATTGCGAGTGATGCGGAATGAACTCTGGTTCGATCCTGTTTCACTTACATTGCTTTGTAAAGTTGCGATTTGAACGGTTAAAATATCGTTATCATTATTAATGAGGGTGATATCTTCAGGATTGATATTGTTGTAATTTGGATCGGTACTTATAGTTGGTTCTAAAACTATTTTGTAGTCAGTATTACCGTCTACCATACTATCATCTTGCCCGGTAATAGTGACAATTTGTGGAATATTCCAGTTATTAGGAGTGAAGGTCAAAGAGTTTGTAGAAAGCTGTCCTTCTTGTAAATTAGAACTATTTAATTTGATAGTGACATCAGCAGTTGGAATTGTCCTTAATTTTACAGTAAAAGATGTTGTACTGCCTCCTTCTGTTGTTGTCAAATTAGGATCTAAATTAACGATGACTTCAGGTGGAATATAAAAAGAATTAGCAGCTTTTGGAGTTCCATAAACAGGATTGCCATTAGCATCAGTCCCATTACGCTTTACACCATTATTATTGTGCCAATTACTATCAGTATCAGCTTGTTTAGAATTAATACGTTCCATGCTAATACCGACATTGGGAGAACTCGTTGCATAAACTCCTGCTGGCCATACATCGCCCGAGCCATTAGCAGTATCGATCTCAACGTTATCTGGTGTTTTAAGAGTTAGCGATTCTCCGTCATTGCTTAACGTTCCTGTAAAGATGAGATCGGCAGAAATATCTTTTATAGTCTCATCATTACCACCTTCAAGTAAGAAATATTGACCGCCTTTAATGACAGTTCCTGTAGGAATAGTAATATTCAAACCGCCACTGCTGGATTTGAGCGTCCAACCGCCTAAATCAATATCTCGACTTGTGGTGTTGTACAATTCGATCCATTCAGCGTTACTATCAGCACTAGTTCCCATCCAAGCAACTTCATTAATCACAACATCTCTAGCAGCAATGTTGCTATTAACAGTAATCTTGAAAAATTGAGTTGTTGAAGTATCTATCCCGCCCTTATCTGTACCTCCATTATCTTGAACGGTCACACCAATAATGGCAGTACCCGTTTTACCTAAACTGGCTGCAGGAGTATAAGTAAGTTTACCCGTCGTATCAATCGTAGGAGCAACTGCAAATATAACAGAATTGCTGTTGCTCACGATGTTATATGCAACAAGGCTCTGTGTTAATTCATCAGTACCGCCCCCCGGATTAAATCCTGTTGCCCAAGCATCAACTCTTTGCTCTCCCACAGATGCATCTACACTTCGATCTGCTCCAATAATAAAGCTGGGTGCATCGTTGACTGCAGCAACGTTAAATGTCATGGTGTAAGCTGAAGCACTGAAATCTGTGCCATCACCGACTCTAAACTGAAAGTTAGAATAATTATCCCCGTTCCCGTTAGTACCAGGTTTAAACTTTAGGTTACCTAAAGCAGACACTTGTATCGTGTCGCCTTTGGTAATAATAGCTTCGCCAGTATCTTGTTGGTTGTTATTATTCCCATCTAAGAACAACTGACCAAAAGTAGGGAGTTGAGTAATTTGTATTGATTGTAGAGTGTTACTGGTATCAGCATCTTGAAATTTGAAGTCAGCCGCACTAAACGTGTAGGCGTTATCTTCGTTCAAACTGGCAGTATTGTTTTCAGCAGTCGGCGCATCGTTTACAGCAGCCACGTTCACTGTTATCGTGTAAGCTGAAGCGCTCATCTCAGTACCATCACTTACCTTAAACTGGAAACTCGTGTAGCCATCGCCGTTGGCATTACTGGCTGGTTTAAATTTCAGTTTGCTAAGCTCAGCAACTGGTATAGCCTTGTTTGGAGTAACTGCTTCATCCGCATCTTGGTTACCATTATTGTTCTCATCCAAGAACAACTGACCCGCACTGGGAAGTTGGGTAATTTGTACTGCTTGTAGCGAATCATTACTATCAATACTTGTAAATTTAAAGTCAGCGTTGGTAAAAGCGTAAACACTATCTTCGCTAAGATTGATGGTTCCATTGGCAGCAGTTGGAGGATCGTTGACAGGAGTCACATTCAGCGTCATCTTATACGCTGAGGTACTTATGCCTTTGCCATCATTCACCTTAAACTGGAAACTAGCGTAGTTATCACCATTAGCATTCTCAGCAGGTTTGAACTTTAACTTGCCAAAATCGGCAACTTGGATAAGTTGGTTTTGCGCGATCGCTTCGCTAGTGCCTTGGTTACCATCATTGTCATTATCCAAGAACAGCTGACCTTTCGTTGGTAGTACGGTAATAACTACTGATTTCAGTGTATCTCCACTGTCAGGATCGGCAAATTTAAAGTCAGCGGTAGTAAAAGTGTAAGCTGTATCCTCACTAAAGGTAACAACACTGTCTGTAGCAGTTGGAGGATTATTGGGAGTTTGAGAAACAGTGATATTGCCAGAGGGTAAGGAGGTGTCGCTACCAAACTTCCAGTTTGAGGAATTGCTAATAGCCTCTAACCATTCCTGCTTAGTTCCGCTAGAAAATATCCGTAAGTCAAATACTCCAGAAGTTGCTTGGTTCTTGAGAAGCACTGCTGTCTTGTTAATTTCAGACAATCCTGCAACGATGCTACCAGTGGTTGTGCTATTTGCATTCTCAAAAAAATTCGTATTATCAATCTGGTAGATAGATGTGAAATTAGATAGAGGGTTTGTACTGTCGGTTGATTGCACAATTGCAATCTGGTCTCCAGACTCCTTTAAGGAAAGGTCTCCATAATCACCGCCTGCGCCAATTGCGCCTGAGTTAGTCCAAGTGAAATTGGAAGAAGTATCTGTATTGCGAATAACTGTACCAGCTGCAATATCAGAATCGGCGGTAAATCGAATTAAGTTCTCGCCACCAACAGCATTAGTAGAAGTTACACCATTGAAGCCAGTACCCGTCCAACCATTGTTTGTAAAGTAAATGATAGTACCTGCTGGAATGGAAACTAGGTTAACGAATGAGAACAGGTCGGGGTTACCGTTACTTACATAACCTACGATAGCAATATCTCCGGGTTTAAAAGTAGTAGTTGCCACAGATATATCCTTTAATATTTATCTGAAAGGGAATTTTTGGTTGGACTGTTAACTAGCTGTTGTGCAGTTCAACGCATTTCTTGAAGATTAATAAAAGTTATAGTCAAAAATTTCACTTTCAGTCCCAGAAAATATACTAAAGTTGACCATGATGAAAATGACACGCAAATAATTGGGTAATCTCCTTTATTAACCTTTTTCAGACGTTAATAAATTTCTCCAGCCAAGAACGATTGAGTTGTATTAGTATTAATTCATACTAAAATGGGAATATTTCTAGAAAATATTGACAATTTTCCAAGTCATGGTTAGTACAACCTCAACAGTAGTTTGGGGATTTCATACGTTGCAGATTTCTCCATCTCCCGTTAAAAAGCATACTGTATGCATTCTGAGTGATACCTGATATCATGTCCTGCTGTATACCCGTAGTTGGGATAGACTCTGACACAAGGAGACACGGGGACAAGGGAGAAAGTTTTATTATGGGCATTTAGCCGGACTTGATATGAAGGATGAATCCAGCCACTATAGAAATATGGAAAAAGCACTTATAGCGATTACATAATTTTGCGAGTTTGAGGAAAATCTAAACAAAAGTTCAAAACTCTTTATTTATAGCGGTTTTTAGTTGGTTGCAATACATTAATAATGGTCTTGTGGAATGGAGAGCAGCGCTTCATCGAGGGGAACCTCTGTTGAGGCGACTGCGGGGCGTGTCCCTCGTTTTAGGCGGATCAAATACCGACTCTACGAGAACTCTATTGCATTCAAGTGAGCGATCGCTATAAACGGGGTCACTCACTGTAAAAATCCTGAATATAAATTGGGTCAAGCGTCAAAACATCTCGCATGCACGCAGTCATCTTTATAAGGAGGATTCAGGGGAGCCAATCCGATCTGTGTATACAGGGTTGCCAAAAAAAGGGAGCTATACGTAAGTCTTACAAGTAAAAAAATTAGGATGTAAAATTATCTAGGAAATTCATGCAGTCAAAATTTATATTGTGCGATCGCACTGTATTAGTCGAACAGAAAATGCTTCAGGCAGTGTGCGTGTCATGAATTCTTCCAAGTATTTAGTAGAAGCTGTCGTGCGACTCAATGAAGCACTTCAGTAAAAAAGGATAAAGGATAAAAGCATTCAATTCTGAGTGATTTATTTAGATAGGTACACATAATAATTGCGACTCAATATATGGGACAAGGACTTTTGCAAATAGGAGTGACACTCTGTATCATAATAGCGATCGCACCGCGATTCGGTAGATACATAGCCCGTGTCTTTATGGGAGAAAAAATGCTACTCGATCCCGTCATGAATCCCTTAGAACGAATTATATATTTATTAGCAGGGATATCCAGACAAGAGACTATGACGGGTTGGCAGTATATCAGAGCGTTGCTGTACAGTAACCTTTTTATGGGAATTGTAGTCTGTTTTTTCCTTGCTCTTCAGAAATTTTTACCGTGGAATCCTACAAAATTAGCTGCTCCTAAATGGGACATTATCCTACACACAACTATTTCATTTTTAACCAATACAGACCAGCAACATTACTCAGGAGAAACCACTCTCAGTTACTTCAGTCAAACAGCCGCTTTGGGTTTTTTAATGTTTACCTCAGCCGCTACGGGATTAGCAGTAGGAATTGCTTTTATACGAGGTCTGACAGGGAAACCACTAGGAAATTTCTACGTCGATCTCACGCGTTCTATCACGCGTATATTGCTACCAATCTCAATAGTGGGAGCGATCGTATTACTAGCTTTAGGCGTACCGCAAACAATGAATGGACCTTTAGAATTAACAACTTTAGATGGAGGTATACAGTATCTTGCTAGAGGACCGGTAGCGTCTTTTGAGATCGTCAAACAGTTGGGAGAAAACGGTGGCGGTTTTTTTAGTGCAAACTCAGCACACCCGTATGAGAATCCAAGCAGTGTTACCAATCTCATAGAAACCCTTGCCATGCTGAGCATTCCATCTGGACTGATTTTTACTTACGGATTGTTTGCAAATAATACCAAACAAGCGTGGCGGTTATTCTGGATGGTCTTTGTTATTTATGTTGTCTTGATTGGTATAACAGCCATTGGCGAATATCAAGGCAATCCCACAGTCAGCGAAGCATTAGCATTGGAAGCACAGCCCAATTTAGAAGGAAAAGAGATTAGATTTGGGTGGGCGCAAACAGCGCTATGGGCAATTACGACAACAGGAACTATGTGTGGTGCTGTCAACGGGACGCACGATTCCCTAATGCCACCGGGAATTTTTTCCACAATGCTCAGCTTGTTTTTACAAATAGTCTGGGGCGGTCAGGGAACCGGAACAGCATACCTATTCATTTTCTTGATTCTCGCTGTGTTCCTAACTGGGCTAATGGTAGGACGGACACCAGAATTTTTAGGGCGCAAAATAGAAAAGCGAGAAATCATTCTCAGTAGCGTAGTCCTGCTGATTCACCCAATTGCAGTGTTGATCCCCAGTGCTATTGCCTTGGGATTTCCTACATCTTTAGGCTTTCAAGTTCCCCCACCAGGATATACGGGCATCCCTGAATTTCACAATATTTCACGAGTTGTTTATGAATATGCTTCAGCCAGTGCCAATAATGGTTCGGGCTTAGAAGGGTTGGGCGATAGTACTTTATGGTGGAACTTAAGCACGTGCGTGAGCTTGTTAATGGGGCGTTATGTGCCAATTATCGCTATTCTACTGCTAGCCGATAGTATGACACGCAAACAAGCAGTGCCAGAAACGCCAGGAACTCTCAGAACAGATACCACCCTATTTACAACAGTGACCGCAGGAGTCATTTTAATTTTGGGGGTACTGACATTTTTCCCCGTTTTAGCTTTAGGACCTATAGCTGAAGGGCTTAATCTTAAATAATTTTGTTAGTGGTTAATTGTTAGTAGTTAGTTGTATTTCCACCAACTACTGTACGGGTGCAACGCCTTGCTCCCACTAACAATTACCAACCACCAACCACTCACCAGCAACTACTCACCACTCACCATTATGGACTCAACACCCAGACCACCGTATTCTCGTAGAAGTGAACGTCGCCACCCACGTAAAAAATCAAAGGTTCGCACAAAAGGAATTTACCTCAGGTCTATAAAAGATGCTTTTGTCAAGCTAAATCCCAAATACGCAATTAAAAACCCAGTCATGTTTTTGGTTTGGGTTGGAACCCTCATTACTTTATTGGTGACTGTCGATCCTTACCTGTTTGGTCCTGTTACAGGCAATAACTTGCGTCTTTTTAACGGATTGGTAACAGGTATTTTATTCTTTACTGTTTTATTTGCTAACTTTGCTGAAGCAGTTGCTGAAGGGCGGGGTAAGGCACAAGCGGATGCGCTGCGTTCAACGAAGTCAGAAACAGTTGCTAAAAAACTCGGTGATGATGGAGCGATCGCAGAAGTTTCTTCGACTACCTTAAGAACAGGTGATACGGTTTACGTAGTTGCTGGTGATGTCATCCCTGCTGATGGGGAAGTCATTATGGGTGTTGCTAGTGTTGATGAATCAGCAATTACCGGGGAGTCTGCGCCTGTCCTTAAAGAAACGGGATCGGATGTAGCAAGTTCTGTAACTGGTGGTACGCAGATTATTTCTGATGAACTAATTATCCGAATTACAGCAGAGCCAGGTAAAGGGTTTATTGACCGGATGATTGCTTTGGTGGAAGGCGCTGAAAGAACGAAAACACCCAACGAAATTGCTCTAACGGTACTGCTAGCAGTTTTGACGTTAGTCTTTTTGTTCGTCGTGATGACAATTCCCGCGATCGCGGGATACGTGGGAAACTCCATTAATATTGCCATCTTAGTAGCGCTATTGGTAGCATTGATCCCCACTACTATTGGAGGATTGCTCAGTGCGATCGGGATTGCGGGAATGGATCGAGTTGCCCAGTTTAACGTAATCGCGACTTCCGGAAGGGCGGTAGAAGCATGTGGTGATGTGAGTACCCTAATCCTTGATAAAACAGGTACGATTACTTTGGGTAACCGATTGGCTGAAGAGTTTATCCCCATTAACGGTCATTCCATGGAAGAAATCGCCCATGTTGCTTTAGCAGCGAGCATATTTGACGATACACCTGAAGGCAAATCTATTTTCAGGCTTGCGGAAAGATTGGGAGCAACGATTCATTTTCAACGAGACCAAGCAGAAGCAATAGAGTTTTCCGCAAAAACGCGCATGAGTGGTACAAATTTACCAAATGGGAGTCAAGCCCGTAAAGGTGCAGTTTCTGCGATCAAAGGATTTGTACGTTCCCGTAATGGAAACGGTAATGCAGAACTTGATATAGCCTACGAAAGAGTCTCACAACTGGGGGGAACACCGTTAGCCGTAGCTTTAGATAGCGAAATATATGGTGTGATTTATTTAAAAGACATCATCAAACCCGGTATTCGAGAACGTTTCGACCAGTTGCGGCGAATGGGAGTCCGAACTGTCATGCTCACTGGTGACAACCGCATAACAGCATCTGTCATAGCAAAAGAAGCAGGAGTCGATGACGTTATTGCTGAAGCAACCCCAGAAGACAAAATTGCCGTCATTCAAAAGGAACAAGAAGAGGGGAAACTAGTAGCGATGACGGGTGACGGAACTAATGATGCGCCGGCGCTTGCTCAAGCAAATGTTGGTGTAGCCATGAATACAGGAACTCAAGCAGCAAAAGAAGCTGCCAACATGGTAGATTTAGACTCCGATCCCACAAAGCTAATTGATATTGTGACTATTGGCAAACAACTCCTCATGACACGTGGAGCTTTAACGACATTTTCCATTTCCAATGATATTGCTAAATATTTTGCGATTATCCCAGTTTTATTTACTGCCGCAAATCTACAAAGTTTAAATGTTATGAAACTAACCAGTACAAATTCAGCCGTACTAGCAGCATTGATTTACAACGCTTTGATTATTCCAGCATTGATTCCTTTAGCACTAACAGGTGTAAAGTTTAGACCATTAACAGCTAATCAATTATTACAACGAAATATTTTTGTTTACGGTTTGGGAGGTGTAATTGCACCATTCATTGCAATTAAGTTAATTGATATATTGCTAACTGTAGCAGGAGTGGTATAAGTAGGGACTGAGGGCTAAGGATTGGGGCTAAAGACTAAGATATGTCTACCTCAATACCCAATCCTCATGGTTCCCTTATCCCTAGAGGAGACCCACCTTCCCCTATTTCCAATGATTATTAATTTTTATGTTTATTATTAAAGAAATTACTAAAGCAATTCGTCTTACTTTAATTCTTTGGTTGTTGACTGCGATTGTTTATCCATTAGTCATACTAGCAGTAGGTCAATTTGCCTTTCCTAATGAGGCGAATGGCAGCATTGTGCA